>NZ_JARWBG010000007.1:0-188424 GCF_029846775.1 Streptomyces chengmaiensis
CGCCGCCGCGGCGCTCTCCGGCGGGGCCCCGGGCGCGGGGGCCCCGGCCCAGGCCGAGCTGCTGCGGGCGGCGCATGCGGCACGGCTGGCCGGGCTGCACCGCTGCGAGGCGGCGGCGCTCCGGGTGGTGCGCGGTCTGCGCGCCGCCCGGGAGAAGCACCCGGGGCACCGGCTGGCCGATCTCACCGACGCCTTCCGGGAGCTGCTGCTGACGTCGGGTGCGCTGGCCGCGGCCGGGGACGACCCGGCGTTGATCGGCACCGCCCGCCGCGCCTACCGGCCGGAGGGAGGACTGCGGGTCCACGGCGTCTGCCGCGAGCCGGTGCTCACCGCCACCGGATACGCCGGGGTGGTCACCCATCTGATCGGAGCGGACGGCCGCCGGTTCACCCTGGCCGATGTCCGCCCGGGCCGTCCGGGGCGGGCCCGTGCGGCGGGCACGGCCCCCGCCGCGCTGGGCGGCGGAGCGCTGGACCATGCAGAGCTGGCCCGCAGCGGACTGCTGGTCGCGGGGGCCACGGTCTCCCCCGACGGGCGGCTGGGCGCGGGCCGCCGGGTGCGGGCCACTCCGCTCGGCGCTGCTCCCTGGACGGAGGAGCCCCTGGCCACGCTGTTCTCGACGCCGCTGCACGCCGCGGTCGCCGCGCGGCTGGCGGACGGTCCCCTGAGCGGCGCGGACGGAGCGGACGGAGCGGACGGAGCGGACGAACTCCTCGGCTGCGATCTGGAGCTCGCCGGCGTCCAGGGAGGAGCCCTGCTCGCCCGCGAGCTGCCCTGCGGCGACGGGCCCGGCGGGCCTTCGGCAATCCGGCTGCTGCCGGCGCACGACCACCCGGAACTGGCCCATTCCGCGAACTTCCGGCGGCTGGCGGCCCGTCCGGGGCTGCGGGTACGCGTGGTGGCCCGGCTGGACGCCGCCCGGGCGGCCACGCTGCGTCCGCTGGCCGTAGGCCCGGTTCCGGGTGCGGAGCGGACGCTGCGGCTGCCCGCGTCCTGGCTCGGCCGTGCTGATCTGGGCTACGACCTGCTGCAGGGCGGCCATCTGCCCGCCTCCGGGGAGGCGGGCCCGCCGCAGGCGTCATCCGGTCCCGCTCCGACGGCCGACGTGCCCCTGTGGCGGGTGCGCCGTCTGGTGGAGCTGGCTGTCGCGGGGGGACGCCGTACCGTCGCCGAGGCGGGCCTCGGCGAGGAAGCACGCCACCGTGCGGTCGTACTGCGGAGGGCGGGGTTCGACACGGCGGCGGCGCTCTCCGGGGAGCTTGCCGCCGAGGCGGGCCGCCGCCGGCGCGACGCCTTCGGCCGCCCGACGGCAGCCGGCTCCGGCTCCGGCTCCGGCTCCGACGGATACGCCCGTGCCTGGCTCGCCGCCGCCGTCCACCTGGCCGCTGCCGAGCACGCGCTGGTCCGTGACTCCTGGCAGTGCGGCGCGCCGCGGTAGCCGTGGCCGGCGGGTTCGTCCTCTGCCCCGCCCCTTCCCGAAACCGGGGCTTCGCCCCGGACCCCGCACCCCACGGGCTTGCGCGGGACTCCAACCCCGTGCAAGCCCGCGCCTCGAGCGCAGGCGGGGCTGAATCGGACACAACGCCGATTCAGCCCCGTTGGGGCGTCTCTCATCTGGATCCCGTGGAGAAACCCCCTGGGGGGCGCGCCTTGGTGGTCGACAGACATGCCGGGGCCCGGAGGCCAACGGCCCTCTTGCCGGACCGCGAAAGACATGACGAACTCCCCCGAACGGAGTCGGGGGGAGTTCGAGGACACGGCCGAAGGGCGTCCGGGGTCCGGGGCGGAGCCGGTTTCCGGAGGCGGGCCCCCACACCCCAGGGCACAGGGGAAGGAGCAGGCAGAAACCGCCCGGCACGCTGCTAGAGGCCAGGCCCGCCCGCTCCGGACGGCCCGTACATGTCGAGCAGCCGGGTGCGCGCCGAAGTCAGCCGGTGGGCGATGAGCTGCGCGACGGCGCGGGTGAAGGCAAGGCCGAACACCGGGTCGTCGTCGCAGAGGTCCCGTACGGCGACCGCGTCGAACTCGAAGGCCGTCACAGGGCTGACGGCTTCCGCCCCCAGATGCCACAGGTGCGGCGGGAACAGCCAGGACCAGCCGAGCAACTCGCCGGGCCCGAGTTTCTCCACCACCACGGCGCGCCGCCCCGGCACATGGAGGTCGAGGTCGACCGCGCCCGTACGGATGATCCAGAAGCGGTCGGCGCGCCGCCCCTCCTCGAAGATGCGCCTGCCCGCCTGGAAGGACGTCTCCGCGGCGAGCTGCAGCAGCCGGTGCCTGCCTTCCGCAGGCAGGTCATTCAGCAGGGGAGGCCCGGTCGTCATGCTCGCTCCGTTGCTCGCCGCTCGTCCACTGGTCCGGTCGTCGCGGATCCGCATGCCCAGTGTCCGGCCGATGCGGCGTCCCGGCATGTCGTAGCTATTCGGTCAGATTTGCGACATGACCCCGGTCACGTTTTCCCCACCCAAGCAAAAGAATCTTCACAGATTCGCCATACAAACGAAACATCTTTCTCCACCCGCTCCAGGAAGGCGTTCCCACAGCAAGATCAACTTTGTTCAATCCTGCACTGCGTATCTGGACATGTCCGCATAGCAGCCAACCGTCCGCCGGGGATTTCCCCGGCCGGGCGACCCCCAGGTAGGCATCGGTCTCGCACGCCCGTCGGCGTGCCGGAACCACCGAACTCCCGCCGTCTACTTGGAGGTTGAGTTGTCAACCACTTCTTCTCTGTCCCGCAGGAGCGCCCTGGGCGCCACCCTCGGCGTCTTCGGAGGGCTGGCCCTCGCCGGGGCCGCGCACGCCTCCGCCGACCGCGCCCGGGACGGCCACCGGGACCACCCGGCCCTCGCGGGCCACGACGCGATGCCGGAGTCCTTCGACGAGATCTACGAGGGCCGCCGCATCCAGGGCCGTCCCGCGTCGCACGGCGGCGGCTCCCCGCACGGCGGCCACCACTCGGCCGGCTACCAGGTGCATGTGGACGGCCGCGAGCTGCATGTGATGCGCAACGCCGACGGCACCTGGATCAGCGTGGTCAACCACTACGAGACCTTCGCGAACCCGCGGGCCGTGGCCCGCGCTGCCGTCGTCGAGCTGCAGGGCTCGACGCTCGCGCCCTTCCCGGCCTGACCCGTCAGGGGCAGCGTCCACACCCGCACACCGCACACCGCACGACCCGATCGGGGAGCAGCACGTCCATGACCGTACGCAAGAACCAGGCCACCCTGACCGCCGATGAGAAGCGCCGCTTCGTCGACGCGCTCATCGAGCTGAAGCGCAGCGGCCGCTATGACACGTTCGTCACCACGCACAACGAGTTCATCATGAGCGACACCGACTTCGGCGACCGCGTCGGCCATCGCTCGCCGTCGTTCCTGCCGTGGCACCGCAGATTCCTCCTCCAGTTCGAACAGGCGCTGCAGTCGATCGACTCCTCGGTCACGCTGCCGTACTGGGACTGGACCGCGGACCGCACCGCCCGCTCGTCGCTGTGGGCGGCGGACTTCCTCGGCGGCACCGGCCGCAGCCGCGACAGCCGGGTGATGGACGGTCCGTTCGCCTTCGGCTCCGGCAACTGGCCGATACGGGTGCGGGTCGACGGACGCGGCTATCTGCGGCGCTCGCTGGGCGCGGGCGGCGGGCTGACGCTCCCCACCCGCGCCGAGGTGGACTCCGTGCTGGCGATGCCCACATATGACACCGCGCCCTGGAACAGCTCCTCGGACGGCTTCCGCAACCATCTGGAGGGCTGGCGCGGGGTCAATCTGCACAACAGGGTGCACGTCTGGGTCGGCGGCCAGATGGCCACCGGCGTCTCTCCCAACGACCCCGTCTTCTGGCTGCACCACGCGTTCGTGGACAAGCTGTGGGCCGACTGGCAGGCGCTCCACCCCGACTCCTCCTATCTGCCCCGGGGCGGTACGCGGAACGTGGTCGACCTCGACGACACGATGCGGCCCTGGAACGATGTGACGCCGGCCGACATGCTGGACCACACCGCGTTCTACACCTTCGACACCGCCGCCTGACGGAGCCGGGCCCGCCGGGCGGTCTCACATCGTGAGCCTCACACCGTGAAGGGCCGTTCGCCGACGAACGCGCCGCCCGGCCGGCCCGCAAAGTACAGGTTCGGGCTCTGCGTGGCCGGCATACGCCGCACGACGGCCCGGTGGAAGGCCCGGTGCCCGCCCCGGAAGCCGCCCTTGTCCCACACGTCCAGCAGCGTGCCGGTGAACCGGCCGTTGACCGGGCCGTCGGAGGCGAGCTGATTGTCCTGGCAGGCGGAGATGAGCACCGCATTCGCCTCGTTCTCGCTCTGCGGACCGCCGCGCGTCGCGGCGAACGACCGCTGGAGCTCCTGGTAGAAGTCCTTGTCCCGGGCGTAGCTCTGCTGCTGCCGGAAGACCGGCATCAGCCGGGAGAGGTCCTCGACCCGGGCGGGGTCGCGGGTCTGGAACTGGCTCTCCATGGCCTCGGGGGTGAGCACGTCCCTGACCTCGATGCCGCTGCCGCTGTGGCAGCAGTCCAGCAGCACCAGGATGCGCACCCCGTCGGTGAACCGCGCCAGTTCGCGGTTCACCTCGTCGTCGAGGAACTGACGGTCGTACAGGACCAGGGTCTCGTCCAGAGCGTCGGGCTCGACGTCGCCGCCGACCTCGTTGGGGATCTGCCCGCCGTGTCCGGAGTAGCTCAGCAGCAGGATGTCGCCGCTCTTGAGCCGGCTCGCGGCCTTGCGCAGCTCCGCGGTGACATTGCCGGCGGTGCCGTCCGCGCCGAAGAGGACCGTGTCGGAGAACCCGGCCTCGCGTGCCAGCGCCGCCATGTCGCGGGCGTCGTTCTCGCAGGCGACCAGCGCGCCGTCCCAGCCGCCGTACTGCGCGGGGTCGACCGTGTTGAGTCCGATGTGGAGGGAGAGGCCGACGGCCATGGGTCCCTGCCTTTCTCCGGGCGGCGTCCGTCGCACGGATGCCTTCCGCGGGCCCTTGGCCGCCGAACCCGCCGCCGCCCGCATCATGCGTACGGCGCGCGGCTGTTCGGGTGGCTTCCCCGCGGCCGCCGACAGCGGGCCCGCGGACGCGGTACCGGTCATACCATGATCCCATCCGACTCCTCGGGGGCTCCGGAAGGCGTCGGCGCGGCGGCAGGGGCCTCCCTGGCCGACCGCACGGGGTACGACGAGCGCTTCCTCGGCCCCGCGGTGCCGCTGCCGCTGCCCGTCGGCCCCGGCATCGAGCCGGTGGTCCTGCCCTATACGCACTTCACCGTGGTGCTGCGGCCGGACCGCAGGCTGGCGGCGTCCACCGCCTGCTGCATCGACGGGGCGCGGCTGGCGAAGGACCCGCCGGAGCGGCACGACGGCTGGCGGTACGACCCGCGCGTGCCGCGGGAGTGGCAGGCGGGCGACGCCCTGTACAAGAACAACTCCCTGGACAAGGGGCATCTGGTCCGCCGGCTCGATCCGGTGTGGGGCGCGCACGCGGCCGTGCTGCGCGCGGACGACGACACCTTCTACTACACCAACGCCGCCCCGCAGGCCGATGTGTTCAACCAGGGCAAGAAGGTGTGGCAGGGCCTGGAGAACCATCTCCTGGAGCACGCGGCCCGGTTCGACCGCAGACTGATCGTGCTGACCGGCCCGGTGCTGCATGACTCCGACCCGCCCTACCGGGGCGTCCAGGTGCCGCTGCGCTTCTGGAAGGTGGCCGCCTTCCTGCAGGAGGGTCAGCTCGCCTCCACCGCCTATGTGCTGGACCAGAGTCCGGATCTGACCCGGGACGCGGAGCGGGCGCTCGCGGGGGCGCAGCGGGGCGCGCCGCCGCCGCTGGGCGGCTTCCGCACCTTCCAGGTGCCGGTGTCGGATGTGGCGGAGCTGACCGGCCTTGATCTGGGCCCGCTGCCCGCGACGGATCTGATGCCGCTGACGCGCGCCCCCGAGACGCGCTGGAAGCGCCTCCGCTCTTATGCGGAGATGGTGATGAACGGCTCGTAATCGGGCACAACACCTTTGCCACCACCGATGATGTCCGCTCCTTGGCAGTGGGAGGCGCAATGCGACCCCGGATCGTCTATGTCCACGGCAACGGCAACAAGGTCCGGCGCGAACTCCTCAAGTCCCAGTGGGACCGGGCGCTGTTCGGCCGTGACATGGGCGAGGGGTCGGCCATGGCGTACTGGGCGCCGGTCCGGTACGACTCCCCGCTGCCCGACTTCCGGGCCGATCCGCTGGACGGCGAGCCGGAGTGGATCGAGGAGACTCCCGGGCTCACAGCGGTGGAGTCCGCCGAGGACTTCATCGAGGAGTGCCTGGCCGAGGCGCGCCAGGAGACGCCCGGGCCCGACGGCGTCCCCCGCGAGGGCGTCGCGGGCCCGGAGACGGCGGCCGCGCTGAGCGGCTGGCTGCGCGATATGACCTATCTGGCGGACACACTGGCGCCGGCCGAGGAGGAGGACCGGCTGCCGGAGGGCGGGACGGACGCGCTGCCCGAGGTGCTGCCGCTGCCCCGCCCGGCCCGCAAGGCGGTGCTGCGGCTGCTGATCAAGCGCACGTTCAAGGACGTGTACGGGTACTTCTTCGGCGGCGTCGGCGCGGCCATGCGCACGGTGGTGCGGGAGACGGTGGCGGACGCGGGGCCGGGCCCCCTGGTGGTCGTCGGCCACAGCCTCGGCAGCATCATCGCGTACGAGGTGCTGCGCGAGCAGCGCCGGGACGTGGAGCTGTTCCTGACGGTCGGCTCACCGCTGGGCATCACGGAGATCAAGGACTGCCTGGAGCAGCGGCCCGCCGTGCCGGCGTGCGTCTCGGCCTGGTGCAACGCCTCCGATCTGCGTGACTTGGTGGCCATGGACCATACGCTGCGGGGCGAGTACGCGCCGGACCACAAGGTCACCGATCTGCTGGTGTCCAACGACAGCGGGAACCACCACGGCATCTCCGAGTACCTCGGCCATGCCCGGGTCCAGGAGCCGGTCCGGCGGGTGTTCGGCCCGACCGCATGGGGGTCCCGCATCGCATAGGGGCGCGGGCCGGCTCGCCGTACGCCCGTTCGCCATGGCCGAATTGCATCCGGTCATACCCGGTGGAAACATGACAGACAGGAGTCGGCGCGTCTCCTGCTTTCCCTGGGCGACCGGGTAGGTGCGCTATGCCGCTGGCAGACACCGAGTGGGACCTCGTCACCATGTGGGCACAGCAGTATCTGCTGGACACGCCCGCCCCGCACGCCGTGCTCGCCGAGCACGGCTTCTCCCGGGAGTTCATCGGCGCCCTCCCTCTCACGGCAGTCAGCGCGGACAACGCCCGGGCGCTGGTGCGCCATGCGTGCAGGGACATCGAGGGCCAGCTGCGGCTGCTCGAGGCGCTCGCGGCGCACGATCGGCTTTCCGTGCTGCCGGAGGGGGCGAAGGCCGCCGCGTTCCGGGACCGGCTCGCGGAGGACCTGCGGGCGCACCGCTCGCAGGACGTCTTCCGCACCAGTGTGCTCAGCGGCGGCGCGGAGGTCTTCATCGACCGTCAGGACCTGCGCGAGACGCTGCGTTCGTTCGTCTCGGACCCGCACCGATCGGTGCTGCTGGTCGACGGCGCCCAGGACAGCGGCCGCTCGTACACGTACACCCTGATCCGGCACATCGGCCAGCACCACGGCTTCCGGCCCGCACGGGTGACGCTGTCGCCGACCACCACCGCCGACCAGGTGATCCGACGTCTCGCAGGCTTCGTCTCCGACCCGCGGGCCGGGCTCGCCCCGCCCCATCCCACCGAGCTCAACGACCTGCTGCCGTCGCTCGACGACGCCGTGCACTGGATCGTCGGCCGGGCGACGGCCGTGGACGAGCGCTACTGGCTGGTACTCGACGAGTGCGACAAGCTCGACGCCAGCTCCGACGTCTGGGACCTGATCAGCCAGCTCGCCCTCGCCGTCTACGAGCACGCCGCGGTGCGGGGCGACGCGGCCCCGCGCCTGGTGCTGCTCGGCTACGGCCCCACGATGCGTCAGCTGCCCTACGACGTGCGCGGCAGCGTCTGCTGGGACACGGCGCGGATCGTCCAGCCCGACGACCTGCGCGGCTTCTTCGACCAGTACTTCAACGAGTCCCCGCCCTCCTTCGTCGCCTCGGGGGCCCTGCGGGACGCCTCCCTCGGGGAACTCGTCGACGAGGCCGTCGACGAAGTGCTGCGCGCAGCGGAGGCAGAGGACGGCGACGGGGCGAGCTATATGCGCAGGATCTGCACCGCGGCGGAGGGGGCGATCCGTGTCTACCGGTCCCTCTGAGGCCAGCGGGAGCGCGCGTTCGGAGTTCGGCGCGCGGCTGCGCGAGGAACTGCGCGCCTCCGCCGCCCGCGAGCCGGCCGTCTCCGGGACCCGCCGCGGCTACCGGGCGGCCGCCTGTCTGCTCTCGTGCTTCGATCCTCGGCGGCTCGCCCTGCCCGGCCAGGAACGCCCCGACGGGCGTGCGGCGGTGGAGCTGGTGGACGACTGCACGGCGACCGGTGCGCAGGACCGTGTGGAGTGGACGCTGCTCCCCGGCGTCCGGGAGACGGCGCTGCGCTCGCTGAGCGGCCCCGGGGAGGCGCTGCGGGCGCTGGAGAGCAACCTGGCCGTACTGCCGGACGAGCCGGGCCCCGAGCACCTCTGCCTGGCGGCGCTGCGCGGCGGGAAGCTCACGCCGGGAGACGACGCCGAACAGCTGGCCGATCTGCTCCAGGCGGTGCTGTGGCTGCGGCTCATCCCGGGCATGAGCGGGCTCCCGGAGGTCGGCGGGGTGCGGGCGCGGCTTGAGCGGGCCCGGCTGATGCAGCCCCTGGAGCGGCTGCTGCGCGACCCGTTCGTGGGCCGCGAGGCCGAGCTGGGCGAACTGCGCGGCTTTGTGGACGGCCGCGCCGCCGGGCGGGCCCCTTCCCCGCCGCTGGTGATCCACGGCCCGGGCGGGGTCGGCAAGTCCACGCTGCTGGCCGCGTTCCTCCTCGACAGCCTCCGCCGCACCCCCGGCTTTCCGTTCACCTACATCGACTTCGAACGGCCCACGCTCTCCGTGCACGAGCCGGTCACCCTCATCGCCGAGTCGGCCCGCCAGCTCGGCATCCAGTACCCGGCGTTCCGGGCAGCGTTCGACGTGCTGGAGGACGAGTGCCGGCGCACGGCCCGCAGTCAGCGGGCGCGCCAGGAGCAGGTCGTCCAGCTGCGGGGGCTGGCCACCACGCGCGCCGGTCCCGGGCGCCGCTCCTCCGAGCAGTTCCAGCTCTCGGCCGTCGAGGAGGAGACCGAACTGGTCACTCGTACCGCCGCACTGCTGCGGCGGGCCGTCGCGCCCGCCGACCCGCCGTTCGTCCTTGTGATGGACTCCTTCGAGGAGGCCCAGTACCGCGCCTCCCCCGCCCTCGGCCGGATGTGGGCGGTCTTCGGGGCGCTCCGGCAGGCCTATCCGCGGCTGCGGGTCATCGCCTCGGGCCGGGCTCCCGTGGGGCATCCCGCACAGTCCGCGGTGCCGCTGGAGATCGCCCTGGGCGAACTGGACCCGGACTCCGCAGTGGCGCTGCTGGTGGCCTGCGGGGTGCGTGACGCGGAGGCGGCGCGGCTGCTGGCGGAGCGGGTCGGCGGCCATCCGCTCAGCCTCAAGCTGGCGGCCCGCGCCGCCTTGTCGGCGCAGGACCGCGGGGAGCGGCTGGACACACTCATCGGCGGCCTGCCCGCACGGCGGAGGCGCTTCTTCCGCCGCGTCGACCAGATGCTCGTCCAGGGCCTGCTGTACGAGCGGATCCTGCACCACATCCCGGACGAGGAGGTGCGCAGGCTGGCCCACCCGGGGCTGGTGCTGCGGGTGATCACCCCCGAGATCATCCAGGAGGTGCTGGCCGTGCCGTGCGGGCTGCGGGTGGACTCTCCCGAGGACGCCCGGCGGCTGTTCGACGCGCTCGCCCGGATCGACCTGGTGGAGCCCGCGGGCCCCGACGCCGTACGCCACCGTCCCGATGTGCGCGCCATCATGCTGCGGCTGTCCGGAAGCGACCGCGCCGCCGTGATGCGGGACATCGAGCAGCGGGCCGTTGCCTACTACGCGGCCCGTGACGGGGTGCAGGCGCGCGCCGAGGAGATCTACCACCGGCTGCGGCTGAACGAGAGCCCGCGAGCTGTGGAGGAGCGGTGGCTGCCGGGCGTGGAGCGGCTCCTCGTCGGGGCGCAGCAGGAGATGAACCCGCGTGCGGCGGGGCTGATCACGGCGCACCTCGGCGGCGTGGCCCCGAGGAAGGTGCTGGCCGAGGCGGACCAGGAGGACTGGGAGCGGATCGCGGCCCGCGAGGTGGAGGATCTGCTTGCGCAGGGCTTCGCCGAGGAGGCCCTGGTACGGCTGGGCGAGCGCCGGCCGTGGACGCCGTGCAGTGCGCTGCACTCGCTGTGGGCGGAGACCCTGAACCGGCTGGGGCGGCGGGCCGAGGCGCGTGCCGCGGCCTCGGACGCCGTGGCCGAGGCCGGGAAGGCGGGCTGCGCGGGGCGGCAGCTGGAGTTGCTGCTGCTCGCGGCGCGCCTGGACGAGGAGGCGGGTGAGGCGACGGCCGCGGACCGCAGGCTGCGCGCGGCCGAGGACCTCGCCGTGAGCCTCGGCCAGGACCTGGAGGCGATGGGGGCGCTGCTGGCGCGGGCGCGGCTGGCCGCCCGGGCCACGGCGGGCGACCGCGAGGCCGACGCGAGGCTCGCCCGGCGGCTGCGGACGCTGCCGGACTCCGCACTGGCCGGTCAGCCGGCGCTGGTCCGGGCGGTCGCCTCCCAGGTCTATCCGCAGGACCCCGGCGCGCTCGACCATGCGGTGGGTCTGGTGGGGCTGCCCGAGGGCGATGAGGCGCTGGAGCTGCTGGGCGGCGGAGTGCGTCGGGCTGTCGAGGCGCGGCCGGCGCTGCTGGGCCCCCTGATGGAGGCGCTGGACCGGACGGCGGGGCCGGAAGAGACGGAAGCGCCGGAAGGCAAGGCGGGGTCGGAAGGGACGGCGCCGGCGGATGTGACGGACATTCTGCGACTGGCCCGCGAGCGGGGCACGCTGGACGATCTGGCGCGGCAGCTGCTGGCGCTGCCCGACGACAGCGGGGAGATCGCGGCCGGGGTGGCGGCCGCGATGTGCGCGGGGAGCGAAGGGGACGGCCCGGCCGGGCCTGGTGGGCCATGACCGGATATCTGTCCTCTGCGGAGCTCGTGCGGGTGCGCGACGCGGCGCTGGAGAGCGGGCTTGCCGACCCCTCGGTGCGGCCGCTGCTCTTCGACGGCATCCTGCCCAGGTACCGCGGCACACTGCCGCTGCACGCCGCGCCGGGCCGTCAGGTCCACTCGGATCTGACGGAGATGAACCGGGTGGAGCGGCTGATCGACGGCTCGGTGCCGTTGGAGATCTGGCTGCGCAACGCCGTGGCGCAGACCGCGGAAGCGGGCCCCGCCGCCGTGCTGCAACGGGCGCTGGACGATGTCGCACGGGACGCGGGGGGAGAGCCCGATGTGCTCGCGGGACGGGAGACTCCCGAGATCAAAGAGCAGGTCATCCACCGCGACGACACGGTCCCGTTCGCGTTTCTGCGGGGCGGCGACCTGGCGGGCGCGGCCGTCGCCCGCGTCAGGGTCCCCCCGTACGAGGGCGGGGCGCCGTTGCAGCCGGGCGGCCATCCGCATGCGGGCACGGGCTGGCTGATCACCCCGGAGCTGCTGGTCACCAACCACCATGTGGTCAACGCCCGTACGTCCAGCGGCGGCGCCAGGGTCCTCGCGGCGCCGGACGACCTGGCGCTCCAGGCGCGGCACGCCCATGCCCGGTTCGACTACGAGGGCGAGGACAGCGGGTCGGAGGAGACGCCGGCCGTCGAACTGGCGGCCTCCGACCCGGCACTGGACTACGCGGTGCTGCGGCTGGCCCCCGGTGCGTCGCGGCCGGCGCTGACGCCGGCCGAGGCCCCGCTGAAGGTCGTCGCCGGCGAGGTGGCCGCCGTCAACATCATTCAGCATCCGGGCGGGCTGCCGAAGCGGGTCGCCCTGCGGAACAACCTCGTCTACGAGGCGGACGAACGCGATGTGCGGTACTTCACCGACACCCGCGGCGGCTCCTCCGGATCGCCCGTCATGACGGACGACTGGAAGGTCGTGGCGCTGCACCGGGGCACCCGGCGCGTCGAGAACGTGTCCTTCCAGGGCAGAACCACCGCGTTCGTCAACGTCGGAACGCAGATCAGCGCGGTGCTGGCGCATCTGGCGCAGCACGCGCCGGACGTGCACGCCGAGATCCGGGCGGCACGGCGGAACTGAGCAGTCAGCGGTGAGTCGGACATGAGGAGGTCAAGGACCATGGTCAGGCAGAGCGGATCGCCGGTCGCGGCGACACCCCAGGAGATCTTCGCGGACCCGCGGGAGGTCGCGCGGCGGGTGCGGGAGCGGGTGCTGCAGGAGGTGCCCGAGTCCTCCCGGCAGCTGCACGCCGACGAGGCGCCCGCAGGGCAGATCGCCCATTTCGCGGAGCTGGAGCGGGCACGGGTGCTGGAGGCGGGGGCGAGCGGTCTGGACAAGCTCGCCGCCGGTCGGGCCGACGAGATCGGCGACGACGAGTCGTTCGGCATCGAGGCCATCGTGCTGCTCGAGGGCAGGCCCGCGATTCTGGTGCAGGGCGGGGACTTCCCGGTGCAGCAGGGCGACTGGGCGGTCCTGGAGGACCACCGGGCCGCCATCCGCGCATCGCTGGCGCGCGTCGGCCGGGTGGAGGTGTCGGGCCATGTGAACCTGGACTGGGTGGGCACCGGGTTTCTCGTCGGCGCCGATGTGATCATGACGAATCGTCATGTCGCGGTGGAGTTCGCCCGGGGGGACGGCGCGGGGTGGACCTTCCAGCAGGGCGTGAGCGCCGAGCTGGACTTCGCCGAGGAGTTCGGCACGCTGCCGGGGACCGCCTCGCCCACGTTCGCGGTGACCGAGGTGCTGGGCATCCACCCGGAGGCGGACATGGCGCTGCTGCGGATCGCGCCGCCCGTGAACGGCACCTCGCTGCCGACGCCGCTCGCCGTGGCGGCGGACGCGCCGGCCGATCTCCCGGGGCGTGCGGTGTACTGCGTGGGCTACCCCGCCTGGGACGGCCGGCGCAACGAACCCGAGTCGATGCGCAGGATCTTCATGGACGTCTACAACGTCAAACGGCTCCAGCCCGGGACCGCGACCGAACTCGTCCCCGGGCAGAACGTGATGAAGCACGACTGCTCGACTCTCGGCGGCAACAGCGGCTCGCCGGTCTTCGACCTGACCGACCACCGGGTGCTCGGTCTGCACTTCGGCGGCCGCTACGGCTTCGGCAACTACGCCGTGCCGCTGTGGCAGTTGACGGACGATCCGCTGCTGGGCCGCGCCGGGGTCAACTTCGTCTGAACTCCGCGGCCGGGGCCGGCTTCGTCTGAACGCCGTGTGAACGCCGTGCGGGGGCCCGGAGGCGATTCACACGATGATCGGCACCGGGTGGACCTCGTCGGCCTTGTGTCCGGTGCGTTCGTGGATGCGCTGCACCGCCTCCGCCGAGGGCGCCTCGGACAGGCAGTACACCGTCCCGGACTCCGGGTCGGCCCAGGCCCGCTCGAAGTGCACGCCCTCGTCCTTCTCGATCGCGAGGTCGGCCTCGTGGGCCGCCTTGACCTGTTCGGCGGTGACGCCCTTCATGCCGTGGTGGACGTCCATGTACTTCGCCATGGTCCAACACCTCCGCGGTGTGCCGTACGGGTGCCAGGGGGTGTCCCGGGTGTCCCTTCCCTTCCATGCTGCACCCGTACGGCCCACCCCGCGCGGCCGCCTACAGCTGCTGCTCGGCCCAGATGGTCTTGCCGGTCGGCGTGTAGCGGGTGCCCCACTGCTGGGTGAGCTGGGCGATCAGGAACAGACCGCGGCCGCCTTCGTCGTCGCTGGCCGCGCGCCGCAGATGCGGCGAGGTGTGGCCGGTGTCGGAGACCTCGCAGATCAGTGTGCGGTCGCGGATGAGGCGCACCTGGATGGGGCCCCCGGCGTACCGGATGGCGTTGGTGACCAGCTCGCTGATCACCAGTTCGATGGTGAACACATGCTCGTCCAGACCCCACTCCCCGATCTGGCGTCCGGCCTCTGCACGGGCGAGGGCCACGACCTCGGGGTCAGGGGCGAGCTCCCATACGGCCACCTGGCGCCGGTCGAGGGTGCGGGTGCGCACCAGCAGGAGGGCGGCGTCGTCGTCGACCGCGCCGTCGGGCAGCAACCGGGCCACACAGCGGTCGCACAGCGTCTCGAGGGACTCGGCGACGTCGCCGAGGGTCCCGCGCAGCGCGTCCAAGCCGGCCATGGGGTCCCGGCCGCGGCCCCGGACGAGACCGTCGGTGAACAGCGCGAGGACGCTGCCCTCGGGGAGCTCCATCTCCATGGACTCGAACGGCAGACCGCCCAGGCCGAGCGGCGGGCCCGCGGGCACGTCGGGGAAGTCGACGACACCGGACTCGGGGTCGACGACCGCGGGCGGCGGATGGCCGGCCCGCGCCATGCGGCACAGCGCGGAGACCGGGTCGTAGACGGCGTACAGGCAGGTGACTCCGACGGCTTCGTCCTCGGTGAGCTGCTCCCTGAACGTCGGCTGCGGCTCGCCGGCCTCCGCGGAGTGGTCGGCCGTCTGCACCACGAGGTCGTCGAGGCGGGCCAGCAGTTCGTCGGGGGCGAGGTCGAGCTGGGCCAGCGCGCGGACGCTGGTGCGCAGCCGCCCCATGGTGGCGGCGGCCGTCAGCCCGTGGCCGACGACGTCGCCGACGACAAGGGCCACGCGGGTGCCGGACAGGGGGATGACGTCGAACCAGTCGCCGCCCACCCCGGCCTTGCTGTCCGCAGGCAGATAGCGGTAGGCGAGTTCGGCCGCGGTGAGCCGGGGCAGCCGGCGCGGCAGCAGGCTGCGCTGGAGCAGCAGGGCGGCGGAGTGCTCGCGGGTGAAGCGTCGGGCGTTGTCCAGACAGACGGCGGTCCGTGCCACCAGTTCGTGTGCGACGGCCAGATCGGCGGTGTCGAAGGGGTCGGGGTGCCGGGTCCGGGCGAAGGTGACCACCCCGAGGGTGACGCCTTCGGCACGCAGCGGCACGGCCAGCTGGGACGCCGCCGGCGCCGGGGCCCCGGAGGCGCGGTCGGCGCCGTCAGGGCCGTCAGGGCCATCAGGGCCATCAGGGCCATCAGGGCCGTCAGGGCCGTCAGGGCCGTCGCCCAGATGTTCCAGCACATGGCTGCCGGTGGCCAGGCTGCGTGCCTGCGGTGCGTCGGGCGGGTACGCGGCGCGCTCCCGGCCGTGGGGTCGTCCGCCGGGGGGCGCGGACGCCGTACGGCCGTGCGTGCCCCACACGCGCACCAGACCCGTGGCCGGGACCGGGCCGGGCGGGGGCAGCTCGCCGTCCAGGACGGCTTCGAGGACGTCGACGGCGGCCTCGTCGGCGAAGCCGGGGACCGCGACGGAGCACAGCTCCTGGGCGGTGCGGTCCATGTCCAGGGTGGTGCCGACGCGCCCTCCGGCCCGTACGAGCAGATCGAGGCGCTGCTGCGCGAGATAGCGGTCGGTGATGTCCACCGTCTCCTCGCAGACGCCGAGGGTGGCGCCGGACGCGTCCTGGAGCCGGTAGTACGAGCAGGACCAGACGTGGTCGCGGTCGGGGTCGACGGGCGGCCGGCCGCGGTAGTGGAGTTCGATGACCGGCTCGCCGGTGGCGAGCACCTCCCGCATGACTTCCTCGAGGGTGCCCGCGCGGCGGGCGGAGAGGACCTCGCCGTGGGTGACCATGTCGTCCGGGCCGATGCCGTGGTAGTCGGCGGGGCCCATCTCCTCGTACAGGGCGGCGTTGGTCCACACCACCTTGAGGCGGGTGTCGTAGATGGCCAGGCCGACGGGCGACTGGGTGGCCAGACCCTTGAGCATGGACTGCAGCGCCTCCCACTGCTCGGTCTCCTCCGCGTCGGCCAGGGCGAGCAGCCGGGTGGGGCCCGCGCCGTGGTGGGCGAGGGGGAGCCGGGCCGCCGCGATGCTCAGGGAGCGGCCGTCGCGGTGGCGCAGCTGCAGCACCCGGCGGTGGTAGGGGGCTCCGGCGGGCAGGTCGGCCAGGGCGTCGCCGCGGGCGTTGTGGGAGGCCAGCAGCGCACCGGCGGGGCGTCCGAGGATCTCCCGGGGCTCGTATCCGAGCAGCCGCTCGGCGGCCGGACTCCAGCCGACGATCACGCCGTCGGCGTCGAGTACGGCCGTGGCGGCCCGGGTGATGTCGAGGGGGCCGTGCACGGCGACGTCCTCGGCGGGGTTGACCGTGCTCATGCCGCACCCCCCTCGTCGTCCGCCGCGCCCTCGCCCCGCCAGCGCGCGGCGAGCAGCAGCGCGATGTCGTCGGGTCGGTCGGCGGACTGCCGGGCCTCGCGGATCACCCGGTCGGCGGTCTCGGCGAGCGACAGCGCGGCGGCCGCGGCGATGGTGGCACGCAGCCGTTCGACGCCGACGTCGATGTCGACGCCGGGCTGTTCGACGAGCCCGTCGGTGTACAGGGCCAGCATGTCGCCGGGCCCCAGCAGCAGCTCTTCGACCGGGTAGGACGCTTCGGGGGTGACGCCGAGGACCACGCCGCCGGGCAGGTCGAGGACCTCGGTGAGGCCGTCGGGGCGGCGCAGCAGCGGCTGTGGGTGTCCGGCCCGCACCGCGTGGGCCCGGCCGCTCTCCGGGTCGAGGACGACATAGCAGCAACTGGCGAACTGGCCGGGGTCGAGGTCGATGAGCAGCCGGTTGACGCCGCTCATCACGGCCCGCGGCTCCTGTCCGCTGAGCGCGAAGGAGTGCACGGCGCTGCGGAGCTGCCCCATGGTGGCCGCCGCTGCGACGCCGTGGCCCTGGACGTCTCCGATGACCAGGGCGAGGCCCTGCTCGGTCTCGACGACGTCATACCAGTCGCCGCCGACGTCCATGCCCTGGGTGCCGGGCAGATAGCGGCCGATGGTGTCGACGTGCCGGACGGCGGGCAGCCGGTGGGGCAGCAGGCCGTCCTGGAGCCCGCGGGCGAGGGCGGCCTCGGTGTCGTACCGGCGGGCCCGCTGGAGGGCCTGGGCGATCAGCCCGGCCAGCGCGGTGAGCACGGTGCGTTCCTCGGGGCTGAAGCCGCGGGGCTGGTCGAAGCCGAGGATGCAGGAGCCGACGGGGCGACCGGAGGCGATCAGCGGCAGAAAGGCGCGGGCGCCGATGTTGGCGTCCATGGGGATGCCGGGGTAGGCGTCGGCCAGGCGCTGCATGGATTCGAAGAAGATGGGGCGGCCGGTGGTGAGCGTCTCGACGCCGGGAAGCCGGGCGTCGAGTCCGACGCCGTCGAAGCGGTCGAGGAAACCCTGGGGGAAGCCGGTCTCCCAGGCGAGGTAGAGGCGGCGGTCGCTCAGCAGGTAGATCGCGAGTTGGCGGCCGCCGAAGGCGGGCAGCAGCTCCTCGGTGACCACGGCGGAGACCTGGCGAGCGGTGACGGCTTCGGTGAGGGCGATGGCCAGGGCGACCGGGCGGTAGAGCGCCGAGGCCCGGTCGGCGGGCGAGCCCGGTCCGGTGCCGGGGGCGGCGGAGGAGGCGGGGAGATAGGCGGGCTGATCCGTCTGGTTGAGCATGGCGGTCAGTCCGTCGTGGCCGGGGTAGAGCGACACGGACAGCCAGCTCTCGGGGTCGCTGCGGGCCATGAAGTGGACGGGCTCGTGCGAGATCATGGCGGCCCGGTAGTGCTCCTCGTAGGCGGGGTGGGCGAACCAGGGCAGGGCGTCCCACAGCACCTTGCCGGTCAGCTCGCCGCGCGGGCGGCCGAGCAGCGTCTCGGCCTCGTCGTTGAGGTAGGTGATGCGGCCGAGCCGGTCGAGTGAGAGCACGCCGTGCGGCATGCGGTCGGTGGCGTCGGCGACCGTCGGCGAGGCCCCCAGGTCGACGAGGCGGCCGACGAGCCGGCCGGAGGCGCCCTGCCCGGAGGGCGGGCGGGTGCCGTGCCCCGTCAGTTCGATGCGGTGCGGTCGGCCGTCCGGGCCGAGGAGCCGCATGGTGTGTGCCACGGGGCGGCCGGAGGCGGC
Source organism: Streptomyces chengmaiensis (assembly GCF_029846775.1). Classification (NCBI taxonomy): domain Bacteria; kingdom Bacillati; phylum Actinomycetota; class Actinomycetes; order Kitasatosporales; family Streptomycetaceae; genus Streptomyces; species Streptomyces chengmaiensis. Next base: position 18,066 of record NZ_JARWBG010000007.1, read on the forward strand.
GGTCTGCCGAGCGAGCGTCCACAGCCCGTAGACGTCCTCGGACGCGAGCCCGCCGGTGAGCGCGTCGATGGTGCCGGGAGACGCCTCCGGAGCCACGCCGAGGATGGCGCAGACGCCGTCGTCGGCGGTGACCGCGCCGGTGTCGAGGTCCCATTCGAGGTGGCCGACGCGGACCGGGGGCAGGACGGCGCCGGGCAACTGGACACAGACGGGTTCGCCGTTCCAGGCGATATCCATGCCGTCGGCGTGCAGCGCGGCGAGGCCTGCGCCCAGACGGCGGGCCGCGATCTGCATACGGCGTCGGTCGGCGTGTCCGACGGGTCTGCCGGGGGTGGCGGCGCGCAGCACCACCAGCACGCCGAACCGCTCCTCGGCTGCGGACACGGGGGCGTACAGCGAACCGAAGGGGAAGGGCAGCCCCGCCATGAGCTGCGGGAAGCGGCGCATCGCCTCCTCGGCGTCGGCGAGGTGGACGGGGTGCCCGGTGCTGAAGGCCTCCGCCACGGGGAAGGGCCGGTTGGCGTGCATCCGCCACCAGGGCCGGAACAGCGGTCCCGGCAGTCCGCCGAGCACGGCGAGCCGCAGCAGTCCCGGCGTGCCCGAGCGCAGATAGACGCCGCCCGCGTAGCCGCCGACGGCCTCGGTCGCTCCTACGGCGGCTTGTGCGAGCACCAGGGCCAGTTCGTCCGGGACGCGGCTGTCACTGCTGTCTCGGCCGGGCAACGCCGTGCTCGCACTCGGCGGGGTGTGCCCGGCCGAGCGATACCGGGTCACAGTGCCAGCATGCTCCACGGCTCAGGGGAGGCGCACCTCGTGCGCACGGGTCACGGCCGTCGTGCGTGCCGGCGGTCACTCGCCTTCGTCGGTGAGGATCATGGCGCCTGCGGTGGCGCCGCCGTCCACGACGAACTCCGCACCGGTGCAGTACGTGGCGTCGGCGGCGAGGAACAAGGCCAGACGGGCCACCTCCTCCACGGTGCCGAAGCGCGGGATCGGCTGGGCCGCCACCATCTCGTCGCCCATCCCCTCGACCATCGGGGTGCGGATCGGTCCGGGGTGGATCGAGCACACCCGGACGCCGTCGCGCGCGAGTTCCAGGGCGGCGGTCTTCGTCAGCCCGCGCAGCCCCCACTTGCTGGCCACATACCCTCCGATGTTGGCGTAGCCGGTCATGCCCGCGATGGACGACACATTGAGCACGACGCCGCCCCCGGCCCGCCGGAGCGAGGGGGCGAGGGTGCGCATCCCGAGCCACGGCCCGTAGAGGTTGACGTCGAGCACCCGGCGGAAGGTCTCCGGCTCGGTGTCCTCCATGGACTCCATCGTGACGATGCCGGCGTTGTTGACCAGCAGGGACACCGGGCCGAAACGTTCCTCCGCGTCGGCCGCCGCGTCGGCCCAGTCGCTCTCGCTGGTGACGTCGAGACGCCGGAACGCCACCGCGGGGCCGGCCTTCGCGGCCAGTTCCCCGCCTTGCTCCTCGAGTACGTCGGCCACGAGCACCGAGGCGCCCTCGTCGGCGAACAGCCGCACGATTCCCGCGCCGATGCCGCGGGCCCCGCCGGTGACGAGGGCGGTCCTGCCGTCCAGTCGGTTCATCACGAGCCCCTTGTCCTGTGGTACGAGGCGTGCGGCCCGTACGGGGCGGACCTCCGTCTCACGCCGGGGCGAGGCGGTTGCGGACGTCGATCACATCGTCGATGTCCTCGATCCGCACGATCAGCTGCTTGGCGTCGGCCTCGGCCATACGGCCGCCGAGTTCGACCACCCCGTCGCGGACGGCGACGGTGACGTCGCCGCGGGCCGCCGGGAAGTCCGCGGCGAGGATCTGGCTCTCGATCTCCCAGCGGATCTGGTCGTCGCTCCGCAGCAGCGCCTGGAGCAGCGCGTCGCGGTGCACCACGCCGACCAGGCGTCCCTCGTGGTCGGTGACCGGCATCCGCTTGAGGCGGGACAGGGCGGCCAGCCATGCCGCCTCGGCGACCGGCGTGCCGGGGTACACCGTGATGGCGGGGCTGGTCATCAAGGTCTCCGCGGTCTGCCCGCGGGCCTTCTCATGGAGTCTGCGCTCCCTGGAGCGGCTGATGAGGGCCGGCCGCCGTCCGGACGCCGCGATCGCCGCCTTGGCGAGCAGATCGGACGCCGAGACCACGCCCATCACCCGGTCCTCCTCGTCGACGACGGCCACCAGACCCGTCTGCTCCCGGTTGAGCACCCGGGCGATGTCCGGGAACCGCAACTGCCCCGGAACCGAGGGCGCGGGCACGTCCATGACGTCGCGGACCTCGAGCGGACCGGGGGCGGGCGGCTGCTGGGGCTGCTGCGCGCCGGGCTCCCCGGCGGGCTTGGGCTCCGCCGCACGGACCGGCGTACGCTGCGCGGCCTGCTGTGCCGAGGCCGCGGTGACCGCGCCGAGATAGCGCAGCAGCGCGTCGTGGTGAGGGGTCGCCCCGGGCCGGTCCGCTGCCGCGGCCCGGCGGGCTTCCGCTCCTGCGGAGAAGGTTGCGCGTTCGTTCACGGTGGGCTCCTCACTCCGGCTGCTCATGTGGCCTGCGTGGCCTTCACGGCCCGCGTACCGGCCGTCTTCTTCAGTCTTCGCCGCGCGACGCCGGATTCTCAGGGCCGGTCGGCCCCGTGACGTCCGTCGGACGGCCCCTTTGGCGCCCCTCCGGCGGAATACGGCTCAGACGGCGGGGCGGTCGGGTCAGGTCTCGTCCCCGCCCTCCGGTGCGGGGACGGTGATCACCGGGCACTCCGCGCGCTGCAGCAGGCCGTGCGGGACGGAGCCGAGCAGCATGCCGCGGAAGCCTCCGCTGCCGCGGCGGCCGACGACCAGCGCCAGCGCCCGGCCCGACTCCTCGGCCAGCACGTCGACGGGGTGGCCGCGTACGACGGAGTGGGTCACCGACACCTCGCGCCAGGCGTGTGCGCGGGCCGCGACGGCCTCGTCCAGCCGGGTGCGGCACTCCTCGAGCGCTGCGCGCTCGTCGTCCAGGAAGGACAGCAGCGGCGGCTGCCAGACCCACAGGGCGCGGACCGAGGCCCCGCGCAGGGCCGCCGCCTCCAGGGCGTGGTCGAGGGCCGCCGCCCCCGAAGGGCTGCCGTCCACGCCGGCCACCAGATACGGCGGCTCTTCGACGGCCTGCTCTCCCTCGGGCACGACCGCGACCGGGCAGGCCGCATGGGCGCTGACCGGTTCGGCCACCGAGTATGCGCTCAGCCGCTGGGCGACCCTGCCCAGCCCCCGTGAGCCCACGACGACCAGTCGGGCGTGCCGCGACTGCTGGACCAGGACCTGGGCGGGGGTGGCGTCCGTGATGTACGTCGACAGCTCCAGGCCCGGGTGGCGCTCCAGGGCGCGCGCCGTGGCCTTGTCGAGCGCCTCGTCGCCCAGCTCGCGCAGTGCTTTGTGGTGGGCCGACTCCTCGACGCCGCGCACATGATGGGTCACCGGGAGTACCGCATGCACCAGGCGCAACGAGGTTCTGCGGCGCACGGCCTCGTCCGCCGCGTAGTCCGCTGCGGTGTCGGCCGGTTCCTGGGCGTCGACGCCGAAGACGACCGGAGGGTTCTCACTGGCAGTAGTCATGGTTCCTCCACAGCTGGTCACTGCACCGTAGGTCGGGCGGACGGTGCGTGTCGGGGGGACGTTCGGCCCCTGATGCGGACTGTTCGGCCCCTGCGCGCCGCCGGTGCGCGCGCTGCACTGGAGGTGTCCGAAGCCCAGCGTCCGGCTCAGCACTGTCGAGGAGGCAGGAATCATGGCGACCCTGGCACGCAAGCAGAGGTTCCCGTTCCCGGATCTGCCCGAGTGGTTCGAGGCGTTCCCGTCCCGGTTCGCCATGCCGGCCATGGCCGATCTCTACACCGTGCGCATCGAGGCCTACATGGAGAACGACCGCTATGTGGTCCGGGCCGAGCTGCCCGGCGTCGGCGTCGAGGACCTGGACGTCACCGTCGAGGAAGGCATGCTCAGCATCAAGGCGGAGCGCACCGAGCGCGAGGTCGACAAGACCCACAGCGAGATCCGCTACGGGTCGTTCACCCGCAGCGTGGCGCTGCCGGCGGGTGCGAAGGAGGACGACGTCCAGGCCGAGTACGCCGACGGGATGCTGACGGTCAGCGTCGGTCTCGGCGAAGAGAAGCGCGAGGCCAGGCACGTCGAGATCAAGCACACCGCCTGACGGGCCCGGGCCGTACACGCCGTGGGGCACGGCGGGTACGCCGTGGGGCGCTGCGGGTGCCGGGCCGTCGGCCCGGCACCCGGGCCGTCGGCCCGGCACCGGTCTCACCGTCCGGACGCGCTGTGCGGCAGCGCCGCGAAGTGGTCGGTGAACCAGTTCCGGGCCAGCTCGGTGACCGCTTCGAGGGTGCCGGGCTCCTCGAACAGATGTGTGGCGTCGGGCACCACCTCGAGCCGGTTCTCACAGCGGAGCCGGGCCTGCGCCTGCCGGTTCAGGTCGAGCACCATCACATCCTCGCCGCCGACGATCAGCAGCGTGGGGGCGCTGACGAGCGGGAGCCGGTCGCCGGCGAGATCCGGCCTTCCGCCGCGGGAGACGACCGCGGCGATCGGCGCCCCGGTCTCCGTCTCGGCCCACAGGGCGGCGGCCGCGCCGGTGCTGGCGCCGAAGTAGCCGACGGGCAGCCGTTCCGTCTCCGGCTGCTCGCGCAGCCACGCCGTGGCGTCCGCCAGCCGGCGGCCCAGCAGCGGGGTGTCGAAGACCTTGGCCCGGTCGTGCGCCTCCTGCTCGGTGAGCAGGTCGAACAGCAGGGTGCCGAGCCCGGCCTCGTTCAGCCCCGCCGCGACGAACCGGTTGCGCGGGCTGTGCCGGCTGCTGCCGCTGCCGTGGGCGAACATCACGACTCCCACAGCGCCCTCGGGGACGGTCAGACGCCCCTGGAGCCGCACGGGTCCGGCGGCCACGTCGGTCTCCCGGTCCACGGGCCCGGCGGCGCCGGCCGTACCCTGTGCGGCGCGCCCGTGCGGGTCGCCGCGTGCGCGCGAGCGCCTCTCGGCGGAGGCGAGGCAGCTGAGGACCTCCTCGTCGCTGGTCTGATCGAAGTCCGCGTAGAACTGCCCTATGGCGTAGAAGCCGGGCGGGGTGTCCAGGCAGATCAGCTCGTCCGCGGCCGCCCCGAGCCGGTCGGTCCAGCCGGGCGGGGCCACGGGCACGGCCAGCACGACGCGGGCGGCGCCGCGCTGCCGGACGATCCGGCATGCGGCGAGCGCGGTGGAGCCGGTCGCCACACCGTCGTCGATCACCACGGCCGTCCTGCCGTCGAGCGCGAGGGGGGCGCGGTCTCCCCGGTAGCGGCGGGCACGCTCCCACAGCACATCGCGCTCGTGCCGCTCGACCTTCGCGAGGTCCGCCGGCGAGACGCCCGCCCTGCCCATGACCTCGTCGTTGATGACGCGTGCGCCGTCCTCGCCGATCGCGCCCATGCCGAGCTCCGGCTGGTACGGCACGCCCAGCTTGCGGACCAGGCAGATGTCCAGCGGGGCGTCTAGCGCGTAGGCGACCTGGGCTGCGACCGGAACCCCGCCCCGGGGCAGCCCCAGCACGATCACATCCTGGCTCTTGAGGTGCTCCAGCCGGGCGGCCAGCCGCCGTCCGGCGTCGACACGGTCCTCGAAGTACATGGTCCGACCTCCTGAAGGCCTGCTGTGCGGCCGCCGGTGCTTTCAGAGTGCCCCGATGCGGCGCGGGCAGTCGGCGCGGCGGCCGACGGGTCCGGCGGCCGCGCGGGGCATGAACGGCGTGGTCAGCGGTGCGGGACCAGTGCGACGGCGCAGTCGGCGTGGTGCAGCACGGCGTGGTTGACCGGCCCGAGCTGCATGCCGACGTGTCCACCGCGGCGGCGTGCGCCGACGACGAGCAGCGCGGCGTCCGCCGCGGCCCTCAGCAGCGCGTCACGCGCATGGCCCTCCACAGTGCTGCGCTCCAGCACCACGCCGGGGCGGCGACGGCCCGCCGAGGTCAGCGCGTCCTCCAGCCGGGTCTCCTCCGCAGCGCGCCGTCTGCCGGTTTCCGCGTCCGCGAACTCCGGGTGGTCGGCCAGGTCCAGGGAGGGGGTCTGCCAGGCGTGCACGACGCGGACCGCCGTGCCGCGCTGCTCCGCCTCGCTCAGCGCGAAGTCGAGGGCCGCGGCCGCCTCCTCGGGGTCGCCGACGCCGACCGTCACGACGCCGTCGCCTGCCCGGCCGCCGTCGCGGGGGCGTTCGCCGCGGACGACGAAGACGGGGCCCTCCGCGTGCGCGGCGACGGAGAGCCCGGTGGAGCCCAGCAGCAGCCCGGCGAGCTCACCCCGGCCGCGGCTGCCGACCACCACGGCGAGGGCGTCGCGGCTCCGCCTGATCAGCGCATCGGCCGCGTCCTCGCTCGCTATCTCGCTGGTCACCTCGGTCTCCGAGACGTCGCCCGCCCGCTGCCTGGCCCGTTCGAGCGCGACGGCGGCGATGTTCTCCGTCAGGGTCCGTCCGGCGCCGCGCCGGACGTCGAACGAGGGCTGACGCCCCTCGAACCGCTCCCGGCTCGAGGCGTGGACGATCCGCAGCGGCGCCCGGTGCAGGATCGCCTCGTCCACCGCCCAGTCCAGCGCGTCAAGGCTGGGTGCGGATCCGTCGACGCCCACGACAAGCGGCTGGGCCATCGTTCTCACTGCCTCCCGTGTTCTTGACCGCGATGCCTGACATGGGCGTCCGGGCCGGGGAAGAACATGCTCACGCGCCCGGTGTCCGACCAGCGCACGTCATAGGGCGGCGTGCCGTCCTCGTGGTGCAGGCCCACGATCTCTCCGTCGCGCCCGGCGTCCCCCACGGCAGGCCCGCCGACCACGATCCGGTCGCCGACGCGGGCATGCGGTCCGGCCTGTGCGCCAGGCTCGGAAAGGCGGGTGTCTCCCTTGGTCTTCGCGGTCATCCCGACGCCTCCTCGCACCTGTGGGGTGTACCCCCACCGTCCCCCGGCGGCGGTGGGCGGTCTTGGGGCGGTCGGTCCCTTTCGGGGACCCGTTCGGCACTGCCGTCGGCGTTCGGCGGTGCCGTCGGCTGGAGGCGGGAGGCGGGAGGCGGGGCGAGCCGCGGACGGCGTCCGCAGGGCCGGCAGGCGGAAAGGGCCCATCCGCTTCTCGCGGATCCTGATTGCGCGGTGCGCGACCTGCCGCCGCTTCTCCGCGCCCTCTCGAGGGCCCTTTCCGTCATATCCAGGAAAGCACCCGGCCGCCGGTCCCGCCAGGGCCGACCGGCCCCGAAAGACCCCCGCCCGGCCCTGTTCCGCGCGGCCGTCCGGCTCGCAGGCTCGAACCCTGGCAGGACCCGGCGGACCGGGGAGGTCGAGACTCGTGGCCCAGGGCGATCAGACCGGGAGCGGCAGCCGTGTGCACACCCGGTGCGGGCGCACCATCAGCGTCTCGCGCTTCGGCCATGAGCCGTTGCCGCCCGGAATGGGGCGCGTGGTGCTGGACACCGCCTGGGAGCCCTATGACCACGGTGAGGTGTGGGCCTCCCTGACGCCCGAGGAGGCGCGCCGCATCGCCGGGCTGCTGCTCTTCCACGCGGCGGCCGTCGAGCCGCCCGCGCCGGGCCCGCCCGGCCGGGCCGAGGCCGTCCCGATCTGCGGGGACGCCTATGAGGTGAGCGTACGCGGCCATGTGGTGACGGTCGATCAGCCGGTCGAGGACGGCGGCGCGGACACCGCCCCCTCCCCGGTCGAGCTGTTCGCGGCGTCGGTCGCCTCGTGCACCGCGCACTACGCGGGCCGCTTCCTCGACCGGCACGGCATCAGCCGTGACGGACTCCGGGTGCGCGCCGACTACACCACGGCCGCGGACCGTCCCGCCCGCGTCGCCTCGATCGCAGTCCGGGTGGACGCCCCGCATCTGCCGCCTTCACGCGTCAGGGCCCTTGAGGCCGTGGCCGGGCGCTGCACGGTCACGAACACCCTTGAGACGCCGCCCGAGGTGACCTTCGCCGTGTACGGGGAGCAGCAGGACGACGCACCGGCGCAGCACGGCGGTGCGGCGGCCCGCCGGCAGAGCCGCGAGCATGCCTGACGCACAACGCCTGACGCCGAAGCGCCTGCCGCCTAAGGGCCTGTCAACTCAGGCCGGTCGCAGGAGCCCTGAACCGGCTGTGCGCCGGCCCGCGCATCAGCCCGCAGCCAGAAGCCTGCGCACCCACGGCTGTCCGGTCAGCCGGGCGAGGGCGAACCCCGCCGCGCCGACGGCAGCGGCCAGACCGGCCTCGGCCCAGCCCAGCGGCTCGGTCTCCAGCACCGAACGCAGGAAGGGCAGATACACGGCGGCGGCTCCCAGGGCCGCCGAGGCGAGCACCGACAGCGGCAGGAAGAGGTTGTCCCGGGTGAGCAGCGGCGACCGCAGTCCCAGGACGACCCCGAGCTGCGCCGCCAGCAGCGACAGGAACAGCACGCTCTGCCAGGGGCCGTCCACGGCGTGCACCGCCAGCGCGGCCGCCAGCGACACCACGGTGACCGCGGCCCCCAGGAAGAGCACCCGCTGCCACAGGCCGTGGCCGAGCACATGCTGCTCGGGCGGGCGCGGCGGACGGCGCATCACGGACGGCGAGGCGGGCTCCGCGCCCATCGCAACGCCGGTGAGCCCGTGGGTCAGCAGATTGATCCACAGGATCTGTCCGGCCCGCAGCGGCAGTGTGAGCCCGAGCGCGGGTCCGATGAGCATGATGAGGATCTCCGCGGCGCCGCCCGCCAGCCCGTAGAGCAGGAAGCGGCGGATGTTGTCGTACACGCGCCGCCCCTCCTCGACGGCCGCCACGACGGTGGACAGCTCGTCGTCGGTGAGCACCAGATCGGCGGACTGCCGGGCCACTTCGGTGCCCCGCCGGCCCATGGCCACGCCGATGTCCGCGCGGCGCAGCGCGGGGCCGTCGTTGACCCCGTCGCCCGTCATCGCGGTGACGTCGCCGTGGGTGTGCCAGGCCTCGACGATGTCCAGCTTCTGCTGCGGGTCGGTCCTGGCGAACACCCGTACGGCGGTGACGTCCGGGACCTCGCCGGCGGCCAGGGCGTGCCCGGTGACCACCTGTTCGGCCGCGCCGTCGGGGCCGTCGGCGCCCAGGAGCCCCACCTCGGAGCCGACCGCCCGGGCCGTCGCGGGGTGGTCTCCGGTCACCATCACGGGTGTGATGCCCGCGGACCGGCAGGCCGCCAGCGTGGCGGCCGCCGCGGGCTTGGGGGGATCGCTGATCGCGGCCAGCCCCAGCAGCCGCAGGCCCCTCTCCGCATCGGACGCGCTGGCGGGCGCCCGGCGGCGCGTCCCGGAGGCCACGGCCAGCACCCGGTAGCCCAGGGCGGCGAGCCGGGCGGCCTCCTGCCCGGCCCGGTCGAGCTGGGCGGGGCCGTCGTCGAGGACGGAGGCGTCGAGGACGGTTTCGGGCGCGCCCTTGAGGCAGACCAGGATCTCGCCGGACGGCGCGGTGTGCAGGGTGGTCATCCGTTTGCGGAGGCTGTCGAAGGGCTCCTCGGCGATTCTCGGGTGCGTCCGGCGCAGCCGGCCGGGTTCGTCGCAGCCGGCCTTGGCCGCCGCGGCGAGCAGCGCCGCCTCCGTGGGGTCGCCCAGAGCGCTCCAGCGCACCGCGCCGCCGTTCCGCTCGCCCGGCGGCCGCAGGGCGGCGTCGTTGCACAGTACGGCGGCGGTCAGCAGCCGTCGGACGGGGGCCAGCTCGCCGGGCCGGGCCGCCCGGTCCCCGGTCCGCAGCTCCCCCTCGGGCTCGTAGCCGACGCCGGTGACGTCCACGGCGACGCCGGGTGTCCAGATGTGCCGGACGACCATGCGGCCCTCGGTGAGCGTGCCCGTCTTGTCGGTCGCCAGCATGGTGACGGAGCCCAGCGTCTCCACCGCCGGGAGCCGGCGCACCACCGCGTGGCGGGCGGCCATCCGCCGCGCTCCCAGGGCGAGCGCCAGGGTGACGACGGCGGGCAGCGACTCGGGCACGGCGGCCACGGCGAGGCTGATGGCGGTGACCGACATCGTGCCCAACCCCAGGCCCCGCAGCAGTCCCAGTCCGAAGACCACCGCGCACAGCGCCAGGGTGACCAGCGCGAGGACGCGGCCCAGCGCCGCGAGCCTGCGCTGCAGCGGCGAGGGCTCCTGCTTGCCTTCGAGCAGCGCGGCGATCCTGCCGAGCGCGCTGTCCGCGCCGGTGGCCGTCACGTCCGCGACGCCCCTGCCGCGGACGACCACGGTGCCCGCGCTGAGCGTCGCCGCCTCCGCGCTGCCGCCGGCCTCCGCTCGGAGGTCCTTGTCCACGGGCACGGACTCGCCGGTCAGCATGGATTCGTCCACGAGCAGCGCCGAGGCCTCGGTCAGCCGGGCGTCGGCCGGGACGATGTCCCCCTCCCCCAGCAGGATCACATCGCCGGGCACCACCTCCGCGGCCGGCGCCTCCCGCTGCCTTCCGCCCCGCACCACGCGCGCGGCGGGCGCGGAGAGCGCCGACAGGGCGGCGACGGCGTTGTCCGCCCGGATCTCCTGGACCACTCCGACCGCGGTGTTCACCACGACGACCAGCGCGATGACCACCGTGTCGGCGTGGTCGCCGATGGCGACCGTCAGCGCGATCGCTCCGAGCAGCACCATGATCAGTGGATCGCGGAGCTGGGCGGCGATCCGTGCGTACAGCGGTACGGAACGTCGGGTCGTCACCTCGTTGCGTCCGTGCTCCGCGAGCCGCCGCGCCGCCTCGGCGTCGGTGAGGCCGCCGCCCTCTCCGGCGGCACGCGGCATGGTCCGTTCGGCGGAGGGCGTCACATCGGTCTCCGTTCGGGCCGCCTCGGTGTCTGTCTCACGGTGGCACCGCGGTGCGCCCGCGGTGAGGGCCTCCGGGGTGCCGCGGGGGGCCGAACGGCCCCTGTGCGCAATGATCGCCTCCGCTCCACTCTGGTGAGACAGGGTGTGATCCGAATGTGCCCGGAAGGGACCGGCGAGCGCACGATGTCCGACGTCACCGTCACCGATCTGTACGAAGTGACCATGGCGCTGTCGTATGTGCGCGAGGACATGCGGCAGGACGCCACGTTCAGCCTGTTCGTCCGGGACCTGCCGGCCGGCCGGGGCTTTCTGGTCGCCGCCGGGCTGGAGCCCGCACTGGACTACCTCTCCGCCTTCCGGGTCGGTCCGCGGGAGGTGAGGGACTTCGCCGAGGCCCTGGAGCGGCCGGTCGGGGATGTGGAGCCGCTGCTCGGCCTGGAGTTCGACGGGGAGGTTCGAGCGGTTCGGGAAGGGCGGCTCGTCTTCGCGGACGAGCCGCTGCTGGAGGTCACCGCACCGCTGCCGCAGGCCCAGCTCGTCGAGACGTATCTGCTCAACCAGGTGTGCCACCAGACCTGCGTGGCCTCCAAGGCGGCGCGCTGTGTGCTGGCGGCCGCCGGGAAGCCGCTGATCGACTTCTCCCTGCGGCGCACACACGGCACACAGGCGGGGCTGCAGGCCGCCCGGCTGTCCGCGCTGGCCGGCTTCGCGGGCACCAGCAATGTGGCGGCGGCCGTGCGGCTGGGCATCCCCGCCTCCGGCACGATGGCCCACTCCTACGTCGAGGCGTTCCCTGGCGAGGAGGAGGCGTTCCGGGCGTTCGCCCGCGCCCACCCCGGCCCGGTCACCTTCCTGGTCGACACCTACGACACCGAGGCGGGCGTCGCCGTGGCCGCGCGGGTCCTCGCGGAGCTGCGGCGCGGTCCGGGGTGCGCCGTCCGGCTGGACAGCGGCGACCTGGGGGCGCTGGCGCGCCGGGCGCGGAGCATGCTGGACGACGCCGGGCTCGGCGATGTGCGGATCATCGTGAGCGGCGGCCTGGACGAGTACGGCGTCGACGACCTCGTGCGGGCGGGCGCGCCGGTCGACGTCTACGCCGTCGGCACCCGGGTGGGCGTCGCCGCCGACGCCCCCTACCTCGACGCGGCCTACAAGCTCGTCGCGTACGACGGCCGGCCGGTCATGAAGCTGTCGTCGGCGAAGGTGACCGCGCCGGGCCGCAAACAGGTCTTCCGCCGCCCCGGATGCGCCGACGTGATCGGGCTGTACGACGAGCCGCCCCCCGAGGACGCCGAGCCGCTGCTGCGCACGGTGATGCGGGACGGGCGCAGGACCGGTCCCCCCGACACGCTCGACGGCGCCCGGGCCCGCTTCGAGGCCGACCTCGCCGCCCTGCCGGCCTCGGCACGGCGCATCCGCGGGCCCAAAGCGCCCGTGCCCGTCTTCTCCCCCCGGCTGGCCGCGCTCACCGACGAGGTGCGCGGCCGTCTCACCCGAGAACACCCGTGACCTTCCCAGGTCTTCCGGCAAAGGAGCTGAGCAAGCGATGACTTCGACACCCGCGGTCTATCCGCCCGTCCGTGTGGACGCGGCGCTGGACTCCCCCCTCTCGCGCTGGCTGTGGCTGGTGAAGTGGATCCTGGTGATCCCGCACTACATCGTGCTGTTCTTCCTCTGGATCGCGTTCTTCGTCGTCAGCGTCATCGCCTTCTTCGCGATCCTGTTCACCGAGAGGTATCCGCGACCGCTGTTCGACTTCAACGTCGGTGTGCTGCGCTGGTCCTGGCGGGTGTCGTTCTACTCGTACGGCGCACTCGCGACCGACCGCTACCCGCCCTTCAGCCTGGGCGAGGAGCCCGGCTACCCGGCGCGGCTGGAGATCGCCTATCCCGAGCGGCTGTCGCGCGGCCTGGTGCTGGTGAAGTGGTGGCTGCTGGCCATTCCGCACTACATCGTCGTCGGCTTCTTCGTGGGCGGCTACCAGGCGCGCATGTGGATCGGCGGACTGATCTCGGTGCTGGCGGTCATCGCGGCCGTGATCGTCGCCGTCACCACGGCGTACTCCCGGGATCTGTTCGACCTGATCATGGGACTGAACCGGTGGACGCTGCGGGTGACCGCGTACGCCAGCCTGATGACGGACGAGTATCCGCCGTTCCGCTTGGACATGGGCGGCATCGATCCCGCCTCCCAGCCGCTCGTGCCCACACCGCCGTCCACGCAGCCGCAGCCGCCGCTCAAGTCGTGACCGGGGCGGCCGCAGGCGCCGAAGCGCTCGGAGAGGGGGCTGTTCGGTCCCGCGGCGGGACCCTCGGCCCCTGCTGCCGCCGCACGGGCGGCGGCGAGGCTGAGGGTGCGGCCGCACCGGCGGCCGAAAGGAGGTCCGCACCATGACACACCACGTGGCCGCCGGCCTGGACGGGTCACCGGAGAGCCTCGCCGCCGCCGAATGGGCCGCCGAGGAGGCGCTGCTGCGGCGGGCGGTGCTGCGCCTGGTGCACGCCGAGGAGATCACAGCCGGTTCCGCCGCCCCGCTGGTGCGGCCCGACGTGGTGCGCGACTGGGCCGACGGCATCCTCACCGAGGCGGCGGAGGAGCTGCGGCGACGCCACCCGGGGCTGGAGATCAGCACCCGCCGGCTGACCGGCAGGCCGGCCGCGGCCCTCGCCGTGGACGCGTTGGACGCGGACCTGCTGGTGCTCGGCTCCCGCGGCCTCGGCACGGTGCTGGGCTTCCTCGTAGGCTCGGTCGGCATGGCCGCGGTCGGCGCCACGGAGCGGCCGGTCGTGCTGGTGCGGGCCGCCGACGCGCGGGCGGGCGGTCCGGGCCGCGACCGCTCGGGCCCGTACGGCGAAGTGCTGCTGGGCGTGGACATCCACCAGTCCTGCGACCGGCTGCTGGCCTTCGCCTTCGACGAGGCGGCGCACCGGGGCTGCACCCTGCGTGTGGTGCACGCCTGGACGCTCCCGCCGGTCTTCAGTTACGCGCCCGTGCTCGACCCCGGCGTCCAGTTGGAGGTCGGCCGTACGGTCGCCCAGTCGCTGAGCGACATGCTGACGCCGTGGCGGCTCAAGTACCCCTCGGTGCATATCGTCGAACGCGCCGTCATCGGTCCGCCCGCCCGCGAGCTGGTGTACGCGGCTGACAACGCCGACCTCGTCATCGTCGGCCGCCGTGTCCGCAGGTCCCCGCTCGGCGCCCACATCGGCCATGTCGCCCACGCCGTGATCCATCACTGCGGCGCGCCCGTGGCCGTCGTGGCCCATGAGTGACCACGCCGCCGTCAGGAGGCTCCCGTGTCTTCTCCCTCCGTCCCCTCACTCGACGAAGCCCTGGTGACCGCCCTGGTGGCGGACGCGGTCCGGGCCCCGTCCATGCACAACGCACAGCCGTGGCGGTTCCGCTTCCTGCGCCGCAGCGGCGTGGTGCAGCTGCGCGCCGACCCTCAGCGGGCCATGCCGCGGTCGGACCCGGACCACCGCGGTCTGCACCTGGGCTGCGGGGCGGCGCTGTTCAATCTGCGCACAGCGGCCGCCCATGCGGGCTTTGAGCCGGAGACCGAGCTGCTCCCCGATCCGGCCGACCCCTGGCTGGCGGCCGAGGTCCGGCTCGTCCGGCCCGTACGCGCCGACGGCGACGATGCCGCCGCCCTGTACCCCGCGATCCGCCGGCGGCACACCAGTCGGCTCCCCTTCACCGACGAGGAGATCCCCGAGGCCCTGCTCGACGGGCTGAGCGGATGTGCCGTGCGCGAAGGGGCCCGGCTGGTCTTCCCCGACCCATGGCATGTGCGGTCGGTGCTCGATCTGGTGCACGATGCCGAGGGCCGCGAGGCCGCCGACCCGGCGAAGCGGGAGGAGACCGCCCGTTGGGTCCGGACGGACGCGGCGGAGGGCGGCGAACGTGCCGAGGGCATCCCGGCCTATGCGCTCGGCCCGCGGCAATGGGACGTCACCTCGCCGGTGCGGGACTTCGCCGGGCGGCGGCCGACGCTCGGCCGCGCCTCCGCCGTGTTCGAGAAGGCCCCGTGTCTGGGGCTGCTGGGCACGGCCGGCGATGCCAGGGCCGACTGGCTGCGGGCGGGGCAGGCCATGGAGCGGGTGCTGCTCCAGGCCACCCTGGACGGGCTGGTCGCCTCCCTCACCTCACAGGCGCTGGAGTGGCCCGAGCTGCGCTGGGCGGTGCGGGATCCGCAGTCCGCGATGGGCCATGTGCACATGGTGCTGCGCCTGGGGTACGGACCGCAGGGCCCGGAGACGCCGCGCCGCCCGGTGAGCGAGATGCTGGACGTCATATGACGTCATATGACGTGCCCCGGCGGCAGACGGCCGCCTCGGCGGCTTCGGCGACCTCGGCGGCCGGCGACCTCGGCGGCCCGCCGGCAGGCGGACGGACAGCCGGGCGGCCTCGCGAACCGGCCGCGCGAGCAGCCCGGTGGCGTGGCCCTATGCCCGCGACATGGGGGGCGTGGCCCTATGCCGTGACATCGGGCCAGCCGTACTGGGCGTCCGCCTTCCGCTCCGCGGCGTCCGGGGCCGTCTGCCCGCCCTCCCCCGCCCCCACCGCCTCCAGGTCCCGGTCGGCGATCCGCATCAGCTGGCCCGCCAGATCGCTCATCGCCCGGCTCACCGCGAGTTCGTCGCCGATCTCCGGCACATCGACGTCCTGGGGGTTGCAGCGGGCGACCCCGCGCCCCGTGAGCCGGGTGACGCCCGTGTCGAGCACGGCCTTCGCCTTCGTCCTGCCGTCCTCCTCGAACAGGTAGACGCCTGCCTTCCACTCCAGCGTGCGGGTCATCTCCGCCTCCATGCCGTCAGGGAGCCTCGGTGAGCGCCTCGCCGATGTGGTGCGCCCAGGCGTGGATGCGCTCGGGGTTGCGGAAGTCTCCGCCCTTGCCCCGGCGCACGATGGAGCGTGCGATCCAGCCGGGCGTCTCCTCGGTCACGCTGCCGCCGAACGTCTTGTGCTCCCGGGCGTGCAGGCGCTCCATGACCTTGGCCGCGCCGGGGACCGGCGTGATGTCCCGCTCGTCGGCGGAGGTGTCGACGGGACCGCTGCTGAACAGCCACACGGGCCGCTCCCGCAGCGCGTCGGCGTTGCGCTTGGCGCAGCGCCGGGCGTCGCGGTGCCAGTGTCCCGCGTAGAGGGAACTGCCGAGGACGACCGCGTCGTAGGCGCTGACGTCCTTGACGTCCCCGGCTGGAAGGACGGCCGTGTCGTACCCGTCGTCGCGCAGGGTCCTGCCGATCTCGTCCGCAATGCCTGCGGTGGCCCCGTGCTTGCTGCCGTAGGCCACGAGCACGCGCTTCGTTGTCATGACGTCATCTCCCGGGAGGTGCGGTCGTACGGCCGCGAAGTGCCGTTCGTACGCTTCTCACGCTCGTCCGGCCGCCGTGTCGCCGTCTTGAGGCATTCAGTCCCGTCCTGGGGCCGGTCGGCCCATATGCGCTCCGGTCGGTCGCTCAGCGTCACGGTCGGCGGCGGGCGCGGTGAGCCGTGCGCGATACCGCGCGCCGCGTGAAAGCAGGGCGCACAGCCGGCCACGGCGCACCGAGCTTCGAGCCGGATCAACAGCGTGTCCGCGCCGATCCTGGCGAACGCGGCGGACGCCGCCGCGGGGATGGCCAAGGGATTCGCCGCGGCCTCACGCGCCCTCGTGCCCGCCGAACTCGGCGCGGGCGGAAGACCGCTGGTCGCGGCCAGCATGGCGGGCGTGACCACGCCGGGCGTCGACGCCGCACGAGAGCAGCTCACCGCGCTCGGCTACGAGGTGCTGGTCTTCCACGCCAGCGGCGCGGGCGGCCGCACCCTGGAGGACCTCGCCTGCCAGGGGCTGTTCGCGGGCGTGCTGGACCTCACCCTCTGCGAACTCGCCGACGACCTGGCCGGCGGCATCCACGACCCTCGGGCGGACGAAGCCCTGTTCACTGCCGTACGCGGCGGGCTGCGCGGCAGCGCGGTGGAACTGGCCGAGTACGATGCCCACCTCAACGACCCGGCCTCCGGCCGTGCGGCCGCGAAGCTGCTGCACCGCCTGATCACCGACTGCCCAACGCCGGACCGCTCATGAGCCGGTCGCCGTTGACGGGAACCGCCGTGTGGCGGAAATGTGTCTGTGGTGGCGAGACACACCTGTCGCACCTACCGGTGCAGAGCCTGGCGCCCGGCCGTTCGGGCGAGTGGGGCAAAGAGGCGCGCGGGTGTCGGGAGGGCGAACGCGCGGAGCTTGTGCGGAAAGGGCAGGCGAGCGCGATCGACCGTCGACAGACGCTGAAGCGCCCATGAGGCCCCCGGACGGCGTCCGGGGGGAAGCGAGCCGAGACAAGGGAGCGAAATGAGCACATGGTCGGTCCCGGGGTACAGCGAGACCCGGGAGCTCGGCTCCGGCGGCAGCGGACGCGTCGTGCTCGCCGTGCACGACGCCACCGGCACCCCCGTGGCCGTCAAGTACCTCAACGAGCGGATGCGGCGCGACGAGGCGTTCGTCCAGGAGTTCCGGGCCGAGGCCCGGCTGCTCGGCGGGCTCGACTCACCGCATGTGGTGCGTCTGTACGAGTACGTCGAGGCCCCGGACGGCGCGGCCATCGTCATGGAGCTGGTCGACGGGGTGGCGCTGCGCGCGCTGCTGGCCCGTGAGGGGAGCACCGGGCCCGAGGCGGCTCTCACCGTGCTGAAGGGTTCACTGCTGGGGCTCGCGGCAGCGCACTCAACGGGTGTCGTGCACCGGGACTACAAGCCGGAGAACGTGCTGGTCTCCGCGGACGGCTCGTCCAAGCTGGTCGACTTCGGCATCGCGGCGGGGCGCGGCACGACGCCCGGCGTCGCCGGGACTCCCGCGTATATGGCGCCCGAGCAGTGGAGCGGCGAGCCCGCCTCGCCGGCCGCCGACGTCTATGCCGCGACGGCGACGTTCTTCGAGTGTGTGACGGGCCGCAAGCCGTTCGCCGGAGACAACTTCGCCGAGCTGGCGCTGGCGCACACCAGCGCGCCCGTCCCCGAGGAGGACGCGCCCGAGGAGGTGCGTCCGCTGATCCGGCGGGGGCTGGCCAAGGCCCCGGACGAGCGCCCGGAGAACGCCGAGGCGTTCGTGGCCGAGTTGGAGGAGCTGGCCTGCGCGGCCTACGGCCCGGACTGGGAGGAGCGCGGCCAGCGCAAACTGGCCGCCCTCGCCGCGCTGTTGCCGCTGCTGTTCCCCTCGGCGGGCGCGCCGCCCGCCGGGACCACGGCCCTGGCCTCCACATCGCTCGGCCACGGGCACGGTCTGCGTGTGCTCTGGCCGGGCAAGCAGGGCCTGCTCGCCGCGGCGCTCGCGCTCGTGCTGGGCGTGGTGCTGTCCGTCGCCGCGCAGGCCACGGGCGACGCGCCGCAGGACACGGCCGTCCGGGCCGTGGCGACGACCAGCGCGTCGCCGCAGTCACCCCAAGAGGAGCCGACGGCCTCGCCGCCGGACGGTGTTCCGTCCGGCTCTCCCTCGGTGAGCACGGCCCCGACGCCGTCTCCGGCAGCCTCCCTCACCCCGGCCACCCCGCCCGGAACACCCACCCCGACCCCGCCTCCGACGCCGTCGCCTTCCCTCACGCCCCCGGTCCCGCCGGGCCCGCCCACGACGCCCACGCCTCCGGGCAGCCCTGAGCCCCCGGTGTCGCCCGATCCGCCGGAGCGCCCGGACCCGCCGGCCGTGTCCGTCGTCTCCGTGTACGTCACGTCGCTGCGGCGGATCGGGGACACCGCCACCGCCACCGCGACGGTCGAGGTCCGCACCCGGGGCACCGGCCCTGTGACGATCACCGTGGACTGGGCCACGGCGTTCACCAAGGGCGATGCGGGCATCCCCGACGGACCCGCCCAGAGCTTCGAACACAGCGGGGCCAGCGCGTACACCATCAGCCACACCTTCCAGGGCAAGGGCTGCTACTGGAGCGTCGCCGCCCGCACCGAGCCCGCTTCGGCGAACGGTTCGTCCGTGCAGCAGCTCCAGGCCAGGCAGTGCCCGGTCGGATGAAGGACCCCCGCGCCGCCTTCATGAGACCTCCCGAGCCGGAGAGCGGGCCGCCGCAGAGCGGCCCGCCGGAGGGCGAACAGCCCGCGGCCGACGGCGTCGAGCACAGCTACAGCGCCACCGTGCTCGCCAGCCACTGGGTCGAACGGCCGGCCGTGCGACCCGACCGCGTCGAGGGTTCGGTGCTCCGGTTCGGCCCCGGCGTCACCGCCGCGGTCCGCCCGCAGGGCGACCGGGACGTCACCGCCGTCCTCTGGCGCGGCGAGCCCCCGCCGCCGCCCGAACGCCCGCGCCCCTCCCGACTCGTCACAGCCCTGCGCCGCTACACCCTGGCGCTGGTGGTCCTGCTCGCCGTGCTCGGCTACCTCGCATGGCAGCGGTACGGGGCTCCGCTCGCCGTGCAGAACGTGTCCGTGCGGACCGACCCGCAGGGCCCGTCCTGCGGCGGCACCGCCGATGTGACGGCTCTGGTCACCACCAACGGACGGCCCGGCACCTTGACGTACCGGTGGGTGCGCAACGACGGGACGGCGTCCGGCGAGCTGACCGAGCGGCTGGTACGGGGACAGCGGGAGACGCGGCTGCATCTGCTGTGGTCGTTCGAGGGCACGGGGGACTTCCGGGCGGAGGCGGAGCTGCGGATCGTTTCGCCGGAGCGGCGGACGGCCGCGGCGGGGTTCGTCTACCGGTGTCCGTAGGGCGCGGGGCTTCTCCCCCTTCCCCACCCTGCCCCTACGCCCCGAGGGCGTGGGGATCCCCGTCCCGAAACCGGGGCTCCGCCCCGCACCCCCTCCGGGGAGGGGGACGGCACGCGGGGCGGCGCCGGCCCCCGGCACTGCGGCCTCACGCCGCGAACAGCCACCCCGGCACACGCATTCGCCCCGCACCCCGGCGCTGCGGCCTCGCCCCGCGACGCCGCAGCGCCCCAACGGGGTGCGGGGCCGGGTCGACATGTGGCTCCGCCGTGTGGGCGCGGCCGGCACGGCGGGACCGCACGCTCTCGACGGCCGCCCGCGGTCCGACGCGGCCGCGGGCGCGGAGGTGCGGCGCATCCGGGCCGTCCGGCGCGGATGTGCACCCCCGTGGGAGCGCTTGGCGCCCCGGGCTCATCCCCCGCTGTTCTCGCGGTGGGTGAGGTTGACGCCCGTCTGCGGGTTGAAGACGTGCATCCCCGACACGTCCACGTACAGGTCCGCCTCGGTTCCCTCCCGGATGCGGGTGCCGGTGGACAGCCGGGTGACGATCTGGTTGCCGGCGCCGCCGGTTTCGCTCGCGCCCGAGTCGGCGGCCAGTTCGTCCAGTTCCGCGGCGGACGCGGGTTCCCAGCCCTCCTCGGTGAAGTGGGCGTACACATCGGAGCCCAGTGACTCCAGCACCTCCACCGTGGCGGTGAAGCGGAGCCCTTCCCTTCCGGGGTCGACCAGGGCTGCGTCCTCGAACACCTCGGGCCGCAGGCCCACGATGAGGTCGCGCGGCGCGCTCTGCCGCTCCAGGGTCCGGCGGGTCTCGGGGGTGAGCGGGAGCGCGCCGATCGCCGTGCGCAGGGTGTCCTCCTCCAGGGTGGCGTGGAGGAAGTTCATGGCGGGCGATCCGATGAACCCGGCGACGAAGAGGTTGCGCGGCTCGTCGTAGAGGTGCTGCGGGGTGCCGACCTGCTGGACGACGCCGCCGCGCATCACGACGACCCGGTCGCCCAGCGTCATCGCCTCGGTCTGATCGTGGGTCACATACACGGTGGTGGTGCCCAGGCGCTGCTGAAGGCGGGAGATCTGGGTGCGCATCTGCACCCGCAGCTTGGCGTCGAGGTTGGACAGCGGCTCGTCCATCAGGAACGCCTTGGGGCTGCGTACGATCGCGCGTCCCATGGCGACGCGCTGCCGCTGGCCGCCGGAGAGATTGGCCGGCTTGCGGTCGAGGTGCTCGGTGAGGTCGAGGATGCGGGCGGCCTCCTCCACCTTCTCCTTCACCACGGCCTTGTCGGTCTTGGCGAGCCGCAGCGCGAAGCCCATGTTCTCCCGCACGCTCATATGCGGATACAGGGCATAGCTCTGGAAGACCATGGCGATGTCCCGGTCCTTGGGCGCCTTGTCGTTGACGACCTGGTCGCCGATGCGGAGCGTGCCGGCGGTGATGTCCTCCAGGCCGGCGATCATGTTGAGGGTGGTGGACTTGCCGCAGCCGGAGGGGCCGACCAGGATGACGAACTCCCCGTCCGCCACGGTGAGATTGACGTCCTGTACGGCAAGGGCGCCGTCGGGGTACCGCTTGGTGATGCCCTCGAGAACGATCTCGGCCACGGTCGGTGCTCCTTGAAAGCGTGGGGCCAGTGCGCGGGTCAGCCTTTGACGGCGCCGGAGGTCAGTCCGGCGACGATGCGCCGCTGGAACAGCAGGACGAAGATGACGATGGGCACGGTGATCACCACCGCGGCGGCGGCGATCGAGCCGGTGGGCTGCTGGAACTGGCTGCTTCCGGTGAAGAACGCGATCGCCGCCGGGACCGTGCGTGCGGCCTCCGTGGAGGTCAGGGAGATCGCGAAGAGGAAGTCGTTCCAGCAGAAGATGAAGACCAGGATCGCGGTGGTGAACACGCCGGGCGCGGCCAGCGGTGCGATCACCAGGCGGAACGCCTGGGCGGGGGTGGCCCCGTCGACCTTGGCGGCCTTCTCCAGGTCCCAGGGGATCTCCCGGAAGAACGCCGACAGCGTATAGATCGCCAGCGGCAGCGAGAAGGTCATATAGGGGATGATCAGTCCGGGCCAGGTGTCGAAGATCCCGAGGATCCGCTCGATGTTGAACAGCGGGGACACCAGCGAGATCGGCGGGAACATCGCGATGAGCAGCGACACGCCGATCAGCAGCCGTTTGCCGGGGAAGCGCAGCCGGGCCACGGCGTAGGCGGCCATGGTGCCGAGCACCACGGCGATGGCCGTGGCGATGAGCGCGATGCCGATGGAGTTGATCAGGGCCCGGGTGAACTCGGAGGTCTCGAAGATCCCGCGGTAGTTCTCCCAGGTCCACTTGGTGGGGATGAAGTTGCCGTCGGTCAGAGTGGAGGGGGCCTTGAAGGACAGCGCGGCGATCCACCAGACGGGGAACAGGGCGTAGGCGACGACCACGATGTTGGCGACGGTCCACCCGGTGATACGCCGCTTCCGCGCACTGGGCATCAGCGTCCCCCCTGCTGCGATCCGGGGGCGGCCGCCCCGAAGAGTTTGACGAAGACGAAGGCGATCACCGCGACGCATAGGAAGATGAGCACGGAGACCGCCGAGCCGATGCCGAGGTTGAGCGCGGTGAACAGGTTGTCGTAGCCCAGGATCGACACCGAGCCGGTGCCGTGAGCGCCTCCCGTGAGCACGTAGATGCTGTCGAAGACGCGGAAGGCGTCCAGGGTTCGAAAGAGCAGCGCCACCAGGATCGCCGGTTTCATCAGCGGCAGGGTGACCTTGGTGAAGCGCTGCCAGGCGCCGGCGCCGTCGACCATGGCGGCGCGCAGCGTCTCCTCGGGAACGAGGGCGAGGCCTGCGAGCAGCAGCAGCGCCATGAAGGGCGTGGTCTTCCAGACCTCGGCGAGGATGATCAGGCCGATCGCGGGCCACTGCTCCGTCAGCGGGGCCTCGCCCGGCGGGAGCAGAGCGGCCAGATAGCCGGTGCCGGGCGTCCAGGCGTACTGCCAGGAGAAGGCTGCGACGACGGTGACGATGCCGTACGGGATCAGGATGGAGGTGCGCACGGTGCCGCGGCCGAAGATGGTGCGGTGCATCACCAGGGCGAGTGCCAGGCCGAGGACCAGTTCCACGGCGACGGAGACGGCGGTGATGAACAGCGTCACCCAGAAGGCCTCCCACCAGAACGGGGAGGACAGGACCGCCCCGTAGTTGCTGAGGCCCACGAACTCCGCCTGGCCGGGGAAGCGCAGGTCATAGCGTTGCAGAGAGAGATAGACCGCATAGCCGATGGGGTAGGCGGTGACGGCGGCCATGACGAGGACGGCGGGCGCGCACAGCAGCCAGGCGAGGCGTCGCTCCTGGCGTGCTCCCTCGGAGAGCCTGCGGGACGCGATGTCCGCCGTGTCGTCGGTCTGCCGGGCGCCGAGGGTCGGTTGGTTCATGGGATCAGCCCCTTCGACTCCAGGGCGTCCTCGATCTGGGCGGAGATCTCGTCGACGGTGGGCCTCGGATCGATGGCCGAGGGCGGGGACAGCGCGTGGGAGATGACGATGGACACGTTCTGGTACGCCGGAGTCTGCGGGCGGACGCTGGCGTGCTCGAGCGCCTGGAGGATGGCGTCGGCGAAGGGGTAGTTCTCGACGAATTCCGCATCGTGGTAGAGAGCTTCCAGGGTGGGTGGCAGTCCGCCCTGGACGGCGGCGGCGATCTGGTTCTCCCGGTTCCGCAGGCACAGCGCCGCCTCGAAGGCCATGTCGGGGTGGCGGGAGTAGGCGCCGATCGCCAGGTCGATGCCGCCGATGGTGGGTCTGGCGGGCCGGTCGGCGTCCACGCGGGGGTAGGCCGCCCAGCGGAAGTTCTGGAACAGTTCCGGATTGTTGGCCTGCATCGAGGGATAGACGAAGGGATAGTTGAGTTCAAAGGCGGCTGTGCCGGACTCCATCGCCAGCCGGTTCTGGTCCTCCATCTGGTTGGGGAGGGAGGGGTCGGCCGCGGGTGAGGTGGCCAGTTCACGCATGACCGCGGCGGCCTCCACGGCGGGCGGCCCGAGGGAGGGCGCGGTGGCGTCGGCGTTGAGGATGGAGCCGCCCGCGCTGGCGACGAGGGTGTTGAACCAGACCGTGAGCCCCTCGTACTGGGCGCCCTGGATCTCCACATAGTGCGGTCGGCCCTCGGCGGCCAGCTCGCGGGCCGTGTCCAGCATCTCGGACCAGGTGCGCGGGGGTTCGGGCACCAGGTCGCTGCGGTACCACAGGAGCTGGGTGTTGGTGTTGTACGGGACGGCGTACAGCTGGTCCTTCCAGGTGCCGGTCTGCAACGGGACCTCGAGGGTGCCGTCCACGGCGCGTGCGCGCTGCTCGCCGGTCCACGGCAGGATCCATCCGGCCTCGGCGAACTCCGGGGCCCAGGTCACGTCCAGGCCCATGATGTCGATGGAGTCGTCCTCGGCGGCCAGCCGGCGCACGAGCTGCTGGCGCTGCCCGTCCGCGGTGCGCGGCAGTTTGTTGTAGTCGATGCGGTAGCGGCCGCCGGACGCGCGGGTGCAGTTGTCCGCCGCGCTCTGCAGCGCCCCGGAGTCGTCGGGGAAGTTGTACCAGTTCAGGGTCGGCGGGCCGGTGTCCTCACCGCCGCAGGAGCTGAGCAGCGCGGCCAGCAGGGGCAGCGCGGTGAGGATGCGCAGCCGCCGCCGTGCGGTGCGCGGCCGGGCTCGCCGTGGCCTGGACCGTTCGCCCGCCGCGGGCTCCGTGCCGGCGTCACGTCCGCCGGCCGGCCGTCTCCGTCCCGTCGTGCGCCCCACCCTTCACCTCCCCGTGCCGCGGTGTTCGGGCCTGGTCGCAGCCTCGCCGTGCGTCCTCGCAGCAGGCCGGGCGTGGCGTCGACCGTAGACCCGGCCCATGAGTGCGCCGCGGCGCCCTCGTCCCGTGTCGCAGCGGTCACCCGGATGGCCGGAAACTTTCGGGGCCTTCGCGGCGGGCAGATCGCGCAAGCCCGTGGCCCGCAACCTCGGCCGGTGCTACAAATGAGCATGTGATCAGCCGCTTCGACCGACTCCGGGGCGTGTCGGCCCGGTCACTTTTCGGCGTGCGCCCCCGGACGGTCGCCGGGCAGGTCTTCGTCCTCCAGGTGGCGGTCGTGGTCCTGCTGGTCGTGGGTGCGATCCTGGCGCTCTTCCTGCAGAGCCGTGCCGACGCCGACGCGGAGGCGAAGAACCGGTCCGTGGCCGTCGCGGAGACCTTCGCGCACTCCCCCGGGCTGATCGAGACGCTGAACCTCCCCGACCCCTCCGAGGTGCTCCAGCCGCTCGCGGAGGATGCGCGCCGGGCGGCGGGCGTCGACTTCATCGTGGTGATGAACACCGAGGGCATCCGCTACTCGCATCCGCTGCCGGAGCGGATCGGGCAGCGCTTCGTCGGCACCATCGAGCCGTCCCTCCAGGGAGAGGTGCTGCTGGAGAGCGTGGACGGGCCGCTGGGCCAGGAGGTCCAGGCCGTGGTGCCGGTGACGGCCCCGAACGGCACGGTCGTGGCGCTGGTGTCCGCGGGGATGAAGGTCGAGAACGTAACCGGGGAGGTGTACGAGCAGCTTCCGCTGATCTTCGGCGCCGGGGCCGCGGGCCTGGCGGTGGCGATGACCGGCACGGCGCTGGCGACCAGACGGCTCAAGCGGCAGACGCACGGTCTGGGTCCGGAGGAGATGACCCGGATGTACGAGCACCACGACGCGGTGCTGCACGCCGTGCGCGAAGGGGTGCTCATCGTCGGCGGCGACGGGCGGCTGCTGCTGGCGAACGACGAGGCCAAACGGCTGCTGGAGCTGAGTCCCGACGCCGAGGGGCACCGGATCGCGGATCTGCCGGGGCTCGACCCCTCGATGGCGGAGCTGCTCGCCTCCGGACTTGCGGTCTCCGACGAGGTTCGACTGGCGGGAGACCGGCTGCTGGCGGTGAACCAGCGGACCACCGACGGCCCCGGCGGGCCGCTGGGCACGGTGGCGACGATCCGCGACTCCACGGAGCTCCAGGCGCTCGCCGGGCGCGCGGAGGTGGCGCGCAAGCGCCTCAAGCTGCTGTACGACGCCGGGGTCGGCATCGGCACTTCGCTCGATGTCACCCGGACGGCGGAAGAGCTCACGGAAGTCGCCGTCCCCGCCTTCGCGGACTTCGTCACCGTCGACCTCGCCGACCCCGTCCTGCGGGGCGAGGAGCCCGGTGCACGTGCGGGCATGCGCCGTACCGCCGTCCACGGCATCCGGGACGACCATCCGCTGTACGAGCGCGGCAGGCTGATCGAGTTCGTCGCCTCGACACCGCAGGCGCGCGGGCTGGGCAGCGGCCAGGCGGAGCTGGTCCCGGAGCTGTCCAGGGCGCCGGGCTGGCAGGCCCAGGACCCCGAGCGGGCCAAGGAGATCGTGGAGTACGGCATCCACTCGCTGATCACGGTGCCGCTCCAGGCGCGCGGGGTGGTGCTGGGCGTGGCCAACTTCTGGCGCTCCGAGAAGCCGGGGCCGTTCGAGGACGAGGATCTGTCGCTGGCCGAGGAGCTGGTGGCCCGCGCCGCCGTCTCCGTCGACAACGCACGCCGCTACACCCGCGAGCACGCCATGGCGGTGACGCTGCAGCGCAGCCTGCTGCCGCGGGCGCTGCCCGAGCGCAGCGCGGTCCAGACGGCGCACCGGTACCTGCCGGCGCAGTCCGGCGTGGGCGGCGACTGGTTCGATGTGATTCCGCTGCCGGGAAGCCGGGTGGGCCTGGTGGTGGGCGATGTGGTCGGACACGGGCTGCACGCCGCGGCGACGATGGGTCGGCTGCGCACCGCCGTGCACAACTTCTCGACGCTCGATCTGCCTCCCGACGAGCTGCTCGGACGCCTCGACGACCTGGTCGGCCGCATCGACCAGGACGAGGCCGAGGCGACGGGCGACGAGGGCCGGGCGATGACCGGTGCGACCTGCCTGTACGCGGTCTACGACCCGGTGGCGGCGCGCTGCACCATGGCGCGGGCCGGGCATCCGCTGCCGGCCCTGGTCCATCCCGACGGCCGGGTCGACTTCCCCGAGCTGCCCGCCGGGCCGCCGCTGGGTCTGGGCGGCATGCCGTTCGAGGCGGCGGAGCTGGACGTGGCGGAGGGCAGCCAGCTGGTGTTCTACACGGACGGTCTGATCGAGGACCGCAGCCGCGACATCGACGTCGGCATCGAGCTGCTGCGGCAGGCCCTGACCCACCCGGACCGGCCCCCGGAGGAGAGCTGCCGCGCGGTGCTGGCGGCCCTGCTGCCCGAGCGGCCCAAGGACGATGTGGCGCTGCTCATCGCCCGTACGCGGGTGCTGGGGCGGGACCGGGTTGCGGAGTGGGACGTGCCGAGCGAGCCGAGCGCCGTGTCCGGGATGCGCGCCACGGTCGGCGAGAAGCTTCAGCAGTGGGGGCTGGCCGAGCTGGCGTTCAGCATGGAGCTGCTGCTCAGCGAGCTGCTCACCAACGCGATCCGCTACGGCGTGGCGCCGATCCGGGTACGGCTGCTGCACGACCAGGGGCTGACCTGCGAGGTGGCCGACGGGAGCAGCACCTCGCCGCATCTGCGGTACGCCGCGACGATGGACGAGGGCGGGCGCGGGCTGTTTCTGGTGGCGCAGATCGCCGACCGGTGGGGTACCCGCTACACCCCGGCAGGAAAGATCATCTGGGCGGAGCTCGCCACTCCGTTGGTACCCTGAAGGCTTTCTGACGTTGCGTCAGATCACTGGAAGGACTCCTTCAGGTTTCGGAATCAACTACAACTTTACCTTCCTTTGGTGTAGCTGTGATGGCTGGTAAGCGAGTCTCGCAGGGACCAGGCGGCGATCACTCGACCAGCCCTCGGGGCACTCAAGTCCCGTGCTTCAGGCTGGAGTTCGCCGGCCCCCCAAGCACAGTGCGAGAGGTACCGCATGACGATGAACCCCTTGAGGCGCGGCGGCAGGATGCTCGCCCTCGCGGCGGCTGCATTCGGCGTGATGGCCGCCACGGCCTCCCCCGCGGCGGCGGACGACGGGCCGACCCGGGAGCTGCTGATGGCGGACTGCCGTTCCGGCCTGGGCAAGTGCACCTTCAACGACCCCAAGCTGGGCGAGGCCTACCTCGGCTCGTTCCGGCAGGTGTCCGACTCCCTCTACAACTGCAGCACTTCACCCGCGACCCAGTCGATGACCTGGAGCGACTCGGTGGGCTCGACGGACTCCTTCGGCGTGTCGGTCACCGCCGGCGGCAAGATCGCGGGCCTGGTGGACCTCAGTGTGACGGCGAGCTACAACCACACCTGGTCGAGCACGCACTCCGAGAGCAGCTCGCTGAGCATGACCGTCGCTCCGGGCGAGGTGGGCTGGATATCCCGCGCTCAGGTGATGCAGAAGGTGTACGGCACCTGGCAGACCCACTACGACAGCCCCAAGTGGGGGCACTACTACTGGTTCTTCGGGGACGCGATCACCGGTCCGGCCAAGAACGGCGCGGACGGCAAGAACAACGCGGTGATCGTCAAGACGCGGAAGATGACGGCTGCGGAGAAGCGGTCGTGCTCCGCCGAGGGGTATCGCGGCAAGAAGTTCGTCGAGCGCCGGTGACCGGCGAGCTGACGCACTGACGAGCGGACGCAGAGGCGGGCCGCGGCCGGGGAGGCCGCGGCCCGCTTCGTCGTCACGCACGACGGTCACGCACGACGGTCACGGCGTGTCGCCGGACGAGCACCCGCCCACCCGCCGTCCCGGCTCATGGCGCGCGCCGCTGCTTCGACTGCCGGGTGCTTCCGCGCCCGGGCCCTCGTCTCCACGGCGTTCGCACCCCGCGGGACGTCAGTCAGGCGAGGGGTCAGACCCACCAGCGGCGTCACCACGTCACATCCTCACTGTCAGGCGTCGCTCCGCTGCGCGGCCGGTCGGGGCGCGCCATGAGCCGGCGTCGGACATGCGTACCGGGTACCGGGCGCTGCGGACCGTGCGGCACACCGCGCCGGGGGCCCGCGGGGGCAGCTCACCCGCCGGGGGTGAGGCCGAAGGGCCGCACCGGGCGGATGCTCTGAGATGTACCGCAGCGCACGCTGCACGGTTCGTCAGGAAAGAGAGAGCCATGGCGACCACTACTCGACACCGGTCCGAGGAAGCCACCGCGGCTGCCAGGGGCCTTGTGGCCTTCGCGGCCGTGATGCTGTTCATCGGCGGTCTGCTCGACCTCTTCCGGGGCATCATGGCCATCGGAAACGACGACATCTACGTGGCCACGCCGGACTACGTCTTCCAGTTCGACCTCACGGGTTGGGGCTGGTTCCAGCTGATCCTCGGCGCCGTCGCCATCCTGGTGAGCCTCGGGCTCTTCGCGGGTTCCGTCGCGGCGCGTGTCGCGGCAGTGGGCCTGGCCGGAATCCTGATCATCGTCAACTTCCTCACGATCCCGTACTACCCGTTCTGGTCGATCGTGCTGATCGCGGTGTACGGGTTCATCATCTGGGCCCTGTGTGTGTACAAGCCAGAAGAGTCCTGAGCGGTCGCGGGGCGTCCGGCAGCTGAACTTCCGCGGGGGCCGTCGGCGCCCCCTTCCCACCGGCAGGAGGTCGCGATGACCGACTTTCCCCTCCTCAACCTGTTCCTGACCATGCTGTGGTTCTTCATCTGGATCCTGTGGCTGATGCTCCTGTTCCGGATCATCGCCGACATCTTCCGCGACGACAGCATGGGCGGCTGGGGCAAGACGGGCTGGACCGTCTTCGTATGCCTCCTGCCGTTCCTGGGCGTCTTCGTCTATCTGGTCGCCCGCGGCCGCGACATGGGCGAGCGCGAGTTGCGCCACGCCCGGCGCCAAGAGGAAGCCTTCCGCAGCTACGTCCGGGAGGCCGCCGAGAGCCCGCCCGGCGGCGGCGCGGGCACGGGCCATGCGGACGAGCTGGCGAAGCTCGCCGGTCTGCGCGAGCAGGGCGACCTCACGGCCGAGGAGTACGAGCGGGCCAAGACGAGGGTCCTGGCGGGCTGAACTCCGGGGCCTGAGCGCCCGGACGGCGGGAGCGTGCACAGCACGCTCCCGCCGTCCGGAGTGCGCCGCCGCCCGTGCGGCCAGCATCTCGCGTAACTCGCGCGTGTAACTCGCGCGTGATCTCTCGCAACCCGCGCGCGGCCCCGGATCTCGATCTCGCGAGGCCCCTTACTCGGGCAGCCGACGGAGTTCGACGACCCGCAGCCCCAACGCCTGGCAGCGGCTCAGCAGGCCGAACAGGTGCGCGTCGTCGGTCACCTGGCCGAACAGCAGCGTCTGCGACGGCACGACGGCGCTGTCCAGTTCGGGGAACGCCTCATGGCGCGTTACCTCCGACATGGCTCCGGCGATGCGGATCTCGTAGCGCATATGCGCACGCTTCTTCCGTCCTTGCGTCCCCCCGGTACGACCATGCTCGCCCCGGCTCTCCTCCCCCGGCATCACCCTGCCGAGGTGACCCCCGGTGAGCCGCGCGAGGGAGCGCAAGCCGTCACAGCAGACGGAGTTCCCGGGCGCGCCGCACCGCCTCGCCCCTGCGGCGTGCGGAGAGTTTGCGGTGGACGCTCTTGAGGTGGGTCTTGACGGTGTTCACCGAGAGATGGAGCTCGTCGGCGATCTCCTGTGTGGAGAGCATCTGCGCCGCCCGCTCCAGCACCTGCCGCTCCCGCTCGCTCAACGGCTCCAGCACGGGGGGCGCGGCGTCCCCGTCCTGATGGGGGGCGGGCAGCCCGCCGAGGATCGCCGGCCCGAGCCAGGCGTGGGCCCACGCAAGGTCCGGGCGGCGACGCAGCAGCCGCAGGGACGGCCCGGACTCGCGGAACGGAAGACGCAGCCGGTCGGGGCGGGCCGCCGCGAGCGCCTGGGCGAGGACGCTCCGGGCCCCGGCCGGATCGCCGAGGCGGTCCAGCGTCTCCGCCCGGGCCAGCAGCAGCCGCACACGGATGCCGGGACCCGCGTCCCGGCCGCCGCCCCGAGGCAGGGCGTCAAGGAGCGCCAGCGCCGCATCGGCGTCTCCTGCGGCGAGGCGGGCCCGTGCGGAGGCGGCCGCGCACAGCGGATCGTGCGGGGACACTCCGCCGAGTGCCCCGACCGCGCCGTGCGGATCGTCCAGGGCCAGCAGCGCCGCGGAACGGACGACCGCGGCGTGGTCGAAGACCCAGGGGGACGGATGTGCGGTCGCCGGCGGCCGGGCCCCTTCGAGGGCGGCGAGCGCCGCGAGGGGGTCGCCCTCGGCGAGCAGCAGCCGGGAGCGCCAGAGGGCCGCCGCCGATGCCGCGACGGGGTCGTGGTGCGCGCCGGACGACTCGGCGGCGCGGTCCAGCTCGCCCCGGGCGGCGTCGGGGTCGTCGCGGTCGAGGGCGACGGCCGCGAGGACGAGGTGGGCCACTCCGGTACGGGAGCGGGGGGCGAGGCCGCCCTGTTCTGCCACGGCGAGCGCCTGTCGCGCATGTGCCTGGGCGGGGCCCGGCAGACCGCTCAGCACGTCGGCGAGGGCCAGCCGGCTGAGCGCCTCGTACCGGGGGTGGACCGTCTCCGGGGCCTCGGCCGCCCCGGAGATGTCGATCGCCCCACCCGCGTCGTGCAGCGTCTGCCGGGCGGCGTCGAGGCGGTGTTCCCACAGCAGAGCGGAGCCGAGGGCGGCGAGCGGCAGGGCGAAAAGCTCGGGGCGGCGGGCCCGCAGGTCCTCGGGAAGCCGCAGTGCGGCCCTCTCCACCTCGTACACGGCGGTCCGCGCCGTTCCGGCCGACCCGGTCAGCCGTCCCGCCAGCGCCCACAGGAACGCCCGGCTGATCAGGGCCTCGGCCGACGCCGTGGCCGCGGCCTCCTCCCCGGAAGCCCCGCGCAGCCACTCCAGGCCGCCGGGCAGGTCGTAGCGGGCCAGTGCGCACCCGGCGCGGACCAGGCAGGCGGCGAGCCCCGGGACGGCGGGCGGCATGGCGGAGAACAGCCCCGTCAGCCGGTCGGCGTCGAGGCCGGTGAACAGCCTGCCCACGGCCAGGTCCTCGACGAAACGGGTCGCGGCCCACTCCCAGTCGCCCGCGGCCGCCGCGTGGGGCAGCGCCTCGTCGATCCGCCCCGCGTCGCCCAGCCAGCGTCCCGCACGGCGGTGCAGCTCGGTGTCCAGGCCGGGGTGTCTGGCCCGCAGGTGGACGCGGAGGATCTCCGCGAAGAGCGCATGGTGCCGGTACCAGCCGTGGCCGATCGGCTCGACGAGGGCGTTCGACCGCGCCAGATCGGCGAGCACTCCCTCGGCGTCCCCGCGTCCGGTGAGCGCGTCGGCCAGGTCCGGGCAGGTCCGGTCCAGGACGCTGGTGCGCAGCAGCAGGTCCTGTACGGCTTCGGGCTGTGCTCCGAGAACCTCGGCGAGCAGATAGTCGGCGATCGTGCTGTGGCCCGCCTCGAAGCCGGCGAGGAAGCCCGCGGGGTTCGCGGCGTCCCGTGCGGCCAGCGCGCTCAGCCTCAGCCCGGCGGCCCAGCCCTCGGTGCGGGCGGTGAGCGCGTCGGCGGCGTCGGCCGGCAGGGACAGCCCGTGGCCGCGCAGCAGCCGGGCCGTCTCGTCCGGGGTGAAGGCCAGATCCGCGCCGCGGATCTCGGTGATCTCGCTCGCTGCCCGGTAGCGGTGGAGCGGCAGGAGCGGCTCGCTGCGGCTGGTCAGGACGAGCCGGAGCCCGGGCGCGGCATGCCGCAGCACCGACTGGAGCCCGGCGGCGACCTCCGGCGAGCTGATGTGGTCGTATGCGTCGAGCACGAGGATGACCGGTTCGGTGCGCCGGCTCAGCTGAGCGGCCAGCCTGGCCAGCAGGGAGGGGTCCACCTCGTCGGCGTGTACGGGGCTGCCGACGGCTCCGGGGCGTACGGACCCGTTCCCGCCCAGGGTGGTGAGGACACCGGCCCAGAACACGCCCGGCGCATCGTCCTCGGGCTCCAGCGTCAGCCAGGCCACCGGCGCGGGCGGGGCGGACGACGCCGCCCAGTGGGCGGCGAGCAGGGTCTTGCCCGCGCCCGCGGGGCCGGTGATCAGCACCAGGGGCCCGGCCGCTCCCGCGGTGAGCCGCCGGGTGAGGCGCTGCCTGCGGACAAAGGCCGACGGCAGGCCCGGGACGGCGAGCCGGGCCCCGTCCGCCGGATCGCCGCCGGGAAGGAGGGCGGCCCGGTGTACGCGGCCCGGCCCGCTCCTGCGGTCTGCGGCGTCGGGCGGACGGCCGGGACGCCCCGTCGGTGGGGACATCGCACTCACCCTGTGTCCGGCGTGGAGCGCCCGCGGCCGGGGAACCCGGTGGAACCCCCGCGAAGCGCTCTTTATTCGATCTTTACCCGTCGGGCCGGGGGCCGCAACAGGCCGCCCGCTCTCGGTGGAGATGTCCGCCCGTAGCCGGACCGTGATGCTCAAGTTCCGCTCAGATTTGCTGACGCCGGCTCGACGGCGTCCCTACTGTCTCTTCACCAATCAAGCGGGCGGAACGAACAGCTCCATAACGGGCATTTCGCCAGGGCTGTCGCACCACCGTGCGATCGCACGTATGAAGGATGTCCCACATGAAGTCCTGCAAGTCCGCGGCAACCGCCGCGATCGCCGCCATCACCGTCGTCCTCGCCGCGAGCGGGTGCAGCAGCTCGGAGAGCGCCGACGCCAAGCCGTCCGGCAGCAGTGCGGCAGGGCAGGACGGTCCCAGGCTGCCGGCCTACAAGGTGGCCCAGGACGTGGAGATCGACTCACCGGTGCTGAAGCGCGCCCAGGAGGCCGGGAAGCTGGTCGTCGGCGCCAAGAACGACCAGCCGTTCCTCGGCTACGAGGACGCCGACGGCAACCGCTCCGGCTTCGACATCGAGGTCGCCAAGATGATCGCCGCCGACCTCGGCTTCTCCCCGGACCAGATCGAGTTCAGGACGATCGACTCGAGCAATCGGGAGGCCGCGATCACGAGCGGCGAGGTCGATCTCTATGTCGGCACCTACACGATCAACGACGAGCGCAAGAAGCGCGTCGGGTTCGCGGGCCCGTACTACATGGCCGGCGCGGATCTGCTGGTCCGCAAGGACGACCGGTCGATCAGCGGCCCCTACTCGCTGGTGGGCAAGACGGTCTGCTCGGTCAAGGGCTCCACCGCCCTCAAGGAGATCAAGAGCCCGGAGTACGACACGAAGACCGTGGAGACCGCGAAGTACACCGAGTGCGTCGAGCAGCTGCTGGACGAGAAGGTCGACGCCGTCACCACGGACGACGCCATCCTCATGGGGTACGCCGCCCAGCGCCCCGGCGAACTGCGGGTCGTCGGGACCCCGTTCACCGAGGAGCCGTACGGAATCGGCATGGACAGGGACGACAAGGCGCTGCGCGAGGCGGTCTCCGACGCCATCGAGGCGCACGACCAGAACGGCGACCGCAAGAGCGCCTTCGACGCCACGCTGGGCCGGTCCGGGTCCAGCTACGGCGGCACGACGCTGATCGAGCGCTACTGACCCGCCCGGCGGGCCCGGGGGGCGTCAGTCGGGCGCGGACACCACGACCGCGTAGGACCCCGCACCCAGCAGCCGTTCGCCCGGGATCTCCTCGTCGTCCGTGATGAGCCGCAGGATGCGGCCGTCGTCCTCGTCGAAGTCGATGTCGGCGACCGCGCCCCTGAACGCCCC
The DNA here is from genome assembly GCF_029846775.1 of Streptomyces chengmaiensis. Taxonomy (NCBI): domain Bacteria; kingdom Bacillati; phylum Actinomycetota; class Actinomycetes; order Kitasatosporales; family Streptomycetaceae; genus Streptomyces; species Streptomyces chengmaiensis. The sequence continues at coordinate 52,149 of NZ_JARWBG010000007.1, forward strand.
GGCCTCCGTCAGCACGGCCCTGCCCATCGGGTCGTGGCTCTTGTCGGTCGCGCCGTCGTCCTCGGCGTCCTTCTCGGCGACGATCTTGTCGAGACTGCGGACGGTGACGGCGTCCGCGCCGACCGACCGGATGTTGTCCCAGGTGAGCACGTGGCCGCCGCGGCCGCGTGTCTTCAGGCGCAGACCGGTCACCCGCGCCGGCGACGCGGCGACCGTGCACGCCGAGACGGAGCCCACGGTCTCGGCGGTGGTCACGCTGACCACCCCCAACCCGAGGATCTGGCTGAGCAGCATCACTTCTCCTGATCCAGTCGGTCCCGCAGCCCCGCCGCGGCGGCTGACAGCCCGGCGAGGTCGCCGGCGCTGAAGTCGGCCGTCGCATCGGGCACGATGACGAGTTCTCCGGACACGGCGACGGGCTTGATCACGGGCACCAGCGCCCGGCGGCGGTCTGCGGTCTCGATCTCGTATCCGACGACGCGGGGGGTGGTGCCCGTGGCGAGGACCGCATCGGTGACCTTGCCGAGGGCGGTGCCGCCCTCCGTCATGATCTGCGCGCCCAGCACGTTCCCCCCTCCCTTCGCCGTGTCGTCCCGGCGTGCCGCCTCGTCGTCCTCTTCCATGGCCGCGGCATCGCGGATCATGACCGCGTCCGGCCCCAGGGCATGGACCTTCCTCCACAGCAGCGCGCGCTTGAGCGGCCCGGCGAAGAAGCCCCGGCCGCTGAGCGTGAAACAGCGCACGCTTCCGCGTACGGGGTCAAAGACGATGTCCTTGACCTGGGCGACGTCCTCTCCGGCGAGGGTGACGACCGGCTTTCCGGTGATCTCCCGTGCGAGCAGATGCTCCGTCATCGCCTGTCACCCCTGCCCCTGCGCCGCGGACGGCCCTGGGCGATCACCCCGCCTTTGCGTCGGCGCGCCTGCGCGGACGCGACAGCCACGGCGCAGGCCGCGATCACGGCCAGGACGACGATGACCCAGACCCACCAGTCCATGAACCCGCCCTCCGTGATGCCACATGACGGCGTGGACGCCGTCCCTCTTTCCCAGGATGATCCGCTCGGCCCCCGGTGTCGAACGCAGCCGGACGCAGCCGCTCACCCGTCGGCGTCCGACCCGGCCGCGGCCAGGCGTCCGAGCCGGTCGGCCGGGCGCCGCCCCGTCGGCTGCTCGGGCTCAGCGACCTCCGCCGGCGGCGGCACCGGGAGCTCCACCGGCTCGGACGGGGTCACGGTGACCGGCTCGCCGTAGTGCAGCAGCCGGAGCGGACCGCCCTCCGCCAGGGTGTAGCGGACGGTGGAGCTCCGGATGTCCACACGCAGCCGGCGGCCCCGCACCAGAACGGTGAACGCCAGCCGGGACAGCGGCTCGGGCAGCCGGGGGGCGAAGCCGAGCCGTGCCCCGGCCGCCGTCGGGTCCGCCCCGTCGCCGAGGGCGCCTGGTCCGCCGTCGGGGCGGTCGTGGTGGCGCATGCCGCCGAGCCCGATCACCAGGGCGATCCAGGTACCCGCCAGGGAGGCCATGTGCAGCCCGTCCCGGGTGTTGTGCTCCAGGTTCTCCAGATCCATCAGGGCCGCCTCGCCCAGATAGGCGTAGGCCAGCCGCAGATGCCCGGTCTCGGCGGCGAGCACGGCCTGGCAGCAGGCCGAGAGGGAGGAGTCCCGCACGGTCAGCGGCTCGTAGTAGGCGAAGTTGCGGGCCTTCTCCTCGGCGGTGAAGGCGTCCGGGCAGGTCAGCATGGCGAGCACCAGATCGGCCTGTTTGACGACCTGCTTGCGGTACAGGTCAAAGTACGGGAAGTGCAGCAGCAGCGGATACTGGTCCGGCGAGGTGGCGTCAAAGTCCCAGTGCTGGAGACGGGTGAAGCCCTCCGACTGCTCGTGCACGCCGAGCGCGGCGTTGTAGGGGACCGCGATGCGGGCGGCGGCGTCCCGCCAGGCGGCGCTCTCCTCGTCGTCGACGCCGAGTTCCGCCGCCCGCTCCGGGTAGCGGACGGCCGCCTCTGCGGCGGCGACGAGATTCCGCCGGGCCATCAGATTGGTGTAGAGGTTGTCGTGGGTGACTGCGCTGTACTCGTCGGGCCCGGTGACGCCGTCGAGATGGAACACGCCTTCGGTGTCGTGGTGGCCGAGCGAGCGCCACAGCCGGGCGGTCTCCACGAGCAGTTCGAGCCCCGGGCCCCGGGCGAACTCCATGTCGCCGGTGGCGGTCACATAGCGGATGACGGCATTGGCGATGTCGGCGTTCACATGGAAGGCGGCAGTGCCTGCCGGCCAGTAGGCGGAGCACTCCGCGCCGGTGATGGTCCGCCAGGGGAACGCCGCACCGGCGAGGCCGAGCTGCCGGGCACGCTGCCGTGCGGCGGGCAGGGTCGCGTGCCGCCAGCGCAGCACCGAGGCCACCGTCTGCGGCGCCGTGGAAGTGAGCACCGGAAGGACGAAGGACTCGATGTCCCAGAACGAGTGGCCGTCGTACCCGGTGCCCGTCAGGCCCTTGGCGGGGATGGCCCGCTCCTCGCCCCGTGCCGCCGCCTGCAGCACATGGAACAGGGCGAAGCGCACGGCCTGCTGGATCTGGGCGTCGCCGCCCACCTCGACGTCCGCGCAGGCCCAGAAGCGGTCCAGATACTCCCGCTGCTCCGCGACGAGCCCCTCCCAGCCCGTGCTGCGCGCCGCCGCGACGGCCCCGTCCACCTGGTCGTGGACGGCGGGCAGCGACCGCTCGGCGGACCATCCGTAGGCCACGAACTTCACCAGCCTCAGCCGCTGCCCCGGCTCGAGGGTCGCGGTGACGGTGAGTCTGCTGACGTCCGGCTCGCTCTGGGACGACCAGAGGGTTCCCTCGGGGCCCTCGATCAGATGGTCGGCCGCCGCTCCCACCCGCTGCCCGCTGCGCTCGGTGCGGTGCACCAGCCGCAGCCGGGTGTCCTGGGCGAAGTCCTCCTCCGGCCGCAGCGGGGAGCCGATCGCCGCCGCCACCCTCGGATCTCCCCCGGTGTCCGGGAGCTGCTCGTTGGCGACCAGCTCGGACTGCACGGCCACCGCGGCCGGACCGTCCAGCGGCGTCACCTCGTACACGACGGCGGCCACGGCACGCTGGGTGAGGGACACCAGGCGGCTGGATGTGATGCGCACCGCCCGGCCGCCGGGGGTGGTCCACTCGGCGGTGCGGTGCAGCACGCCGGTGCGGAAGTCCAGCACCCGCTCGTGCGCCGTGAGCTCGCCGTAGCGCAGATCGCAGGGGTGGTCGTCGACCAGCAGCCGGATGACCTTCCCGTCGGTGACGTTGATCATCGTCTGGCCGGACTCCGGATAGCCGTACCCCGCCTCGGCGTACGGCAGCGGGCGCGTCTCGTGGACTCCGTTGAGATAGGCCCCGGGCAGTCCGTGCGGCTCGCCCTCGTCGAGGTTGCCGCGCCAGCCGACATGGCCGTTGGACAGGGCGAACACCGACTCGCTCTGGGCCAGGACGTCGAGGCTCAGCTCCGTCTCACGCAGCCGCCACGGTTCGACCACATAGCTGGAATGAGTGATCATCGGGCCTCCCTCAGCTCTGTTCCATCAGCTCGGCGAGGTCGCGCACCACCACGTCCGCGCCATGCGCCCGCAGCTCGTCCGCCTGTCCGGTACGGTCGACGCCGACGACGAGCCCGAACCCTCCCGCGCGTCCGGCCGCCACGCCGGCCAGCGCGTCCTCGAACACCGCGGCGGCCCCCGGCTCGGCGTCCAGGGCGCGGGCCGCGGCCAGATAGGTGTCGGGGGCGGGCTTGCCGCGCAGCCGCTGCTCCCGCGCGACGACGCCGTCGATCCGCTCGTCGAAGAGGTCCTCGATGCCCGCGGCGGCCAGCACATCGCGGCAGTTGGCGCTGGACGACACCACGGCGCGGCGCAGCCCCGCGTCCCGCACGGCCCGCACATAGGCGACCGACCCGTCGTACGCCGCCACTCCCTCCTCGCGGATCTTGCGCAGGACCAGCGCGTTCTTCCGGCTGCCCAGGCCGGTCACCGTCTCGGCCTCCGGCGGGTCGTCGGGCTCGCCCTCCGGCAGCTCGATGCCCCGCGAGGCGAGGAAGGTGCGCACACCGTCGGCGCGGGGGCGGCCGTCGACGTACGCGTCGTAGTCGTGGACGGCGTCGAAGGGAGTGAACACGGCGCCCTCCCGGTCGGCGCGCTCGCGCAGATAGGCGTCGAACATCTCCTTCCAGGCGGCGGCGTGCACCACGGCGGTGCGGGTGAGGACGCCGTCGAGGTCGAACAGACAGGTGCGCACATGGTCCGGAAGCCCCAGCATGCCGCCGAGGCTAGGAGGCCCGGAGCACCGCCGCCACAGCGTCCCCGCCCCGCCGCGCCGCGGGCAACCCTGCCGGATGAGTCGCCGGTGCCATCCGGACCAACGCGGTGCGGTCGGCGCTCCGCCGCGCGGCCGCCGGTGTTTGGCTGGCCTGCGAACGTGACGGCGGCCCGGAGGACCACATATGGACGCATGGTCAGGGTGGGGACTGCTGGCGCAGACGCCGCCCCAGCTGCTCCCGGCCCGCGAGCTGATGGCCTTCACCCTCGGGACGCACATTCTGCTGGTGCCGCTGGGTGTGGCGCTCCCGTTCATCACCCTGCTGATGCACTGGCGCGCACTGCGGACCGGGGAGCCGGCGGCCTGGCTGCTGGCCCGCCGCTGGTCGGCGGTGATGGCGGTGCAGTTCGCGGTCGGTGTGGTGACCGGGACCGTCCTCTCCTTCGAACTGGGCCTGCTGTGGCCGGGGCTGATGGGGCGGTGGGGCGATGTCTTCGGCCTCGGCTTCGGGGTGGAGGCCTGGGCGTTCTTCCTGGAGGCCATCCTCATCTCGATCTATCTGTACGGCTGGCGCCGGCTGAAGCCGTGGACGCACTTCGCCCTGGGGCTGCCGCTGCCGCTGGTGGCGCTGCTCGGGGCGTTCGGCATCCTCGCGGCGAACTCCTGGATGAACACCCCCCGGGGCTTCACCGTCGGCGCGGACGGCGAACCGGTCGGCGTCGATGTGCGCAAGGCGGTCTTCACCCCGATGTTCGGGCCCGAGTACTGGCACTTCGTCGTCGCGATGTTCATGACCGCGGCATTCGTCGTCGCCGGGGTGTACGCGGCCGGGATGCTGCGCGGACGGCGCGACCGGTACCACCGGCTGGGCTTTCTGGTGCCGTTCACCGCGGGTGCTTTGCTCACCCCGGTGCAGCTGGTGCTGGGCGACTTCATCGCGCGCTCCGTCTACCACCAGCAGCCGGTGAAGTTCGCCGCCATGGAACTGGTGTGGGAGACCGACACCCATGTCCCCGAGTACATCTTCGGCGTGCTCAACGAGGACGGCTCGGTCTCCGGCGGCATCAAGATCCCCTCACTGGACTCGGTGCTGGCGGGGTTCACCCCCGGCACCGAGGTGACGGGGCTGACCTCGGTTCCGGCGGCCGACCGGCCGACGACCGCGCAGGCAACCATCGTGCACACCGCGTTCGACATCATGGTGGTGCTCGGCAGCCTGCTGATCGTGCTGGTCCTGTGGTTCGCCTGGTCGTGGTGGCGACGGCGTGATCTGCCGAAGTCGCGCTGGTTCCTGCGGGCGGCGGCCTGCGCGGGCGTCGCCTCGCTGATCTCGGTGGAGGCCGGATGGGTGACCACGGAGGTGGGACGGCAGCCGTGGATCGTCTACGGGCATATGAGGGTCTCCGAGGCGGTCACGGACGAGTCGGCGGCAACGCTGTGGGCGGTGTTCGGCATCGTGGTCGTCGGCTATGCGGCGGTGCTCGCGGCGTTCGTCGCCGTCCTGCTGCGGATGCGCACCCGGTGGCGGCTGGAGGACGAGACCACAGGGGTGCGGGAGGGCGGGCCGCACGGGGGCGGCGAGGGGCCCGAGCACTCCATCCCGTACGGACCGCGGCCCGAGGCGCCGAGGGAGGCAGCCGATGATCGATGACCTGGTGGCCTGGGTCCTCGTCCTCGCCGTCGCGGCCTACGCCTGCGGGGGAGGCGCCGACTACGGCGCCGGCTTCTGGGACCTCGTCGCGGGCGGTGCCGAGCGGGGGCGGCGGCCCCGGCAGCTGATCGACCATGCCATGGCCCCGGTGTGGGAGGTCAACAACGTGTGGCTGGTCTTCGTCCTGGTGGTGATGTGGAGCGGCTTCCCCGTCATGTTCCAGGCGGTCTTCTCGGCCCTGTGGGCGCCGCTGCTGCTCGCCGTCGCGGGGCTGGTGCTGCGCGGCGCGGGCTTCGCGCTGCGCAAGCCCACGCGGCGACTGGCAGAACGGCGTGTGTACGGGGCCGCCTTCGCCGTCTCGTCGCTGCTGACGCCGTTCTTTCTCGGCACCGCGGTGGGGGCGGTCGCCTCCGGTCGGGTCGTGCCCGGCGAGCCGGCCTCCGCCGAGGTGTGGACCAACCCGACGTCGCTGTTCGCCGGGGCGATGACCGTGGCGGCCGCGGCGTTCCTCGGGGCGGTCTTCCTCACCGGGGACGCCCGGCGCTTCGCCGCGCCGGATCTGGTCGGGTACTTCCGCCGCCGGGCGCTGCTGGCGCTGGCCGCACTCGCGGCGCTGGCCTTCGCCGGCGTCTTCCTCACCCGGGACGACGCGCCCTATGTCCACCGGGGGCTGACGCACGGGGCGGGGCTTGCGGTCGTGTGCGTCGCGGGGGTGTGCGCGCTCGGCGCCGCATGGCTGCTGCTGAGGGATGCGGGCACGCAGATCACCCGAGGGGCGGCGGTGGGGGCCGTGGGGGCGGTGGTCATCGCATGGGGGCTGGCGCAGCGCCCGTATCTGCTGCCCACCTCGCTGACGGTGGCCCAGGGGGCGGGTGCGGAGGCGACGATGCGCTGGCTGGTGATCGTCTCGGTGATCGCCGTGGTGCTGGTGGGGCCGGCGCTGGTGCTGCTGTACTGGCTGGACACGCGCGGGGAACTGGAATGACGGCGGCGGGCCGGCAGCCGAGGCAGGCCTGCCGACAGGCGTGCGCGCCTCAGGTCCGGCTGTCCGGCAGCGCCCAGCGGTGCGGGGCGATCAGCCGGTCGGCGCCGGCCGGGCCCCAGGAGCCGGGGGCGTACGGCTCGACCGGCGGCGGGTCCTTGAGCAGCGGGTCGGCCGCCTCCCAGAGCCGCTCGATCCCGTCGGAGCGGGTGAACAGCGACTGGTCGCCGAGCATGGCGTCCAGCAGAAGCCGCTCGTACCCCTCCAGCGCGTGCACGGTGTTGAAGGACTCGGCGTAGCTGAAGAGCATCTCCTGCTCGCTCAGGCGCATGGCAGGGCCGGGCGACTTGACCAGGAAACGGGCGGCGATGGCGCCGGGGTCGGCGAAGTCGATCACCAGCTCGTTGTTCCGTACGCCCGGGTCGCCTCCGCCGGCGAGCCGGAACATCCGCAGGGCGGGCTCCCGGAAGCCGAGCGTGACGACGTGCCGGCCCTGCGCCAGCGCCTTGCCCGAGCGGAGGTAGAAGGGCACGCCCGCCCAGCGCCAGTTGTCGATCTCGACGCGCAGGGCGATGTAGGTCTCCGTGTCGGAGCGGGGGTCCACTCCCTGCTCGTCCCGGTAGCCCTTGTACTGTCCGCGCACGGCGTTCTGCGGGGACAGGGGCCGGAGGCTCTGGAAGACCTTCTCCTTCTCGTCCCTCAGGGGCGCGGCGGCGAGCACGGCGGGCGGTTCCATGGCCACGAATCCGAGGAGCTGGAAGAGATGGGTCACCACCATGTCGCGGAAGGCGCCGGTCCCTTCGTAGAACCCGGCCCGGCCCTCGATGCCGATCTTCTCCGGCACGTCGATCTGCACATGGCTGACGTGGTCGCGGTTCCAGACGGGTTCGAAGAGTCCGTTGGCGAAGCGGAGGGCGAGGATGTTGTCGACGGACTCCTTGCCCAGGAAGTGATCGATGCGGAAGACGCGGGACTCGTCGAAGACGGCGTGGACCGCGGCGTTGAGGGCGCGGGCGGACGCCAGGTCGGTGCCGAAGGGCTTCTCCACGATCAGCCGTGCGCCGTCGGCCAGTCCGGTGGCGCCGAGAAGCTCCACGACGGAGGTGAAGGCCGCGGGCGGCACTGCGAGATGGAACAGCCGCCGCGCGTCCGGGCCGAGCTCGCGTTCGGCCGCCGCCACGGCGGCGAGGAGCGGTTCGGCGGCGCCGGGGTCGGCCGCGCCGAAGGACAGCGTCCGCGCGAACGCCTCCCAGGCGTCGCCTTCGGGAGCCGACCGTCCGAACTCTGCGACGGCGTCGTGTGCGTGGGCGCGGAAGGCGTCGCCGCTGAGCGCGAACTCGGCGGGCGCGGTGCCGACGATCCGGTAGCGGCGCGGCAGCAGTCCGGCCCTGGCAAGGTGGAAGAGGCCCGGCAGCAGCTTGCGCCGGGCGAGGTCCCCGGTCGCGCCGAACAGCACGATCACATGGTCGTCGGGGACGGGCGCCGGGTCGTCGTGCGCTGTCGCGTCGGCCGTGTTCATGCTCTCATCCCGCCTTCTCGGCGTGTCCGCCGAACTCGCCGCGCATCGCGGACAGCACCTTGCCGGTGAACTCCCCCAGCCGGCGCGATTCATAGCGCTGCGCGAGGGCGGCGCTGATGACGGGGGCGGGGACGCTCTCGTCGACGGCGGCCAGCACGGTCCAGCGGCCTTCGCCGGAGTCCGACACCCGGCCGGCGAACTCGTCGAGCCGCGGTGAGCGCGCCAACGCGTCGGCGGTGAGGTCCACCAGCCAGGAGCCGACGACGGAGCCGCGCCGCCACACCTCGGCGACCTCGGCGACATCGATCTCGTACTGGTACGCCTCGGGTTCGCGCAGCGGCGCGGTCTCGGCGTCGACGGTGCGCCCGGTCAGCCCTGCGTCCGCGTGCTCGATGATGCTGAGCCCTTCGGCGATGGCGGCCATCATCCCGTACTCGACGCCGTTGTGGACCATCTTGACGAAGTGGCCGGCGCCGTTGGGCCCGCAGTGGAGGTAGCCGTCGGGGGCCGTCCCGTCGGCACGGGTCCTGCCGGGGGTGGCCGGGGCGCTGTCCGCGCCGGGGGCGATGGTCTTGAAGATCGGGTCGAGCCGGGTCACGGCCTCCGCCTCGCCGCCGATCATCAGGCAGTAGCCGCGCTCCAGCCCCCATACGCCGCCGGAGGTTCCGCAGTCGACGTAGTGGATGCCGTGTTCGGCGAGTTGCGCGGCGCGGACGATGTCGTCGCGGTAGTAGGAGTTGCCGCCGTCGATGACGGTGTCGCCGGGCTGCAGCAGACCGGCGAGCTGGTCGAGCGCCGGCTGCACGACTCCGGCGGGCACCATCAGCCAGACGGCGCGGGGCGGGGTCAGCTCGGCGACGAGGGCCTCCATGGAGGAGGCGGGCGTCGCGCCCTCGTCTGCCAGCTTCTGCACGGCGGCGGGATCGAGGTCGTGGACGACGCATCGGTGGCCGTCCCCCATCAGCCGGCGCACGAGATTGGCGCCCATGCGGCCGAGCCCGACCATGCCGAGCTGCATAGGTGTGTCCGTGGTCATGGGCGGCCTCCCGTTGGTCGGTGGGTGGGGCTTTCGCGTCGGGGCGCGTCGGGTTGCGGGTCTCAGGTGAGGGCGGAGCTCTGTGCGGTGATGCGGGCCATCAGGTCACGCCAGGAGGCGACGAAGGACGCCGCGCCCTCGTTCTGGAGGCGGGAGGCGAGCGCCTGGAGGTCGACGCCCGCGGCGGCGAACCGGCCGAGCGTCTCGTCGCAGTCGCCGCCGTCGGCCGGAAGGGGCCGGTCGACCTCTCCGTGGTCGTGGAAGGCCTCCAGGGTTGCGTCGGGCATGGTGTTGACGGTGAACGGCGCGGCCAGCCCGTGGACGTACAGCGTGTCGGGGGCTTCCGGGTCCTTGGTGCGGGTGCTGGCCCACAGGAGCCGCTGCATCCGCATGCCCGCGTTCTGCAGGCGCCGCACCCGGTCGGAGTCGGACAGCGTGCGGTAGGCGCGGTAGACGTCGAGCCCCACGGCGAGCCCCAGCCGGTCCTGGAGCTCCTGCGGCGCCCGGTCGGCGACGGCGACGTCCCAGCGGGACATGAAAACCGAGGCGACCGAGCCGACGGCTGGGTCCAGACCGGCCGCGACACGCCGCTCGGCCCCCTCGAGGAAGGCGTTCGCGGCTGCGCGGTAGTGGTCGGCGGAGAACAGCAGGGTGACGTTGACGGGCACGCCGGCGGCGATGCACTCGGTGATCGCCGGGAGTCCTTCCGGGGTGCCGGGGATCTTGATGAAGAGGTTGCGTCGGCCTGCGCGGGCATGCAGGTCCTTCGCGGCCCGCACAGTCGCCCGGGTGTCGTGGGCGAGGTCGGGGGACACCTCCAGGGAGACCCAGCCGTCGACGCCGTCGGTGCGGTCGTGGACGGGCAGGAACAGATCCGCCGCCCGGCGCAGGTCTTCCAGGGCCAGTTCAAAGAACAGCTCCTCGCCGGAGTGTCCGCGCGCCGACAGCTCCGCGATGGCGCTGTCGTAGTCGCCGGAGGCGATGGCCTTGTCGAAGATGGACGGGTTCGAGGTGAGGCCGGTGACGGAGTACGCGTCGATGTAGTGCTGGATCTTCCCCGAGTCGAGCATGCCGCGGGTGATGTTGTCGAGCCACAGACTCTGGCCGTGCTCGCGCAGGGTCTCGGTCGCTTTCACACCGCCACCCCCTGCCGCTCGGCGACCAGTTCGCGTGCGGCCTGGGCGACTCTCTCGGGAGTGAAGCCGAACTTGGTCAGCAGATGCTTCAGCGGGGCCGACGCGCCGTAGGTGTGCATGCCGATGACGATCCCCCGGTCGCCCACGTACCGGTCCCAGCCGAAGGCAGAGGCCTGCTCGACGCCCACCCGAGCGGTGACGGCGGGCGGCAGCACCCGGTCCCGGTACTCCTTGGGCTGGCGGTCGAACAGTTCCCAGCAGGGCATGCTGACGACCCTGGCGGCGATGCCGTCTCCGGCGAGTTCCTCGCGGGCGGACAGCGCGAGGGAGACTTCGGAGCCGGTGGCCAGCAGGATGACGTCCGGTTGCCCGTCGGGCGCGTCGGCGAGGACGTACGCGCCTTGGGCCAGGCCGGAGGCGGGCGCGAGCCGCGAGCGGTCGAGCGTCGGCAGGGCCTGCCGGGAGAGGACCAGCGCGGCCGGCTCGCGGCGCAGTGCCGTGACGGTCCGCCAGGTCTCGGTCACCTCGCCCGCGTCGCAGGGGCGGAAGACGAGGAGACCGGGCATGGCGCGCAGTCCGGCGAGCTGCTCTACGGGCTGGTGGGTGGGGCCGTCCTCGCCCACTCCGATGGAGTCGTGGGTGAAGACGTGGATGACGGGGATCTCCATCAGGGCCGACAGCCGGATGGCCGCCTTGGCGTAGTCGGAGAAGATCAGGAATCCGGACCAGTACGGGCGGAGTTTGGTCAGCGCCATGCCGTTGGCGACGGCCGCCGCCGCGTGCTCGCGGATGCCGAGGTGGAGGTTGCGCCCGGAGGGCTCGTCGGGCTGGAAGTCGCCCGCGCCGCCGAAGGTGAGGCGGGTCTTGGTCGACGGCGACAGGTCGGCCGAGCCGCCGAGCAGCCAGGGCACCTTCTGGGCGAGGGCGTTGAGCACCTGTCCCGAGGAGTCTCGGCTGGCGATCCCCTTGGGGTCGGCGGGGAAGTCGGGCAGGTCGCCGTCCCAGCCGTCGGGCAGTTCACGGCGCTGGATGCGGTCCAGTTCGTCGGCCAGGCCGGGCCAGGCGGCGCGGTAGGCGTCGAGCTGCTTCTCCCACGCGCCGCGCAGCTCCGCTCCGCGTGCGCCGATGCCCCGGTCGAACCAGTCCCGCACGCCGTCGGGGATGTGGAAGGTCTCGTCAGGCGGCATGCCGAGGAAGCGTTTGGTCTCCCGTACCCCCGCCGCCCCGAACGGCGCACCGTGGGCCTTCGGGGAGTCCTCCACGGGGGAGCCGTAGCCGATGTGGCTGTGCACCAGGATGAGGGTGGGGCGCTCGGTCTCGGCATGGAAGGCGTGGAAGGCGCGTGCCGCGGCGTCGAGGTCGTTGGCGTCGGAGACGGTGGTGACGTTCCAGCCGTAGGCGAGGAAGCGGGCGGCGACGTCCTCGGTGAAGGTGATGCCGGTATGGCCCTCGATCGTCACCCGGTTGGAGTCGTAGATCCAGCACAGGTTGGACAGTCCGTGGTGTCCGGCGAGGGAAGCGGCCTCGGAGGAGACGCCCTCCATCATGCAGCCGTCTCCGGCGAGCGCGTAGACGTCGTAGTCGAAGAGCTCGAAGTCCTCCTTGTTGTACCGGGCGGCGAGCCAGCGGCCCGCCATCGCCATGCCGACGGAGGTGGCGACGCCCTGGCCGAGGGGGCCGGTGGTGGTCTCGACCCCGCTGGTCCAGCGGTACTCGGGGTGCCCGGGACAGCGGGAGTCGAGCTGCCGGAAGCTCTTGAGGTCGTCGAGCGTCACCGAGGCGCGCCCCAGGATCTCGTAGTCCGGGTCGACGGCCCGTACACCGGTCAGATGCAGCAGGGACCACAGCAGTGCGGAGGCATGGCCTTCGGACAGCACGAAGCGGTCGCGGTTGGGCCAGATGGGGTCCCGGGGGTCAAAGCGGAGGAATCTCTGCCACAGCGTGTACGCGACGGGCGCGATCCCCATCGGGGTACCCGGATGGCCGGACTCGGCCTGCTGGATCGCGTCCATGCACAGGCCGCGGATGGTGTTCACCGACAGAGTGTCCAGGTCGGTCATGGGCGCTTTCCGTTGCTCGGGCGGACACGGGCACTTCCAGTACATGCCGCATCGCCCGCACCCGCACCCGCACGGGGCTCCGCCGTACGCCATCTGCCCGCCGCCCGCGGCCCCGGGCCCGGCGCGGGCGGGCGGGCGGGCCCGGTCAGCCGTGCGGGACGACGGCGACGGGGCACGGGGCGTGGTGGATCACGGCGTGCGTGGTGGAGCCGATGTGCGTTCGCGGCTCATGCCCGCGGTGGCGGCCCACGACCACCAGCCGCGCCCCGGCGGCCGCCTCCACGAGGCGCCGGCCCGACCGCCCGGACACCACCTGCTCGTCCACCGCCATCTGGGGGAAACGGTCGCGGTACGGGCGTACGGCGTCCGAGACTGCCGTCGTCAGCTGCTGCTCCGCCTTCGCCCCCGCGTCGCTCTCCGCGACGGCCCTGTGGTGGAGGGCGGCCAGCCGCCAGCTGTGCACGATGTGCAGCGGCGCGGAGTGGCGGGCCGCGAAGTCGGCGGCGAAGTCGATCACCTCGTCCGCAGGGTGCTTCAGATCCAGTCCGAGGACCACCCGGCCGTCGCCGGGCTCTCCGGGACGCGTCCCGTCACCGTGCCGCACGAGCACGACCGGCCGCTCGGCCTGCGCCACGACCTCCTGCCCCACCGAGCCGAAGAGAAAGCCGCCGGCCGCGCCGAAGCCGTGGGAGCCCAGCACCAGCATCTCGGCGTCGGCGCCCGCGGCCAGGAGCACGCGGGTGGGAGCGTCCTCGATCTCCTCGGCGGTCGTGGCAAGCCCGGGCCTGCGCGACCGCGCCCGCTCCTCCATCTCGTCGAGCAGACTCCGCGCCCGCTGGGCCAGTTCGTCACGGGCGGGCTGTACGGCGACGATCGGATGCTCCTGCCAGAGCGAGGCGTTGACCAGCCGCAGTCCGGCGTCCCGCAGGGCGGCCTCGTCCGCGGCCCAGTCCACCGCCGCCAGGCTCTCGTCGGAGCCGTCCACGCCGACCGCGATCTGTCCCGGCATGCTGCCTCTCCTCGTCTCGTGGGGGTTCCTGCGAACGATCCGTCGCGGGTGTCCGCACAGGAGAACACTTCTGATCAAAACTCATCATCGCTGGCGAAATCATGCCATGACGGTCGCTCAGTCAGTCGCTCTCCGGGCCTCAACGGGATGTCATGGTCGGCTGCGGCGGCGGGTCGCCGCGGGAGAGGTCGCCGCCCTGCCCGAGCCGGTGATCGGGGTGCTGGTCCTCGGCCCCGTCGTCGAGACCGCGCGCCGGTGGCCGGCCGGCACATACGACGTCGATCTCGGCCGGGCCGCACGCATCCTGCCCGACCGGATCTGGCTGTCCGTGCAGCCGGACGGGAGCGGGGCCCGACGGACCGCCCGCGCCGCCCGCCGGGCTCCTCGCACACGGCGGCAGCCGATGGGCCGACTGGCTGGAGCCTTCTGTTCCGCAACCGCTCCGCTGGGGTTTTTGAGCGCCGACACACGTCTGATGCCTGTGAGTTGGCTTATTCGCGCCGGTGACACCCCTCAGCCGATCCCTTATCTATGGCATACGTGTGCGAGATCCCGACGACCAGTCGACCGACAGGAAAGCGCGCCCGCGGGCGCCGGCATCGCGGGGGTGGCAGATCAGTGTTGGCCAAGCGGACCAGACCTACGGCGGGCTTGACTTCTCATGACGGATACGGCTCTCTGCCGGACTGCGCTCGGAGCGCCGACGGCGAGGCGGGCGGGCCGCAAACGCCGACGTATCTGGTCCTGGGCCCGCTGGAGGTCCGGCGGGCGGGTGTGCCGTGCACCCCCACGGCGCGCAAGCGGCGCGCGCTGCTGGCGCTGCTGCTGCTCCACGCGAACCGGTCGTTCCCGGTGGACGCCCTGATCGACGAACTGTGGGGCGGCCGGCCTCCCCGGTCGGCGGTGGCGACGCTGCAGATGTATGTGTCGGGGCTGCGCCGGACGCTGGACCCCGGGCACAGCCGCGAGGGCCGCGACCCCCGACGGCATCCGCTGCTCCGCACCTCCGGCTCCGGCTATCTGCTGTGCGTACGACCGGGTGAGCTGGATCTGGACCGGTTCCGGGCGGCGGCCGCCCACGGCCGGGAGCTGATGGCCGCCGGTGACTGCCCGGCGGCCACGGAATCGTTTCGGCAGGCGTTGGCCCTGTGGCGGGGCACCCCCCTCGGCGATCTGGGCCAGAGCGGCCTCCCCGCCCACTACGCGGTACGGCTGGAGGAGGAGCGCCTGGCGCTGGTCCACGACCGGGTCGGCGCGGACATCTGCCGGGGCCGGGCGCACGAGGTGGTGGGCGAACTCGAGGAGCTCTGCGCACGTCACCCACTGCGCGAGGGCTTCCACGAGCAGCTGATGCTGGCCCTCGCCGCGACCGGACGCCTCGCGGAGGCCCTGGACGCGTATGCGCGGGCCCGGCGCACGGTGGTGGAGAACACTGGGATCGAGCCGGGCCCCGGCCTCAGGAGCACCCAGCAGGCCCTGCTGACCGGGGCCCTCCCGGGCAACGCCGGCCATGAGCGGTGCGGCGCCCGTACGCTCCAGCCGGCGGCCGGCCGTTGCTGAGGCCGTACGCCGAGGCCGGTCCGACCCGAGGGGCCGTCCGGGCGGGGCGAGGGCCCCGGAGCCGGGCGGCGGCCGCCGAAGCGCGGCGGGCGCGGCGGCGGGTCAGTCCGGCGGGCCGGGCAGGGCGCGGCCAAGACGCCAGTCCAGGCGGCGGTGGAAGTACACCAGAGGCTCGCCCTCCTTGAGCACGCAGTGCACCGCCTCGCCCACCACGATGACATGGTCGCCGTGCGGGAACAGCGCGTCCGCCCGGCACTTGACGTAGACGGGCACATCCGCGAGGCGCGGCACCTCCCCGTCCCACTCCCACAGCGCATCGGCGAACTTGTCCTCGGCGCTGCCCGCGAAGACCCGGGCCAGGGCGGCGTCCGTACGGGCCAGCAGATGGACGCCGAAGGCGGCGCCCGCCCCGGTCCCCAGCTCGCGGCAGGTGCGCGAGCTGCGGGCGAGCGCCACGAGCACCGAGGGCGGGTCCACGCTGTACGAGCAGAGCGACGACACCAGCAGCCCGCACGGCCGGCCGTCGGCCCCCCGCAGGGATACCACCGCCACGCCCGACACCAGGCGGGACATCGCCTCGGTGAAGCGTTCCGCCGACTCGGTCTGCTCCCGCCGTCCCAGACCCGTCTCCCGCTGCCCCAGCCCCATGCGGCCCCGCCCCTAAGCCTGCTCGCGCTCTGCGGCGCGGCGCAGACAGGACTCCCGGCGGCTGCGCGCCTCGGGGTCCTCGGCGGCCTCCAGCACGGCGTCAAAGTCGGCCACGGCCCGCGGGTAGCCGCCCGCGGCCTGGTGGACCACGCCGCGGTTGAACCGGAACTCGGGCCGGTCGCCGAGTTCCACGGCGCGGTCGAAGTCGGACAGGGCTGCCGTCAGATCGCCGTCCAGATAGGCCAGTTCGCCCCTGACCGCCCAGGCTTCGGCCAGCTGCGGATCGCTGCCCAGCGCCGCCGCCAGCGCCTCGCGGGCCTCGGTGAGGCGGCCCTGCTCCCCCAGCAGGCGTCCTTGCAGACAGAGCAGACGGGCGTGGCCGGGGACCTGTCGCAGCCCCGCCGCGACGCTCTCGAGTGCGGCGTCGGGGCCCTTGAGGTCGGCCAGCAGTCCCGCACGCGCCAGCAGCGCCTCCGGATGGCCGGGCTCCAGTTCCAGCGTGCGGTCGAAGTCGGCCAGCGCCCCTTCGGCATCGCCGAGTTCCAGCCGGGCGTCGCCCCGGTTGTAGTACGCCTCGGGGAAGGGGGGTTCCAGGGTCAGCGCCCGTTCGTAGTCGGCGACGGCCTCCTCCAGCCGGCCGAGTCCGCGCAGGATGCCGCCCCGGTTGAAGTAGTGGTCGGCGAAGTCGCTGTCCACGTCGATGATCTGGGCGTAGTCGGCGAGCGCGTCCTCGGACCGGCCGCTCATGCCGTTCACCTGTGCCCGGTTGTAGCGCAGGCCCACCCGGTGCCAGGTCCGCTCGCCGATGCCCAGTTCCCGGTCCAGCCGGGCCATTCCCTCGTCGAGCAGCCGCAGCGCCTCGTCGTGCCGGCCGGCCCTGACCTCCACCAGGGCGAGCCCGTTGCGGTTGAACACCGAGTAGAAAGCGCGCTCCTTGGGGTCGGGCAGCAGATCCGATATCGCGATCGCCTGGTTCACCCAGGCCCTGGCGCGGCGCTCGTCACGCCGCTCGGGCGGGAAGTGGCGGGCGTAGAGCATGCCCGTCTCATAGGCCAGGCTCATATGGTGCAGGGGCACGACGGTGGCGGCGCGCGCCTGTTCCTGTACCGCCTCCGACTCCTCCGGACGTCCCGCCGCGGCGAGGCACACGCAGGTGTCGCGGGTGAAGGTCCACCACAGCTCCGGGCGTTCGGCGGGATCCACCCGGTGTCGGCCGTCCTCGCCGAGCTCGGCGGCGGCGTGGTAGAAGCCCAGATACTTGCAGCGGCTCAGGGCCCAGCGCAGGGCCTCCAGCCCGGCGCCGTCGCGGTCGCCGCCGCGCAGCAGATGGTAGGGCAGCGCGCCCAGCTTCAGCGACGGTTCCTCGTCCGCCCGCGCGAGCAGGGTCTCGGCCCTGCGGTCGTGGAGGGCCGTGCGCTCGGCGGCGGAGATCCGTTCGTACGCGGCGGGGAGCGCGGGGTCGTCGTCGGTGCAGTCGCCCTCCACATAGCGGGCTGCGGCCTCCCGGTCGCCGGCCGGCTCCGGCGCCGAGGCCGCGGCGGCTGCGGGTGCGGGTGCGGGTGCGGCTGTCGGGCGGATGACCCGGGTGGTGTGCGCGGCGAGCGCCTTGGGCAGCGAGACCGAGAGCATTCCCGGCGGGTCGGCCGGGGTCCGGGTGTCCGTGCACACCACGAGGGTGAGCAGTTCGGCGGGGATGCGCCGAAGCGCGGCCGCCAGGAACTCCTGGTCGGTGACGTCGGCGTGGTGGACGTTCTCGACGACCAGGGTGCGCGGGGCCCCGTCGGCGTCGGGCAGCGCGGCGAGCAGGAAGTCCACCAGGCCGTGCGCGATCCGCAGCGAGTGCAGCCGGGCCGGGTACCTGCTGGCCTGGCCCGGCGCTTTGGCCTTCTGCTCCAGGACCCGCACGATCGGCGGCACCAGGGGAAGCAGCTCGGGTGTGCTCTCCTGGAGTTCGATGTAGTGCCGCTCGGCCAGTTCGGGGCGGCGGCGCAGCGCTTCGGGAGCCGTCAGGCGCAGCAGCGCCCCGGCCGCGGAGTACGGACCGCGCAGCCGCCGGTGGGCGTCCACGGCCGCCGACGGGGAGGGCAGTTCGACGCCGGCGCACAGCCGGTCGCGCTCGCGGCGCCGGGGCGCCGATATCCAGTAGTGGCCGGTCATGAACCTGCCTTTCACAGCGGGGCCGTTCGGGGGCGTCCGTCAGGCGATGACGTGGTGGGGCCGGGACCGCCGTTCGCGGATGCGTTCTCTGACGGCGATCCAGACGGTGAGGGCGAGCTGCGCGAACGTCAGAAAGAGGAAGACCGAGGAGTCCAGGAGCCCGACCCAGCTCGCCTGCTGCCCGGCGCCGAAGCGGTCGACCGCCCCCGACACCATCTGGACCAGGACCGGGGCGAGGGCGAGCACGAAGGTGCCGAGGCTTACCGTGTAGCCGACCACGATCAGCCAGGAGTACCAGCGGGCCGCCCGGCGGTCGACGGGGTGGAACAGGGACTCGTCCGCCAGTCGGCCGGTCCGCCCGAGCAGCCGCAGAACGCGGTTGCGCAGCAGGCGAATGGACGTGGTGTGCAGATCCACACAGCCGAGCATGGTGGTGATCAGCACATAGACGTCGGTGCGCAGATACAGGAAGAACTGCCACAGCAGCCGCAGCACCGCCGCGAAGGCCAGCGCAAGGCACACCCGGCTGGTGAAGGTGTCCGCTCCGCCGGGGCCGCGCGCCGCGTCGGCCACCGTGATGAGCAGCGCGATCAGGACGCAGTCGGCCAGCATCCCGGCCATGATCGGCAGATAGCGCCTTCTCCGTTCGACGGCGACCAGGCCGTCCAGCGCCGTCTCCACCACCAGGAAGTAGAACCGGTACGACATCCGGGTTCTGGACCGCACGCCGAGACGGCGTGCGGCCAGCGCGTGGAAGGCCTCGTGGATGGCGATGAGCGGTACGGCGGCGATCAGGAGCACCACGCTGATCACCGCGTAGTAGTCGCTGAAGAGCAGATCCTGGGCGGTCGGGACCAGGTCCGGGGAGCGGATCATGCGCAGCGCCGCCCAGGCCACGATCGCCGCGTAGCAGACCCAGGCGAGGGGCGAGAACAGCGCCCGGCCGAGGCGCTGCCAGCGCAACTGCTCCGGGGCGCCCGCTTCCTCGCCGTCCTCCCGGACGAACCCCAGTTCGCGCAGGGCGTCGACGACGTCCTGGACGTCGGCCCGCTCGCCGTACTCGGCGGCGTACCAGTCGGAGGCCTGCGCCGGCGTGTCCCCTTCCGCCAGTCGGCGCACCAGCCGGGCCCCGTCCGGCGGGAAGATCGCGTACGAGTCGGTGTCGGGACGCCCGATGGTGACTTCCCCGCCGTCTTCCAGATACACCAGCGGGTGGAGCGTCAGCGGGGTGTCAGCATCGGCGCGGATGCCGTGCTCCGCCATGTGTTCTCCCTCGGCTCGCGGTCCGGTCCCGGCGCCGGGCGACCGTCCGCCGGTGGCGCCGTCGTACCGCGGGGGTCCGAACCGCATGGGCTCTCCCGCGGACACGACGGCGCCCGGGGCCCTGGCAGCACGCCAGCGGCCCGGAACTCAGCTGATCCGGGATCAGTTGGGGTTCGTGTACAGGCTGCAGGCCGAGGACGTCAGACGGACCGGGCCGGCCTTGCGGATCTGGATCTTCTTCATCAGAGCACCTCCTTCGCAGGAGCGGGGGCTGCGGACGTCCTTCATCCTGGCGAGGTCCGCCAGATTTTCTCCATAAGCCCGCCAAATCCCCTTCACGGCATGGGCACATGTCGCGGAGCCGCATCGGCGACGCTCCGCGCGCGGGATCCCCGAGGGCCGACGGCACGGGGGAGGTGCGCTTCAGCCGCGGCCGCGCACCGCCCTGAGGCACTGGTCGAGTTCGCCCGCCGACTCGCCGCCCGCGGCTCCGGCCTGGTGCTGGTCGCCCGCCGCAGGGGCCGCCTGGAGGAGCCGGCCGCGGAGTTGCGCGCGCACCACCGGATCCAGGGCCACGTGGTGAGCAGGCCGCCGGAGGGACCAGGCTCGCCTCGCCCGCCGACGCCGTCCGCACCCCGCTGGCCGCCCTGGACCGCAGGAACCCGCCCCCAGCGTCATCGCAGGCCGCATGCACCGGGTGATGGCCTGACTCGCCCGCCGCCTGGCCACCCGGCGGCAAGTCGTCCGGGTCATCGGCCGGCTCACCGCCGAGGGGGCATGACGACGCCCGTTGATCCGTCGCCCTGGCCGGAGGAGGGGTAGCCGTACCGGCCCCGCAGAGGCACGAAGCGGGCCGCCGTGAGGACGCGCACCCGCGCCAGCCCGGACTCCGTGCGGCGGAAGCACACGACCTCCTCCCGTCCGCCCGGCCCGATGGGCTGCACCAGGCGGCCGCCGATCATCATCTGCGCGGCGAGCGGGGGCGGCACCTCGGGGAACGCGGCCGAGACGATGACCGCGTCGTACGGCGCACGGTCCGGCGCGCCCCCGCTGCCGTCCCCGACGCGCAGATCGACATTGCGGACGCCCTGCAGGGCGAGGTTGCGCCGGGCCTGTGCCGCGACGTCCGACAGCAGCTCCACACTGACCGCGTCGGCGGCGAGACGGGCGAGCAGCGCCGTCTGGAATCCGAGACCGCCGCCGATCTCGAGGACGTGTTCACCGCCGCGCAGGCCGAGGGCTTCGATCATCATGGCGGACAACGAGGGCTGCGTGGTCACTTGCCCGTGCCCGATCGGGACGGGCACGTCCTCATAGGCGAGGGCGGCGTGCTCGGCGGGGACGAACCCGCTCCGCGGCGTGTCGCGCACGGCCCGGAGCAGCCGCTCGTCGCGGATGCCGACCGCTCGAAGGGTCCGCACGAGGTCCTCGGGAGAGCGCGCCCCGGTCACCGTTCCCAGGTTAGTGCCGCGACCGGCAGTGCCTGCCCGTCAAGGAGCGTCGTCCGGCGCCGGGGGCGACCCCGCGCCCGAAGGGCTGCGGGGGGAGACCGCAAGACGGCCTGAAGTCCTCGCAGCGGAGCTGCTCCCTGGCCGGGTTCCCGGGGCCCGCCGCCCGATCCGGCGGTACGGCCCGGCTTCCGTACGTCAGCGCTCCGCGGGCTGGAACCAGGCGGGGCCGTCCGCCAGCGCCTGTTTGATCCGGAACACGGCGAACTCCTGCAGCTCCGGCAGCGCGTCCACCGGGAACCACCCGACGTCCAGGGACTCCTCGTCGTTGACCCGCGCCTCGCCGCCGGTCGCCCGGCACCGGAAGGTGATGTCCATGAACTGGCACCGGTCGCCGTTGGGGTACGTGATCGGCTTCTGGAACGCCTGGACGAGCACGACCCGTTCGGCGACGGAGCGCACCGCGGTCTCCTCGTACACCTCGCGGACCGCCGTCGCTGCGGGCTCCTCGCCCGGCTCCGGGATTCCACCGATGATCGACCAGTTGCCGGTGTCGGCGCGTCTGCCCAGTAGCACCCGGCCCGCGTCGTCGAGGACGACGGCGCTGACGCCGGGGAGGAACAGCAGCTGATGCCCGGCGCTGGCCCGGATCGCGCGGATGAAGTCAGGGGTCGGCATGGCCCGAGACTAGCCTTCGGCGTGCTCGCGCCGACGGGCCTTCACCGCACCGCCGGCGGCCCAGCCGATTCCTCCGGCGGCCACCAGGAGCAGGGCCGCCTCGGGCCAGACGCCGAGCCAGGTGGCGGGAGTGAGCGAGGAGCGCAGCGGCACCTCGGCGACCAGGGCGTCCGGGGTGAACATCTCGGTCTGCTGCACGACCTCGCCGTCCGGCATGATCACCGCGCTGACGCCGCTGGTCACCGGGAGGACGACCGATCTGCCGTGTTCGACGGCCCGCACCCGCGACATCGCGAGCTGCTGGTAGGTCATCTCGCTGCGCCCGAACGTGGCGTTGTTGCTGGGTACGGAGATGAGCTGGGCGCCGTGGTCGACGGTGTCCCGGGCGGCGTCGTCGAAGGCCGCCTCGTAGCAGGTGACCAGCCCGACCTTCGCGCCCGCCAGGTCGAAGACGCCGACCTTCTGGCCGGGGCCGAAGTCGCGGCGCACCCGGTCGACGTCCTCACTGAAGATCCGCACGAAGGAGCGCAGCGGGATGTACTCGCCGAAGGGCTGGACATGGCGCTTGTCATAGGTGTCGACGGGGCCGCGCTCGGGGTCCCACTCGATGAGGGTGTTGCGGAGCCTGCCGGTCTCGGGGCTGACCACCGCGCCCACGACGGTCGGCGCGCCGATCGCCTGCACCGCCTCGTCGATGACGGTGCGGGCGTCGGGATTGCGGTACGGGTCGAGGTCGGAGGAGTTCTCCGGCCACAGCACGAAGTCGGGCTGCGGGACCTTGCCCGCCGCCACGTCCTCGGCCAGCTGCTCGGTGCGCTGGGCGTGGTTGTCGAGGACCGCGCGGCGCTGCGCGTTGAAGTCCAGGCCCAGCCGCGGAACGTTGCCCTGGATCGCGGCGACGGTCGCCGTGCCGTCCTCCGCGGAGTCGTCGACCAGGGGGAGGGCGGCGAAGGCGGCGGCGAACGGGGCGAGGAGCGACACCAGCGCGGCGGCGGCCGCCCCGCGGGGCAGCAGACCGGTGCGGCGGAAGGCGAGGCCCCTGCGCACGGTCTCGTACAGCCCGAAGCCGCAGAGCACGACGGCGAAGCTGAGCAGTGGCGTCCCGCCGAGGGCCGCGAGCGGCAGGAACACGCCGTCCGCCTGCCCGAATGCGATCTTCCCCCAGGGGAAGCCGCCGAACGGCACGCGCGCCCGGAGGGCCTCCCCCGCGACCCAGGCGGCCGCGCCCCACAGCGGCCAGGCGGGCAGCCGGCTGACGGCGGCGACGCCCATGCAGGCGACGGCGATGAACAGCGCCTCCACCGCGGCGAGAGCCAGCCAGGGGAAGGGGCCGACCTCCTCGCCCGTCCAGATCAGCAGCGGCAGCAGAAAGCCGAGGCCTGCGAGGTAGCCGAGCCCCAGGCCTGCGCGCAGCCGCCGTCCGTGCAGCGCCCAGCCGAGCAGGGCGAACGCGAGCGGCGCGAGCCACCACAGGAGGCGGGGCGGGAAGCTGGCGTACAGCAGGAACCCGGAGAGCGCGGCGGCGCCGGGCCGCGGGAGCCGCCGCAGCAGCCGCGGCAGCGGGGCGTCCGCGGTGGCGGAGGGCCGGGGAGTCTCGACGGCGGTCATGGTGGAGCTCACGTGGCGGAGTCTACGGCGGTCGGCCGGGGGCTCGGAGGTCCCCCACCCCTCCCCTCCCGAAACCGGGGCTTCCGCTCCCGTGAATCAAGCCCCGCCTGGGGGCGCCTCCGTGGGGGTACCCCCTAGGGGTACCCCCTGGGGGTACCCCCTGGGGGCGCCTCCGTGGGGGCGCCCCCGGACGGAGTCTGGGGGAGGTAGCTGGGGGAGTCTGCGGCGCGGGGGTCTGAGGGCGGAGCCCCCGGTCAGGACTCCGCGGCGAGGCCCAGGCGGGCCCGGATCACGCGCACCGCGGTCGCCGCGTCGTCGACCGTCACGGTGAACGTTCTGCCGTCGCCGAGCGTGACCGCCATGCCCTCGCCTCTGCGGACGACCACGGCCGTGCCCTTCTCCGGCCGCCAGCGGTACCCCCAGCCGCCCCACTGGCGCGGGGTGACCTTGGGCACGAAATCCGCGCCGACCACGTGCGCGAGCAGGATGCGGCGGCGCGGCAGGCCCATGTGGCCGCACCGCACCTCGAGCGACTCGTGGTCGACGGTGACGGCCACATGGACGAAGGCGAGCGTCCCGTACATGATCAGCAGGCCGGCGGCCACGCACCCGACCACGGACATCAGCAGCGGGGCGACTCCGGAGGTCCAGTTCGAGACCACGGCCAGCTCGACGCCGAGTGCCACACACGCCGCGCCCACCGCGGAGAGCAGCCACTGCACACGGTTGGTCGCGCGGCCGGTCCAGATCGCGGGAAGGGGCGGCTCGGCGGCGCGCCTCACGCCATGGGGGTCGTCCCTCATGGCAAGCAGGTTACTCAGGATCGCGGGTCAGTGCGCGGGAGTGACCGTCCGCAGCAGACGGCCTTCGGCATAGCCGAGAGCGGCCTCGGGGAGGGGGGCCTCCCGCCCGTTGAGCAGGACGGTCAGCGACGCCTCACCCCGGGGGGCGTCGGGGTCGGGCTCCGCGCCGAGGCGGCGCAGCGCCTGCGCGGCCACGGCGCCGGCCGAGCCGTGCAGAACGAGCGGCGGATCCATGGAGGGCCGTACCGCCGAACGGATGCTTTCGGCGACCAGCTCGTAGTGGGTGCAGCCGAGGACGACGGCGCGGACGGCGTCGGGGGTGAGCGCGGCGGCCGCGGCCACGGCCCTCTCGACCGCGGCCTCGTCCCCCTGCTCCACGGCGTCCGCAAGGCCGGGGCAGGGCACCTCGGTCACCTCGACGCCGTCGGCGAAGTCGCGGATGAGCCCCCGCTGGTAGGGGCTGCCCGTGGTGGCGGGCGTGGCCCAGATGGCGACGGGGCCGCCGCCGGCCGCCGCGGGCTTGATCGCGGGAACGGTGCCGATGACGGGGACGCCCGGCTCCAGTTCGGCGCGCAGCGCGGGCAGGGCGTGCACGGAGGCGGTGTTGCAGGCGACGATCAGCGCGTCGGGGCGCTGTGCGACGGCCGCGCGGGCCACGGTCAGCGCGCGCTCGGTCAGATCCTCGGGGGTGCGCGGCCCCCAGGGCATGCCGCCGGGGTCACAGGACAGCACGAGATCCGCGTCGGGCCGCAGCCGCCGCACCGCGGCAGCCGCCGGCAGCAGGCCGATTCCGGAGTCCAAAAGCGCGATCTTCACCCGGTCACCATAGTCGACGGCCCTTGCGGGAGCTGTCCTGTGGGGCAGACTGCGACGGGTGAGCGCCCTCGCATGGACCGCCGTCGTCTCGCTGGCCGCCTGGCTGTGGCTGCTGCTCGGCCAGGGTTTCTTCTGGCGCACCGATCAGCGTCTGCCGCCCCGCGAACCGCCCGCCGACTGGCCGGATGTGGCCGTCGTCGTACCCGCCCGGGACGAGGCCGGGGTGCTGCCGGTCAGTCTGCCGACGCTGCTGGCTCAGGACTACCCGGGCAGAGCGGAGATCGTTCTTGTGGACGACGGCAGCTCGGACGGCACGGGCGAGCTGGCCCGCACGCTGGCGGATCGGTACGGCGGGCTGCCGCTGCGGGTGGTGTCCCCCGGTGAGCCTCCGCCGGGCTGGACGGGGAAGCTGTGGGCGCTGCGGCACGGCATCGAGGCGGCCCGTGCGGGCAGGCCGGTCGCCGAGGGGCCGGAGTATCTGCTGCTCACCGACGCGGACATCGCACACGGCCCGGACAGCCTGCGGGAACTGACCGCCGCCGCGCGCACCGGTCGCCTCGATCTGGTGTCGCAGATGGCGCGGCTGCGCGTCGCCTGCGCCTGGGAGCGGCTGACCGTTCCCGCTTTCGTGTACTTCTTCGCGCAGCTCTACCCCTTCCGGTGGGTCAACCGGCCGCGGGCCCGGACCGCCGCGGCGGCCGGGGGCTGTGTGCTGCTGCGGACGGAGGCGGCCGAGCGGGCGGGCGTCCCGGAGTCCGTCCGGGAGGCGGTGATCGACGATGTGTCGCTGGCGCGGGCGGTGCAGCGCTCCGGGGGACGGATCTGGCTGGGGCTCGCGGAGGCGGTGGACAGCGTGCGGCCCTACCCGCGGCTGGCCGATGTGTGGCGGATGGTGTCGCGCTGCGCCTATGCCCAACTGCGGCACAGCCCGCTGCTGCTGGCGGGCACGGTGGCCGGGCTCGCCGTCGTGTACCTGGCCCCGCCTGCGGCCCTGTGCGCGGGTCTGCTCCTGGGCGACGCCCCCGCCGCCTGGGCCGGGGGCACTGCGTGGGCGGTGATGGCCGGCACATATCTGCCGATGCTGCGCTACTACGGCCAGTCGCCGCTGTGGGCGCTGCTGCTGCCGTGTACGGCGCTGCTGTATCTGCTGATGACGGTCGACTCGGCCGTGGCGCACCGGCGGGGGCGCGGCGCGGCGTGGAAGGGGCGGACGTACAGCCGCCCCGAACCCGCCGCGCCGGACCGATGAAGCCCCGGCGGCGGCACCCTATTTGCGGCCGGGCGTCCAGCTCATGCCCCAGCCGTACGCGTAGTCGACGGTGCGCTGAGGGCTGACGCCGCGCTCGGGGATGAGGAAGCGCGCCTCGCGCTGGACGACGAGGTCGGAGCCGGTGTTGGTGATGAGGGCGAGGGCGCAGACGGGCGAGGGCACGGCGCACTCGCCGAGGGAGAAGTCGACGGGCGCGCCGTGCTGCGGCTGGAGTGTGACGTGTGCGTCCAGGTCGGCGAAGCTCCGCGCCCCCTCGTAGATGGTGACGAAGATGAGGACACGGCGGAGCTTGTCCTTGTGGTCCAGGTTGACGGTGAGGTTCTCGCCGGCCGAGCCGCCGGTGCGGTCGTCGCCGTCGAGGTGGATGTACGGGGGCCGGTGGAGCGCGCCGAAGGCGTTGCCGAGGGCCTGGACGACGCCCTTGCGGCCGTCGGTCAGTTCGTAGAGGGCGCAGAGGTCCAGATCGAGGTCGGAGTGCGTGGCGACCGCGCGCCGCAGTTTCGCCGCCCAGCCGCGGAACTGTTTGCGCATCTGCCAGCTGAGGTTGACGCGCATCGCGCCGGAGATGCCGCCCTGTTTGGTCAGGGAGACGGACGGGGCGTCCTTGGTGAGTGTCACCTTGGTGAGCCGTACGGGAGCCGTGGACGCCGCCGGGGCGGGAGGTGCGGGCGGCGCAGGGGGCGCGGCAGGGGCAGCCGGAATCACCGGCGTGGGAGAGGGAGCCGGGGCAGACGAGGGAGCCGGGGCGGAAGGTGCGGCGGCGGGCGCGGGGGCCTGCGGCTCGTCCACCGTGATGCCGAAGTCCGTGGCCAGTCCCTCGCGACCGGAGCTGTAGCCCTGCCCCACCGCGCGGAACTTCCAGGCGCCCTGCCGCCGGTAGAGCTCGCCGAGGACGAAGGCCGTCTCGACGGTCGCGTCCTGGCTGTCGTAGCGCGCGAGTTCCGCGCCGGAGGCGGAGTCCAGCACTCTGATGCAGAGCCCCGGCACCTGCCCAAAGCTGCCCCCGTCCGCCGAGGCGGCGAGCACGACCCGCTCGATCTCGGGCTCGACACGCCGGAGGTCGACCGCAACCCGGTCGAGCCCCTCGCCGCCCGTCGTCGTCTTGCCCTCGTGCCGCACCGCACCCGAGGAGTGCGACGGCTGGTCGCAGAAGACGAAGTCCGCGTCGGAGCGGACCTTTCCCGACGCCAGGAGAAGGGCCGAGGCGTCGACATCCGGAACGCCGGGCCCCGCACGCCAGCACAGCTCGACACGGACCTGCTGCGCAGGCACCGGAGTGTTGGCTCCCTTGAGCATGGACATGCCTCTCTCGCCCCCAGACCGAATCGGCCGCCGCGGGCCCCCTGGTGTGCCGGCGGCGTCGCCTGTCGTCGCTGCCGCAGTCGCCGCTGTCGCCGCCTGCGCGGCCAAACCTATTGTGCGAAAGCGGCCGTCCCCTGGGGCAGCTCCCGTCCTTGGAGTCTCCCCGCCCCCGGGGTGCATCCGCCGGTAACCCTCTCTCAACTCGCTCTTTACACGATCCGCACGTCTCCCGGCGACCGTTTTTCCCACGTTCGCTCGCATTGGGGATCCACCGTCACACGGAGCCACCGAAACAACCCTCTTATCGGGCTCCCCAACCAGCACATCGTGGGCTTAACTTATGTTCCATGACCTCCCCCCGCTCCACCTATGGCGGCGGTTACTACTCCGCGCCGTCGTTCCCCGACACCCCGATCTACGACTCGCTGGTCGCGGAGCGGGGCACGCCTCAGATCGCCCCGATCCGAGTGCCCTCCGCATACGATTCGGGCAGCACGGGCAACACCCATCTGCCTGCCCTCCCGGCGGCCCTTCCCGCCCTGCCGTCGGCGCCCTCCCATCCCCAGCCCGCCCCCGCATACGGCTATCCGCAGCCGATGCCGCAGCCCGTTCCGCTGCAGCATGCGACCGCGCCCCATATCCCCCAGCAGCCTTCGGCCCCGCGTGGCTACCCCGGCCCCCAGCAGCCCATGCCCGCAGCGCACCAGCATCATCGCCCCATGGCGACCGGCTATGAGGCGATGCGCCCCGCGACCCCCCGGCCCGCCCCGGCCCCCTCGCCGTACGAGGACCCGTACCAGCGCCCGTACCAGAACCGCGGGTACTGAGCCGGCGCCGAGCGGCTCTGGAGCCGTGCTGCGGACGGAGGCGCGCTGAAGTCGGCAGAAAGCCGAGCGGTGTGAGCGCCGGACCGCGGGGGGCCCGGCGCCCGCACCGCGTTCCGGCATGCCTCGGCCCCCGTGGCGGCCCGTGCGGCTGAACCTCGCTCCGGCCGTCACATCTCGTCAACTCCCCGGCCCTTCCCGCGCTACGGTGGTGCGATCCCCTGCGGGGGCATTCGGGGGCGTCCCCCTCAGAGGCGCGCGGAACGGGATCACGAGGTGGGGGCAGAACAGCGCCATGGCACAGGGCACGGTCCAGGTGACGCACACCAGCACGTCCCGGTGGCGACGCCGCACGGGCGAGTACGCCTCCCTCGCCGCCGCACTGGAAGCCGCGGCGGACGGCGACGTCCTCACCGTCTCGCCCGGCACCTACCGTGAGAACCTCGTCGTCCGGCGCGCGGTCACCCTGCGCGGCGCCGAGGGGGCCGTCGGCTCCGTGCGCATCGCGCCCGCCGACGGGGTGCCGCTGACCGTCCGGGCCTCCGCCACCGTGCGGGACCTCCAGGTCGAGGGCCAGGACACGGCCGCCCCGGCGCTGCTGGTCGAGGACGGCACCCCCGAACTGATCGATCTGCGCATCGTCACCCGCTCCGCGTCCGGGCTCGAGGTACGCGGCGCCGCCCGGCCCACGGTGCGCCGCTGCACGGTGGACAACCCCGCGGGCGTGGGCATCGGCGTACTCGACGGCGCCGGCGGGCTGTTCGAGGAGTGCGAGGTCGTCTCGGCGGGCCAGTCCGGCGTCTTCGTCCGCGACGGCGCGCACCCCCGTCTGGAGAACTGCCGGATCCACCACGCGGGCGGCGCGGGCCTCGCCGCCTCCGGGGAGGGCAGCGGATTCGAGGCGATCGGCTGCGAGGTGTACGAGATCAAGGGCACCGGCGTGCAGATCGGCGCACGCGCCGGGGCGCATCTGACCGATTCGACCGTGCACCGCACCACCGCCGACGGCGTCACGCTCGACACGGACGCGGTGCTGACGCTGTCCGACTGCGACATCCACGACGTCCCGGAGAACGGGATCGATCTGCGCTCCCGCTCGGTCCTCACACTCACCCGCTCCACCGTGCGCCGCTTCGGCCGCAACGGCCTGTCGGTCTGGGACCCGGGCACCCGCGTGGACGCCAACCAGTGCGACATCCACGACAGCACCGGCGACTATCCGGCGGTGTGGGTCAGCGACGGCGCAAGCGCCGTCCTCGAATCGTGCAAGGTGCACGATGTGCCGGACGCCTTGTTCGTCCTGGACCGCGGCTCCCGCGTGGACGTCGTCGACAGCGATCTCAGCCAGGTCCGCAACACCGCGGTGTCGGTGAGCGACGGGGCGACGGCCCAGCTCGACGACTGCCGGATCAGCCGGGCGTCCACCGGGGCCTGGTTCCGCGACCACGGCAGCGGCGGCACGCTCGGCGGCTGCACGCTCGACTCCGTGCAGACCGGAGTGATCGTCACCAAGGGGGCGGACCCGGTCGTCGAGCGCTGCACGGTCACCTCGCCCCTGGAGGCCGGCTTCTATGTCTCGGCCGAGGGGCGCGGGACGTTCCGCGGCTGCCGCGTCACCGGCAGCTCGGGCTACGGATTCCATGTGATGGACGGCTGCCGTACGACGCTGAGCCGGTGTCGCACCGAGCGGTGTGCGCGCGGCGGCTATGAACTGGGAGAGGACGGGGCGACTTCCGTCGACGACTGCGCGAGCGATGAGAGCGCCATGCTGCAGGCCCCGGCCGAGCCGCCGGTCGCCGCGGCGACCGGGCGGACCACCGCCGTGCTCACCGCGCAGCAGTCCCCCGGACTGCTCTCGGCGGTGCCGGACCAGCGCCCGGCGGACGCGTCCCCGTCCGCTCCGGGGCTCTCGGGCGCGCCGACGCGCAACTCCGCCGCCGTGCTGGGCGAACTGGACGCGCTGGTCGGCCTGGACAGCGTCAAGCGGGAGGTCCGCTCCCTGACCAACATGATCGAGGTGGGCAGGCGCCGGCAGGAGGCCGGACTGAAGGCCGCGTCCGTCCGCCGCCATCTGGTCTTCACCGGCTCCCCCGGCACGGGCAAGACGACCGTGGCCCGGCTGTACGGCGAGATCCTGGCGTCCCTCGGGGTGCTGGAGCGCGGTCATCTGGTCGAGGTCTCCCGCGTCGACCTCGTCGGCGAGCACATCGGCTCCACTGCGATCCGCACCCAGGAGGCCTTCGACCGGGCTCGCGGCGGGGTGCTGTTCATCGACGAGGCGTATGCGCTCTCGCCTGAGGACTCCGGCAGGGACTTCGGCAAGGAGGCCATCGACACGCTGGTGAAGCTGATGGAGGACCACCGGGAGGCGGTGGTGGTCATCGTCGCCGGGTACACGGACGAGATGGAGCGCTTCCTGTCCGTCAACCCCGGTGTGGCCTCCCGTTTCTCACGGACCATCACTTTCCGTGACTACGCTCCGGAGGAGCTGCTGCGGATCGTGCGGCAGCAGGCCGAGGAACACGAGTACCGGCTGGCCGAGGGCGCCGCCGAGGCGCTGCTGAAGTACTTCACCGAACTCCCCAAGGGCCCCGCCTTCGGCAACGGCCGCACCGCGCGCCAGACGTTCGAGTCCATGGTGGAGAAGCACGCGGGACGTGTGGCCGCCCTCACGGAGGCGGACACGGACGCGCTGACGCTGCTGTATCCGGAGGACCTCCCGTCCCTTCCGGGCCCGGGGTAGGCGAGGGCCGGCGCGACGCCTGGTGTGGAACCGGCGGCGTCAGCCGGGCCAGCAGGCGGGCGCGTTCGGCCGCGAAGAGCGGATCCGCCTGGTAGTCGGAGTGCCCCAGTATCGGCTCCGGCAGCGGATGACGGTCGGAACGGCCGTACGCCACCGGGTCCTTGAGCGCCTCCCGGTCCACGGTCCGCTCCCCGGGTCCGTCCGGCGGGATGAGCACCGGTCCGCCGATGGGGTCGGTGCGCCTCCAGAGGTTGCGCCAGACGTGCAGTTCGGAGCTCAGCCCCTGCAGCGCCGCCGGGCCGAAGTACGCGGGGAACCAGCGGCCGTACAGCCGTTCCAGCGGCGATCCGTAGGTGAGCAGGGCGACCCGCCGCCGGGTGGCGGCCGGAAGCTGCCAGACGGCGGACGCGGCCAGCACACTGCCCTGGGAGTGGCCGGAGATGACGAGCCGCCCGCCGGTGCGCGCGGTCCAGGTGCACATGCGCCAGGTCAGGTCGGGGACCGCGCGCTCCGCATAGCACGGCGGCGCGAAGGGGTGCGCCGCGCGCGGCCAGAAGGTGCCGACGTCCCAGAGGATGCCGATGGTGCGCCGCGCGGAGGCGTCCCGGTAGGCGCGGCGGCCCCAGGTGACGAAGAGCAGGAAGCCCACGCCGATCAGCCAGGAGCCCAGCGCCTGCACGGTGGTGGCCAGCGACTCGGTGAACGGGTGCGCGTCGGCGAAGGCGCGTCCCGGCGCCTGCCCGCTGATCCACGCGCCGAAGACCCCGCCCGCTCCGAGCAGCAGCGTCGCCGCGGACACGGTGCCGACGATCGCGGGCGCCGCGTCGGTGAGGGCCGCGCGGGCGCGGACGCCGGCGATCCGCCGGGTCCGCACCGGGTCGGGGCGGCCGGCCCCGTTGCCGCCGTCCTCCCCGCCGTACTCCCCCTCCACGGTCCCGCGCAGCCGCCGCGCCTTCAACGAGGTCCGCACGGCGAGCGCGGCCGCGGGCACGAACAGCACGAGCAGCAGCACGGGGATCACCGACGCCTGCCAGCTGAGCAGCACCGGCGGACCGATGATGTCGCCCTCGTCGCCCGTGCCGGGGACGCCCGCGCCGTCCAGATAGTCCCCGACCCACTGGGCGAGCCCCCCGGTCATCACCCCGCCCAGCGCGCAGGACACCATCGCGACGGCCGGTCCGGCGAGTCCGTGCATGACGGTGCGGGGGTGGCGGGCCCGGCGGTGCAGAGCGCGTGCGGCGACCGCGAGGGCGATGACCAGGGCGCCCTGGGCCAGTGCGATCACGCGGAAGGCGACATCGCCGGGGAGCGTGCCCGCGGAGACCCAGTCCGGGCGGGACCAGGAGGCGTACCCGGCCGACAGGACGAGGAGCACGACGGCCGTGCTCGGCAGCGCCCGGACGGCGGCGCGGTCCAGGCGGGCGTCGATGCGGCGCTCGCTGCGCCCGCGGCGCAGCACCACCCACACCACCGCCGCGCCCGCTAGGGCGAGCGCTCCTTCCAGCAGCCGTCCGGCGACGTCC
Source organism: Streptomyces chengmaiensis (assembly GCF_029846775.1). Taxonomy (NCBI): domain Bacteria; kingdom Bacillati; phylum Actinomycetota; class Actinomycetes; order Kitasatosporales; family Streptomycetaceae; genus Streptomyces; species Streptomyces chengmaiensis. The sequence continues at coordinate 84,477 of NZ_JARWBG010000007.1, forward strand.
AGCGCGGCGCTGTCCGCGCCGCGGTCGTGACGCGCCGCGGCCCCTGCGACCGCGGCGGCGATCGTGAGCAGGCCGGCCGCGGTATGCGCGGCGCGCAGCCGGGCGACGAGCCGCCGCCCGTACCAGAAGCCCGGCCTGCCGAGCGCGGGCCGCACCGCCGGTCCGCCGCCGGCCGGCCCGCATTCGCCGGGATCGCCGTCGCCGGAGTCGACGTCAGGGTCGGAGTCGGAGTCGGAGTCGCCGTAGCCGTCGGCGTCGGCGTCGGCGTCGGCCTCGGCGTCGGCGACCGCGGGCGGGGCGTCCATCTCCCCGGCAGGCGGGCGCTGGGACTCGTACGCGCTCCAAGTGCGGTTGGACAGGAACCACAACAGGGCGACCAGCGCGGCGGGCACGACCGCGGCGACGGCCAGACGGCGGCCCGGCTGCGCCCACCAGCCCCCCCGGGCGCCGGACAGGAAGCCGAGCCAGGACCGGTCTGTGCTGCACCCGGCCGACCCCGCGCACTGCCAGGCGATCAGATCGAGGGCCACTTCGCAGGCGGCGGCGGTGAGCAGCACGGTGAGGCTGAGCGCGACCAGCCGCACCAGCGCCCCGTACAGCCGGGTGGTGCGGCGCAGCCCTTTCGCGCGGGGGCGCATCCAGTGGGCGAGATTGACCACCATGAACGGCAGGAGCAGCAGCCACAGGGCGCGGGCGCCGTTGCCCGAGGTGAGGTTCGACCAGCAGTACGCCTCCGGGATGGGCCGGTCCCGGTAATGCTCGGGGCGCCGCTCCGCATCCGCGTCGGCGGCGCGCCGGAAGACTGCGGCACGTTCGTCGCCGCTGATCCTCACGGTGCGCGGGTCGTCGAGCATGCCCTGCGGGGTCGCGCCGCCGACGCCGTGGACCAGTAACTCCAGTGCCGGCCCCGCTCCGCCCTGCGGGCCGGAGACGGGTGATGGGGAAGGGAGCGAAGGGGCTGGCGGCACGGTCGACTCGCTCTCTGCGGCACGGCGCGGGGACTGCGGCGCGGGGCAACGGTCAGGATCCCGGACCGGGGTGGCCGGGCACACTGATATCACGGAATCTCCCCGCGTCCGGACGCCTCCTCACATGCGGCGCGGCACATGCGAGTATGGCGTCGTGACCGTCTTCCGGCTCACCCGTGCCACGACGCTGTCCGCCGAGAAGGCGTGGCGGCGGGTCACCGACTGGCGGGCGCATGCCGCCCGGGTGCCGCTGACGTCCGTCACTGGGGTCGTGTCCGGCGGCGCGGCCGCCGGGCCGCCGTCCTCGGGACAGCGAGCGGTGTTCACAGAGGGCACGGTGTTCACGGTGCGTACGGGCGTGGGGCGCGTCGGCGTCGACGATCCGATGGAGGTCGTCTGCTGGACGCCGCCCGCTGCGGGACGCCCGGGGCGCTGCCGGCTGGTCAAGCGCGGAAACGTCGTCAAGGGCTGGGCGGAGATCGAGGTGTTGCCGACGCGGGCGGGGCCGGACGCCGGCTGTGTCGTCGTATGGACGGAGGAGTTGTCCCTCCGGCCGCTGCCGCGGCTGCTGGACCCGCTGGTCGCACGGGTCGGGCGGGTGGTGTTCGGCCGGGCGCTGGACGGTGCGCTGCGCTCGCCCGCCGAAGACAACTGACGGGACGCCAGTTATGGTGGGGCGGACCGTCCGACCCCTCTCCCGCAGGAGGTACGGTCCATGGCCCGAGGACTCCGCTCTCTCCGCCGTGTGGAGCTCGACTTCTTCCCGTCCGCGCCGGTGCGGCTGGTGTTCGCCGATGAGATCGCGGCCACGCCCGAGGCGGTGTACCGGGCGCTCGCAGACGATGTCGCCGGCTGGCCGCGCTGGTTCACGGCCGTCACCTCGGCACGGTCCACGCGTCAGGGGGCGGGCCGCGAGATACGGCTCAAGGGCGGGACCCGCTTCGTCGAGACGGTCCTGGCGGCGGAACCGGGCGTGCGCTACGTGTACCGGGTGGACGGGACGGACGCGCCGGGGCCGCGGGCGCTGCTGGAGGAGTGGCGGCTCACGCCCGTCCCCGGCGGTTGCCGCGTGCAGTGGACCATGGCCGCGGACGGCCCGGCGCCGCTGCGGATCGCCATGCGTCTGGGCCGTCGGGGGCTGGCCCGGGCCTTCGCCAAGGCGGTGGCCAATCTCGAGCGTCTGCTCGCCCGTTCCACCACTCCCTGACGACTCCCACCACGCCCCGACCGCTCCCCGACCGCAATGCTCCGCGCCCCCGACGCGGCCCCGACGCGGCGGCGCCGGGGCCGCGTCGGCACGCCGCCGACGGCCCGTCACGGTCAGTCCGGCCACTCCCCGGTGGCGAGGAACAGCTCGACGGCCGCCGTGTACGGAGCGATGTCCAGGTCCTGCTCCGCCAGCCAGTGGTCGGAGTAGTACTTGTCGAGGTAGCGGTCGCCGGCGTCGCAGATCAGGGTGACGACGCTGCCCCGCTCCCCGCGCTGCACCATCTCGGCGACAATCCTGAGCGCACTCCACAGCCCGGTGCCGGTGGAGCCGCCCGCCTTGCGGCCGATGACCCGTTCCAGCGCCCGCACCGCCGCAACGGTGGCCGCGTCCGGCACCTTCATCATCCGGTCGATCGCCCCGGGCACAAAGCTGGGCTCCATCCGCGGCCGGCCGATGCCCTCGATCCGGGAGCCGCAGTCGCTGGTGGCGGAGGGGTCGTCGCGTGTCCAGCCGTCGAAGAAGCAGGAGTTCTCCGGGTCCGGCACACAGACGCGGGTGTCGTACTGCATGTAGTGCACATAGCGGGCGATGGTCGCCGACGTGCCGCCGGTGCCCGCCGTGGCGACGATCCAGGCGGGCTCCGGGTAGCGCTCCAGCCGCAGCTGCTGGTAGATCGACTCGGCGATGTTGTTGTTGCCGTGCCAGTCCGTGGCCCGCTCGGCATAGGTGAACTGGTCCATGTAGTGGCCGCCGGTGCGCTCCGCGAGCGCCGCCGACTCCTCGTACATCGTGCGCGGGTCGTCGATGAAATGGCACCGCCCGCCGTGGAATTCGATCAGCCGGCACTTCTCGGCGCTGGTCGTGCGGGGCATCACGGCGATGAACGGGACCCCGATCAGCTTGGCGAAGTACGCCTCCGACACCGCTGTGGAGCCGCTGGACGCCTCGATGACCGGCTTGTCCGGCCTGATCCAGCCGTTGCACAGCCCGTACAGGAAGAGCGAGCGGGCGAGGCGGTGCTTGAGGCTGCCGGTCGGATGGGTGGACTCGTCCTTGAGGTAGAGGTCGATCCCCCACTTCTCGGGGAGCGGGAAACGCAGCAGATGGGTGTCGGCGGAGCGGTTGGCGTCGGCCTGCACCTTGCGCACGGCGTCCTTGAGCCACTCCCGGTACCCGAGGTCACTGCGGTCCACGTCCACGGTGGCGGCCGCTTGGCCTGTCACTGCCTGCTCACTGATGCTCATGCGTGCCGTTCCTTGCCTCTTCGCCATCGGTCCACACCTGCAACAGTAAGCCCACGACCTGCGGAAACATTCGCTTTGGGCATCCATAGGGGTCACTTGTGGACGGTCGTCCCACAGGCTCTGGTGCGAGGGCCGGTTGTTGTGCAGACTGCGAGCAGGAACCTGCGCGAAAGGGGCCTGTGCCGATGGAGATGACGGAGCCAGAGTTCCGCGCGACCGGTGTGCGGATCGAGCGGTGGCCGCGTTCGCTCACCAGGGCCGGACAGGTGCTGATCAAGGACGGCAGACTGGCGCTGCTGACCAGCTACGGCCGGGTGATCGACAGCGCCCCGCTGCGTGCCGTGCGGGCGGGCAAGCCGTGGTTCGCGGGCGACGACAGCACGGTCGCCACGCTCAACGGCCACCGGTACCGGCTCACCATGGGGCAGCGCAGCAGCCGGATACGCGACGGCAGGGCTCTGGCCGGGCACTTCCTGGAGGCCGTTCGGGGCCCCCGTCGCTGAGCGTGTCCGTCCGGATGCCATGAGTTGCGCGGCGGTACGCGCTGGTTCACCCTGGCCTTACGCATCCGATCCTTCGTCTTCTTCCGGACCTCATTCGGGGAGTCGCAGCCGTGATCAGCCAGCCAAGCAGGCACTGCACGGTGGAGCTCCAGGCCCTGCCGTCGCGGATCGGTCAGGTACGCAGAATCATCTCCGCTCAACTGCGCTACTGGCACCTCGATCCGCTGATCGACCACGCGGCGCTCGGCGTCACCGAGTTGCTGACGAACGTCCATCGCCATGCACAGCCGGACAAGCTGTGCCGGGTGGAGCTCAAGCTGCTGCGGGGGGTGCTCAGGGTCTCCGTCCGCGATCACGACCCGCGCCTTCCCGTCCCGCACGGCGGCGTCGGGACCGGTCTCGGCTCCCGTGCCGACGTCGACACGGGAGGGGCTGCCGGCGTGGAAGGGAGGGGCGGCACGAGAGGGAGGGGCGACGCGGACCCGTTCGCCACATCCGGCCGTGGGCTCGCCCTCATAGAGGCGATGAGCGAGAGCTGGGGCGCACGGCCCGACGGCGAGGACGGCAAGGTCGTCTGGTTCACGCTCGCCGCGCCGCCCCCGCCGCCCCTGGCGGCCGCCCACCCGGCCCTGTACGGCGCGTCGGCGGACGGCCCCTTCGCGGCGGAGGAGGACCGGCCGGGGCGGCGGGGCCCCTCGACCGCGCGGTCCGCGGTGGCGGGCTGACCGTTTACCGCTTGGCTCGGTTCACCGCCCCGCCGGTCGCGGACGCACTGCCGGATGCCGTCGCCCCGGCCTCGGACCGGCGGTCGGAACCCCGGCTCCCCACTCTGGCGGCAGCGCCTGCCGCCCCCCTGGCCCCGCCGCCGTTTCGGCGGCGGCGGCCGGATCGCCTGCCGGGCTTGGCGCCGGTCTCCCGGTCCGGGCGGGACGCCGTCCGTGTCGACGGCGGGGGCACCTCGAGCGTGACGGCCACGCCGGAGGGCTCGCGGGCGCCGGTGATGGCGGCCAGCTCCGCATCGCTTGACGTGACGCGGGTCGTCCTGGGGCGGATGCCGGCGTCCGACATAAGGCGGGTGACGTCCCGTTTCTGGGCGGGCAGGACCAGCGTGACCACACTGCCGGAGCCGCCGGCGCGGGCCGTGCGGCCGCCCCGGTGGAGGTAATCCTTGTGGTCGGCGGGGGGATCGACGTTGACGACGAGGTCGAGGTCGTCGATGTGTATGCCCCGGGCCGCGACGTTCGTCGCCACCAGGGCGCTGACCTGACCGTTCCTGAACTGCTCCAGGGTGCGGTTCCGCTGCGGCTGGGAGCGGCCTCCGTGCAGTGCCGCCGCGCGGACGCCGACGGCCAGGAGCCGCTTGGCGAGCCGGTCGGCGGACCTCTTGGTGTCGAGGAAGAGGATGACCCGGCCGTCACGGGCAGCGATGCGCGTGGTGACGGCCTTCTTGTCGGTCTCGTCCTGGATGTGGAACACATGGTGCTCCATGGTGGTCACCGCTCCCGCGGACGGGTCGACGGAGTGCACCACGGGGTCGGTCAGAAACTGCTGCACCAGGCGGTCGATATTGCGGTCCAGGGTGGCGGAGAAGAGCATGCGCTGCCCGTCGGGCCGTACCTGCCGGATCAGCTTGGTGATCTGCGGCAGGAAGCCCATGTCGGTCATCTGGTCGGCTTCGTCCAGCACCGTGATGCGTACGTCGTCGAGCACGCAGTCCCCGCGTTCCACGAGGTCGTTGAGCCTGCCGGGGCTCGCCACGACCACTTCCGCGCCGCGCCGGAGCGCACCGGCCTGTCTGGTGATGGACAGCCCGCCGACCACGGTGGCCAGCCGGAGGTTCACCGCAGTCGCATACGGGGTCAGCGCGTCCGACACCTGCTGGGCGAGTTCACGCGTGGGCACCAGCACGAGGGCGAGGGGCGCCTTGGGCCGGGCACGCAGTCCGGCCGTGCGTGCCAGCATCGCAAGCCCGAAAGCGAGCGTCTTGCCGGAGCCGGTGCGTCCGCGCCCCAGCAGGTCACGGCCGGCGAGCGAGTTGGGCAGCGTGGCGGCCTGGATCGGGAACGGGGTGGTGACGCCCTGCGCGCTGAGGGTCTTCAGCAGCCCCGCGGGCATGTCCAGACCGGCGAAGTCCTCGACGGCGGGAAGTGCGGGTGTCGTGCTTTCCGGCAGTCGGAATTCCCTCGGCGGCGACGCGGACGGTCGGGGCGACGAGGCCCGCCGGTTCGGCTTCTGAGGCCTGCGGGACATGCGGTTCTCACCTTCCTGGAAACAGCGCAAACCGGGGTCCGCACCCTGACGGTGCAGACCCCGGTGCGCGGATACGCGTCCGGCGGTCAGGCGGGGACGATGTTCTCCGCCTGCGGGCCCTTCTGGCCCTGCGTGACGTCGAAGGAGACCCGCTGGCCCTCCTGGAGCTCACGGAAGCCCTGGGTCGCGATGTTCGAGTAGTGGGCGAAGACGTCGGGACCGCCGCCGTCCTGCTGGATGAAGCCGAAACCCTTTTCGGAGTTGAACCACTTGACGGTTCCCTGTGCCATGACATTCTCCTTCTGTAGGCAGAGGCCCCATCCGGAGATGCCGGAAACAAATAATGCACCTGAAGGAGAAGCATTCCCGTCAGGCGCACATAGGTTCATGGGTACCACAACTGCAACTCCAGGACCGTAGCACAGCTCGGACGGCCCGTGGCGGATCACCGACGCGCGCGCCGGATGGCGACCCGGTCGTCGTGCGGCCGCCGGCACTGCCCGCGAGGGGAGTGCGGGACCCGCGGCTGCTCCTCGCGGCGGCGCTCAGGGCAGGCCGAAATCGCTGCGGATCCTGCGCTCGGTGCGGCGTTCGTGGATCAGCCGGCCGACGAGCGCCCCGCCGTAGACGACCACGCCGACGCCGACGAGCCAGGACTGGATGACCAGGACGGTCCCGAAGGGCCCGTAGGTGACCGCGTTCGAAGCGATCAGCGGCGAGAAGACGAGCTGGGAGAAGATCCGCAGGCCCAGCATCGCCAGCGCGGTCGTCACCGCGCCGGGCAGCAGGGCCCGCCACCTCACCCGCCCGCCGAGCAGCAGCCGCTGCGAGAGCCAGAAGAAGACGAAGGTGCCGATCAGATCGAGCAGCGCCCCCGCGTAGCCGAGCCAGCCCGCGTCCTCCGGCACCGGGTTGTTGACGAACGCGACCAGCGCGAAGATCAGCAGCGCCAGCCAGACGACATGCCGCCACATCGTGTGCCAGCGCGCGGTGGGCAGGTCCCAGACCCGCTCATAGCCGGTCTGCACCACGGAGCCGAAGGTCAGCCCGAACACGGTCAGCGCGGCGAGACCGAAGGCGGTGGTGCGCTGCAGCGCCTCGTCCGGGACCCCGAACAGGTCCCTCACCTCCTCCTGGGAGGACTCCGAGACCCCCAGGGCCTCCCCCAGCCAGCGGGCGAACCCCTCACCGCTGGCCGGGTCCGCCGCGGCGACCACGATGAGCAGCGGAACGAGCGTGAGGAACCCCAGGGCCGCGAAGCCCATCGCGCGGTGCATCAGCTCCATCCGGCGGGCCCGGTTCCAGCCCAGCCCGACGGGCGACTCGAGGATCCTGCGGTGCAGGTCCCGGAGGCGGTGGGCGTGGTGGGCCGCGCGGGCACGCCTGTGGTTCATACGTGCTCGCTACCCGCAGGGCGCGGGCGACCCGCCCCCCGTGCCTCCGGACGGGTCACACCCCTTGTGCGCGGGTCCGCTCCAGCGCCCTTGGCGCCGGGTACGGCCTTCGGCCGCGTCCCAGGCTGCCCCGTCGTCGGAGAGGCCGGAAGGCCCCGGCCTCCGGCGATGGAGCAGCAGCGGCCCTGCGGTTGGAGCCCCCGGTTCAGGCGAGGGCGGCGAGCGGGTCGTCCAGCACCGGCTGCCAGGCCAGCTCCGCCGCCCCCACCAGGCTGTTGTGGTCGAGGCTGCACGGCAGAATCGGCACTCCCCCGCTGCGCCCCCACAGGCTGCGGTCTGCGACCACGGCCTGCAGCCGCTCCGGGTCCGCGTCCAGGAGTTCGCGGTGCAGCCCGCCGAGAATGATGCGGTCGGGGTTGAGGATGTTGACCAGGCCGGCGAGCCCGAGGCCGAGGCGGTCGATCAGCTCCTCGCAGGCGGTGCGCACTCCGGGGTCGTCGTACTCCCCGCGGAGCAGGTCGCGGGACTGCTGGAGCAGCGACACCTCGGGGCCGGGCTCGCGGCCCGCCGTGGTGAGGAAGGCCAGCGGGTCGGCCTCGACGTCGAGGCAGCCACGGCTGCCGCAGTGGCAGGGGCGGCCCTCGGGATTGACGGTGAGGTGGCCTACCTCGAGGGCCAGGCCGGAACTGCCGGTGTGCAGACGGCCATCGAGGACGAGGGCGCCGCCCACGCCGCGGTGCCCGGTGGCCACGCAGAGCAGATGCTGCGCGCCGCGCCCGGCCCCGTGCCGGTGCTCGGCCAGCGCCGCGAGATTGACGTCGTTGCCGGTGAAGGCGGGGCCTTCGATGCCGGCCGCCCGCACCTGCGCGGCGAAGATGTCCCGCACCGGTGCGCCGGCGGGCCACGCCAGATGCAGCGGGTTGAGAGCGGTGCCCTCGGGTTCGGCGACGGCGGAGGGCACGGCAAGGCCTGCGCCGACGCAGCGTCGGCCGCTCTCGCGCAGCAGACCCGCGCCCGCCCGCACGACCTCGCCGAGCACCTGTGCGGGGTCTGCGGAGACGGTGACGCAGCCGGGCGCGGTCGCCACCATGCGCCCGCCGAGCGAGATGAGCGCGGCCCGGAAGCCGTCGGCGTGCACCTGGGCCGCGAGCACGACGGGCCCGGTGTCGTCGACGGCGAGGCGGTGCGAGGGACGGCCCTGGTGGCCCGCGGCGGCGGTCGGCCGCGAGTCGACGCGGATGAGACCGAGCGCCTCGAGTTCCGCCGCCACCGCCCCCGCGGTGGCGCGGGTGACGCCCAGTTCGGCGGTGAGCACGGCGCGTGTGGGGGCCCTTCCGGTGTGCACCAGTTCCAGCGCGGGACCGAGGGCGCTGCGCCCTCTCTCCAGCCGCGTTCTCGCCGTCGTCGCCTTGCCGTTCATGGGTGCGAGTCTCCCATGATCGGGCGATCGGACCGGCGGCCAGGCCGCCGCGGAACACACATGGCCTGTTTCAGCCCCTGGCCGTGGGGTGATGCGGGCAGCGAAACCGAGAGCCCGGAGGCGTCATGGCATGCCGTACGAGTCGCACGAACCGTGCGGTCGGATCGGGCTCCGACCCGGACTCGGCGACCGTGCGGGCACTGCTCGACCGGCACGGCCGCACATACGCCGAGGACGCCGGCATCCGGTTGAAGGGCACCCCGCAGCCCCGCTACCGGCTGCTGGCGGCCTGCTCAGTGCGCGGATCCGGGCCACAACGGCGGCGGCCACGGCACGCGCGCTGTTCGCCGCCGGGATGCGGACTCCTCGCGCTGTGGCGGAGGCGGGCCGGCAGCAGCGCATGGACGCCCTCGGCGAGGGGGCTACCGGCACTATGACGAGCGGACGGCCGCCCAGCTGGGCGAGGGAGCGGAGCTGCTGCTTGAGTCGTACGGCGGCGATCTGCGCAGGCTGCGCGCACAGGCGGACGGCGATCCGGTCGCGCTGCGCGGTCTGCTCCGGCGGACGCCGGGCATCGGCGGGTGGGCCGCTGACGGGCCGTCGGCAAGTGGACGCCGATGGGCGACGGCCCCTATCCTGAGTTTGTGCCGCTCATAAACAAAATCGAAACGGCCGTTCCCTCAGGCCCTGGCCCCGCAGACCTCACCCGCCTCCGCACCGCGCTGACCGTCTTCTTCGCCCTCGACGGCTTCCTCTTCGCCGGCTGGGTCGTCCGCATTCCGGCGATCAAGCAGCAGACCGGCGCGTCCGCAAGCGACCTCGGGCTCGCCCTCCTCGGCGTCTCCGCCGGCGCCGTGGTGACGATGACGCTCACCGGCAGCCTCTGCCGCCGCTTCGGCAGCCGTCCCATGACGGTCGCAAGCGGTGCGCTGCTCTCACTCAGCATCGCGCTGCCCCCGCTGACCCACTCGGCGTTCGCCCTGGGACTGGTGCTGCTGGTCTTCGGCACCGCCTACGGCGCGATCAACGTGGCGATGAACAGCGCCGCCGTCGATCTCGTCGCCGCTCTGCGCAGGCCGGTCATGCCGAGCTTCCACGCCGCTTTCAGTCTGGGCGGGATGCTGGGCGCGGGCCTCGGCGGGCTGGTGGCGGGCGGCCTGGACCCGACGGCGCATCTGACCGCGCTCACCGGCGTCGGGCTGCTGGTGACAGCGGCCGCCGGACCCGCGCTGCTGCGCACACCCGCGCCGGTCGGGCCGGGGACCGGCGCGGCCGGGGACACGTCGCCGTCGACGGGTGCGGACGCTTCGCGCCGTATGCCGCACGGCACCCGCCGCATCGTGATCCTCTTCGGCGTCATCGCCCTGTGCACGGCGTACGGAGAAGGTGCGCTGGCCGACTGGGGAGCACTCCACCTCGAACAGGACCTGCACGCCCACCCGGGCCTCGCGGCCGCCGGGTACTCCCTGTTCGCGCTGGCCATGACCGCCGGACGGCTGTGCGGCACTGCCCTGCTCGAACGGCTCGGGCAGACCCGCACCCTGGTTGCGGGGGGAGCGACGGCCGCCGTCGGCATGCTCCTCGGCGCGCTCGCCCCGACCGTCTGGGCGGCACTTCTCGGTTTCGCCGTGACCGGTCTCGGCCTGGCCAACATCTTCCCGGTCGCGGTGGACCGGGCGGGCTCGCTCGCCGGGCCCGCGGGCGTCGCGGCCGCCTCGACGCTCGGATACGGCGGAATGCTGCTGGGGCCTCCCGCGATCGGCTTCCTCTCGGACTGGTTCTCGCTGCCGACGGCGCTGACGACCGTGGCGGCGCTCGCGGCCGCGGCCGCGGTCATCGGATACGGCTCACGCGGTGTCTCCCGCCCGGGGCACGGGTCCGGCTCCATGCCCGAGGTCCGCCCCGGACACGAGTCCCGGCACGGCGCGGAGTCGCGGCCCCCGCAGGAGCACCGTGCGCTCGCACCGGCCGGCCGTCCGAGCCGGGTGGCACAATCGCCGCATGGAGACCGCTGAACTGATCAAGTGCCTTGACCGGGAGGGCCGGTTGCTGGCGGAAGCCGCGCAGGCGGCCGACACCGCGGCAGCCGTGCCGACGTGCCCCGGCTGGACCGTGCGGGATCTGCTGCGGCACACGGGCATGGTCCACCGGTGGGCGACGGCCTTCGTGACCGAGGGCCTCACCCGGTTCCGCCCCGGCGACGGCGAGCCCGACCTCGACGGCGAGGCTCTGCTGGAGTGGTTCAGGGACGGCCATGGACTGCTGGTGGCCGCGCTCGGCGAAGCGGCCGACGACCTCGAGTGCTGGACGTTTCTGCCGGCGCCCTCACCGCTGGCGTTCTGGGCGCGGCGGCAGGCCCACGAGACGGCGGTGCACCGCGCGGACGCCGAGTGGGCGCGCGACGGCAGGCCGGGGCCGGTAGTCGCGCGCTTCGCCGCCGACGGCGTAGACGAACTGCTCGGCGGCTTCCACGCCCGCTCCCGCAGCCGGGTGCGCACCGAGGAGCCGCGCGTGCTGCGTGTGCGGGCCGTCGACTCGGGCGATGTGTGGACCGTCCGGCTCTCTCCGGAGCCGCCCCGCACCGCGCGCACGGACGACGGCCCCGCGGACTGCGAACTGAGCGGCCCGGCCGACCGGCTCTATCTGACCCTGTGGAACCGGCTGCCGCTGACGGCCGTTTCGGTCACCGGAGACGCGGATCTCGCCGAACTGTGGCGCGAGCGCTCGGCCGTCACCTGGTCCTAGCCGTCTCGCCGTCGGCCCGCTCCTGGCCGTCTCAGTCGCCCGCGTGTGAGACTGCGGGCATGACAGGACCCACACGGCGGAGCGTGAGGCGAACCCGGGCGGACCGCGACGCGATCACGGTCGAGATCGGCTATGCGCTGGCCAGTGCGGCCTTCGCCGCCGCACTGGTCTTCGGAGCGGTCGCCGGGCCCGCCCTGGCCTTCACGCTGCCGACCGCACTGGAGGGGGGTCTGCGGGTCGTCGGCACGGCCGCCGCGGCCGTGGTGTTCGTCCTCCGGGTCGTCACGGTCCTGTGGCGTTTCGCCCGTACGGCCCCCGCGACGCCCGTGCGGGAGCCGGATCGGCCGGGCCGGCGTGGCTTCACCAGGCCCGACTCCTAGGCCGGCGCCGCCGGTTGGGTCTGCCCCCGGGCTCCGAGCCCGGCCGCAGCCTTCTGTACGTCCCTTGGTCGCGGTCCGGCTGACGTCCGTCTCCGCGGTGAGCGGACTGACGACCGGTCGGCGGGAGAAGTCCTCTCCGGACGGCCCATCCCGCCCAGGGCCTTCAGTCACAGGGCCCATCCGCAGTACAGGCGACATCCTGTCGAGGATGCCCGACCTGCCAGGCCCGAAAGAAGGTCCAGCACCCCGGTCGCAACCTCCACGGTGATTCCATGCCGTCGAAGCTCGTCGGTCTCGGACCACGGCCCGGCCGCGAATGTGTTCCACCGGGCCGAAGACACGGTCCGCCGCGCATCGCCCCAGTCCGCACGGGCGGCAGTCGAGCGAGCCCACGGCGGCTGCCGAGCCGCGTCGGCCCCGCGTGGCAGCCGCGGCTGTCCCCCGAGCCGTGTCGCGGGCGCAGCCGGGCCGGCGCGCATGCTCAGCCCCGCAGGCCGACGTCCTCCGCGAGGCGGGACGCGGCCTGCGCGAAGAAGGCGTCCCGTTCCTCGACCATCCGGTTGAACTGGCCGAAGACCTCGAAGGAGATCAGCCCGAAGAGCTGCGCCCAGGCGGCGACGAGAGCGACGGCGACGGCGGGCGGCAGATCGGGGGCGATGTCGGCGGCGATCCGCGCCGCCTCGGGACGCAGCTCGACGGAGAGCGGCGGAGGAGCGAGCGCGTCCGCGCGGGAGGCGTCACGGGCGATGGCGATCAGGGTGAGTCCGACGCGGGAGGCAGGCCCGATGGTGTCGCCGGGGGCGGTGTAGCCGGGCACCGGGGAGCCGTAGATCAGGGCGTACTCGTGGGGGTGGGCGAGGGCCCAGGCGCGGACGGCGGAGCAGACCGCGCTCCAGCGGTCGCGGGGGCCGAGGCCCCCCGGGCCGTCCCGGCCGTCGGCCAGGGCGGTCTCGGCGGCGGCGCCGACGGCGTCGTAGGCGTCGACGATCAGGGCGGTCAACAGGTCGTCGCGGCTCGGGAAGTAGCGGTAGAGCGCGGAGGAGACCATGCCCAGCTCACGCGCGACGGCGCGCAGCGAGAGCTTGGCGGCGCCCTCCTGCGCGAGCTGTCTGCGAGCCTCGTTCTTGATGGCCGTGGTGACTTCGGTGCGGGCCCGCTCTCTGGCCCCTCGGATCGCGCTCATGGCGACAGTCTTCCATGGCTTCAGATCACCGCTCAAGAATGAGAGCACTGCTCTTGCGCAATCCACGGGCGTGGGCGCACACTGCTCTCAAGCGAGAGCAGCGCTCTCACAGTCGGGGCGGCCGGGAGGCGGAGGGACATGGAGCAGACGCACTACATCAAGCCGGGACGATTCGACCGGGTCTTCAACGGCGCGGTGGGGTGGCTGGCGCGGCGCGGCGTCAGCCTCATGGGCAGTGCGGAGCTGTCGGTGCGCGGCCGTACGAGCGGCGAGTGGCGACGGCTCCCGGTGAACCCGCTGCCGTACGAGGGCGGGCCGTACCTGATCTCCGCCCGCGGCCACTCCCAGTGGGTCCGCAACCTCCGCGCCGCGGGTGGCGGCCGCCTCCAGGTCGGCCGCAGGACCCGCCCGTTCACGGCCGTGGAGCTGCCGGACGAGGAGAAGCCGGAGCTGCTGCGGAGGTACCTCAGGCGGTGGGGCTGGGAAGTGGGCCGCTTCTTCGGCGACGTGAACGCGGACTCGACCGACGCCGAACTCCTGGCGGCGGCGCACCGGCACCCGGTCTTCCGCATCACCGTGTCCGATTGACGACGGACGCGCTGCTGACGACGGACGCACCGGCCGCCCCGCGTCCGGCTCCCGAATCCGGGGCGGAGCCCGGGTTCCCAGTACGGCACGGAGGCCCGTGCCCTCAAGCCCCTGCCAACTCTCCCCGGACGGACCGGAAAACCAAGCCTGTCCGGGGTTGAGGGCAAGAAGCGTCTCCGGCGGTGGAGGCGCAGGGGGCCAGGGCGGAGTCCCCGCACGGGATCCAGGGCGCAGCCCCCGCGCGGGATCCGGGACGCAGCCCCGGTCACGGGCGCGGCGGGCCTACCCCCCGCGGCGGTCCAGGGTGTCCAGCGCACGGCGGGCGATCCCATGGGTGCGCATAAGGCCCGCGAGGCTCGTCGCGCCGCGCGTGATGTCCGTGAAAGCGCGCCACGCGGGCCGGAAGCCGGTGATCGCCGCGTGCAGCAGCCCGGGCCGGCGTTCGAAGACCGTGAGCATGCGGCGACCCACGCTCATCTCCACGCCGAGCGACGCCTTGACGGCGAAGGCGTAGTTCAGCGCCTGCCGGCGCGCGTCCACCGCGTCGTGCGCCTCGGCGATCCTCGCCGCCCACTCCCCCGCGAGCCGCCCGGAGCGCAGGGCGAAGGAGATCCCCTCCCGCGTCCACGGCTCCAGCAGCCCGGCCGCGTCCCCGCACACCAGCACCCGTCCGCGCGACAGCGGCGAGTCATCGCTGCGGCAGCGCGTCAGATGCCCGGAGGAGATCGCGGGCTCAAATCCCGCAAGGCCCAACCGGGCGATGAAGTCCTCCAGATAGCGCTTGGTCGCCGCTCCCTCGCCACGCGCCGAGATCACCCCGACGGTCAGCGTCCGCCCCTTGGGGAAGACCCAGCCGTAACTGCCGGGAATCGGGCCCCAGTCGATGAGCACCCGCCCCGCCCAGTCCTCGGCCACCGTCTCCGGTACCGGGATCTCCGCCTCCAAGCCGAGGTCGACCTGGTCGACCTTGACGCCGATATGGGCCCCTATGCGGCTGGCGCTGCCGTCCGCGCCGACGACCGCCCTCGCCAGGACCGTCTCGCCGCCCGCGAGGACCACGGCGACCGTGCGCCGGTCCGGCACGGCGGGCCCGTGCTGCTCGACTCGGGTGACGGTGACGCCCGTGCGCAGCGCAGCGCCCGCCTTCTGCGCCTGCTCGACCAGGCCCGCGTCGAACTCCGGCCGGTCGACCAGGCCGAACAGCATCCTCTTGGAACGGCGCGTACGCGCCAGCCGGCCGTTCAGCGAGAAGGTGACCGCATGCACCCGGTCGCTCAGCGGCAGTTCGAACCCCGGCGGCAGACTGTCGCGCGAGGGACCGATGATCCCGCCGCCGCAGGTCTTGTAGCGGGGCAGCTCCGCCTTCTCCAGGAGCAGCACACGGCGGCCCGCGACGGCCGCCGCATACGCCGCCGAGGCCCCCGCGGGCCCGCCGCCGACCACGACGACGTCCCACACCTCTCCCGCCGGCTCGCCCGGCTCACCTTCCGCGCCCGCTCCAACGGCCCCGTTCTCGCTGCTCACGATGTGTTTCTGCTCCCGATCCGACGCATGGCACATGCTGTTGCACGGCATCCTACGGCGCGGTCCGGGGATTTCCGCTGTGGGAGTATCGAAGACGCATTCGCCGTACACACATCACGGACAACGTCGCACCCACAAGGAGCGTGCCCATGACCGCCCGTCCGATCGCCGAGACCGTCGTGTCCCTGATGCCCCGTGCAAAAGCGGAGCTCACGGAGCTGGTGGCCTTCCAGTCGGTGGCGGACCCCGCCCAGTTCCCCAAGAGCGAATGCGAGGCGGCCGCCGCCTGGGTCGCCGACGCGCTGCGCACCGAGGGCTTCGAGGACGTGGCGGTGCTGGACACCCCGGACGGCACCCAGTCCGTCTACGGTTTCCTGCCGGGTCCGGTCGGCGCCCCGACCGTGCTGCTGTACGCGCACTACGACGTGCAGCCGCCGCTCGACGAGTCCGCGTGGACCACTCCGCCGTTCGCGCTGACCGAGCGCCCGGACGGCCGCTGGTACGGCCGCGGCGCCGCGGACTGCAAGGGCGGCTTCATCATGCATCTGCTAGCGCTGCGCGCACTCAAGGCGAACGGCGGCGTGCCGGTCAACGTCAAGGTCGTCGTCGAGGGTTCGGAAGAGCAGGGCACCGGCGGCCTGGAGCGCTACGCGGAGGCGCACCCCGGGCTGCTGGCCGCCGACGCCATCGTCATCGGCGACTGCGGCAACTTCCGCACCGGCCTGCCGACCGTGACCGCGACGCTGCGTGGAATGACGCTGATGCGGGTGCAGACGGACACGCTCGAAGGCAATCTGCACTCCGGTCAGTTCGGCGGCGCCGCTCCCGACGCGCTCGCCGCGCTCATCCGCGTACTGGACTCGCTGCGCGCCGAGGACGGCTCGACCACGGTGGACGGTCTTGACGCGCACATGGAGTGGGACGGCCTGCAGTATCCGGAGGAGGACTTCCGCAAGGACGCCAAGGTGCTGGACGGCGTGGAGCTGATCGGCTCCGGCACCGTGGCGGACCGCGTCTGGGCGCGCCCCGCGGTCACCGTGCTGGGCATCGACTGCCCTCCGGTGGTCGGCGCGACGCCTTCGGTGCAGGCGAGCGCCCGGGCTCTGGTCAGCCTGCGGGTGCCGCCGGGTCAGGACGTCACGGCGGCGGCCGGGCTGCTGGCGGCGCACCTGGAGGCGCACACCCCGTGGGGGGCGAAGGTCTCGGTGGAGCAGGTGGGGCAGGGACACCCCTTCCAGGCGGACGTCACCAGCCCCGCGTACACCTCGATGGCCGAGGCGATGCGAGTGGCCTACCCGGACCAGGAGATGCAGAGCGCGGGCATGGGCGGCTCGATCCCGCTGTGCAGCACGCTGGCCGCGCTGTACCCGCGGGCGGAGATCCTGCTGATCGGGCTGAGCGACCCGGCCGCGCAGATCCACGCGGTGAACGAGTCCGTCTCCCCCGACGAGCTGGAGCGGCTGTCGGTGGCGGAGGCGCTGTTCCTGCTCAACTACGCGTCCTCCAAGCAGGCGTAGCGAAGCGGGCGCGCGCCTGGGGCGTTCAGCTCAGGGCGGAGATCGCTGTCGGCATAGTGTCCCGCGGCGGACGCGGCCGACCGCCTACGGTCACCGTATGGACGTCATCCAGGTGCTGCCCCGACTGCATATGTTCGCCTTCCCCGTCGGCCAGGCCTACCTGTGGAACGACGGCGGTGAACTGACGCTGGTCGACGCGGGCCGGGTGGACTCGGCCCGCTCGATCGAGGAGGCGATACGGTCCGCCGGACTGTCCCCCGGGAACATACGCCGGATCGTGCTGACCCACTGCCACCGCGACCATGTGGGCGCGGCCGGGGAACTGGCGGAGCGTCACGGCGCCCGGGTGCTGGCGCACCGGCTGGACGCGCCGGTGATCCGCGGCGAGGCGCCGGCGCCGGAGCCCGTGCTGCTCGACTGGGAGATCCCGTACTACGAGCGGGGGCTCGCGGTCCCGCCGGCCCCGCCCACGCGCGTCGACCGTGAGTTGGAGGACGGTGACGAGCTGGGCTTTGGCGACGGAGCGGTGGCGCTCCACTCACCCGGCCATACGGACGGTTCGATCGCCGTCCATCTGCCGCGCCACGGCGTGCTGTTCACCGGCGACAGCGTCGCCGCCGTGGGGCAGGTGATGCTGGGCGCGTTCAATGTGGACCGCGCGGCCGCGCTGGTCTCGATGCGGCGGCTGGCCTCGCTCGCGCCGTCCACGGTCTGCTTCGGGCATGGCGCGCCGCTGACGGAAGGCGCGGCGGAGACGCTGGTCGCGGCGGCGGACGCGGCACGTTGAGGCGGGGCTCCGCCGCCCCGTGACCCGGCCGGGCTCAGCGCGTGGTGTCGATCAGTCCGGACGCGCTGTTCGCCGGGCCGGGGATTCGGCGGTGGCGGTCAGGACCGCGCTGCCGAGGGTGTGCCCGACCGCGGTGAAGCCGAGGGCGGCGGGGGGGGCGGCGTCGGCCGGGAGGCCGATGGCCCCGAAGGCGGCCCGCAGCGTCACGCAGAGGCGTCGCGTCGCCCCTCCTCCCCAACAGGTCGACCATAACGCCAATAGTCGATTATTTACTTGATCGTTATGCTGAGGCGTATGACTCAGACCGCCCACACCCCGCCCTCGCCGGGGAAGCAGATGCTCTCCGAGCAGGTCTACGCACACCTGCGGAACGCGATCATGCGCGGGGACTACGCCCCCGGCGACGCCCTCAAACCGCAGGACCTCGCCAAGGAACAGGGCGTGAGCCTGGCCGTCGTGCGGGAGGCGCTCGTGCGGGTGGTCGGCGAGGGCCTCGCCGACCGGCTGCCCAACCGCGGCTTCGCCGTCCCGGCCTTCTCCGACCGCCGCTGGCAGGAGATCGCGGAGGCCCGCCGGACCGTCGAACCGGTCGTGCTGCGCATGTCCGTCGAGCGCGGCGACGTCGACTGGGAGGCCCGAGTACGAGCCGCCCACCACCGTCTGGCCCGCACCCCGGCGCATATGCCGGAAGAGGGCGAGCACTACAGCAGCGCATGGTCCGAAGCCCATCGGCTCTTCCACCGCACCCTGCTGGAGGGGTGCGGCAACCCCGTCCTGCTGGAGACCTTCGACCGGATGTGGACCGCGAGCGAACTGGCCCGCCGCTGGTCGGCACACCGCAACCCCGACCGCGACGCCGCGGGCGAACACCGCCGCCTGGAGGAGGCGGCACTGGCCCGCGACGCCGACGCCGCGGCCGAGGTGCTGACCCGTCACCTCACCCTGACGGCCGCCGCGCTACAGCCACCTGAGGGGCCTAAACCCCCGTCCGGCGCTTGAGGCGCACGCCCAGCCCCGCCAGCGCTCGAGGCACACACCCAACCCCACCGACGCTCGAGGCACACACCCAACCCCACCAGCGCTCGAACCCAGCCCCGCCGGCGTTTGAGGCGCGGGGGTCCGGGGCGGAGCCCCGTAAAGCGGGGCCCGGGGCGGAGCCCCGGCAGGTCAGCCCACCGGCACGCCCGCCTCCAGGTTCAGCACCGTCCCCAGCCCGCGCGCCCGCAGCGCCCACCGCAAGCGCTCATAGCGGGCGGGCGGCAGCAGCTTGGCCGCCTGCCTCTCGTCGGCGAAGCGCCAGCCCCGCAGTTCGGCGCCCGGCAGCCGCACGCGCTGCGCGCCGACGCCGTGCAGCCTCAGCCGCCCGCCGTCGAAGAGCAGCCGGAGCCCGCCGAACCGCGGCGGCTGGGGCGGCTCCCAGTCGACGACCAGCAGCCGGGGCACCTCGCCGAGTGTGATGCCCAGTTCCTCGGCGACCTCCCGCATTCCGGCGCGGGCGGGCGCCTCGCCCGGCTCCACGACGCCGCCCGGGAACTCCCAGCCAGGTTTGTACGTGGGGTCGACGAGCAGCACCCGGTCCTCCTCGTCGAAGAGCAGCACACCCGCGGCGAGGGTCTCGGCCGTCGGCTCCGGGGTCTGCACGATGGCGCAGGCCCCCGCCTCGCCGCTGTTCAGTGCGTCGGCGATGCGCCGCGCGGTCTCGACGGGGCCGATCCGCCCGTTGTCCACGACATGGGCGTCCGCGGCGATCCAGCCGAGGGCCTGGCGGTAGGGCTCGATGTGGTCGTACGCCCACTGCCGTACGCGCTGTTCGGCGTCGGGGACGTCCGGCTCCTCACGGGTGGCGATCCGCTGGCGCAGGATCGTTTCCTCCGGAGACAGGAGCACATGCCGGACCGGAATCCTGCGGGCGGCGAAGCCGCCGAAGATCTCGTCCCGGTACTCCTGCCTCAGCAGGGTCATGGGGACGACGAGCACGCCGCCCAGCTCGGCGAGGAGCCCGGCGGCCGTGTCGACGACGAGCCGCCGCCAGATCGGCAGGTCCTGGAAGTCGTCTGCCTCGGCCAGCCGCTTGGCCGGCAGCAGACAGCGCATGCCGGCGCCGATCAGCTCCGGGTCGAACAGGGTGCTGCCGGGAACCAGCTCGACCAGTTCACGCGCCGTGCTGGTCTTGCCCGCCCCGAACGCGCCGTTGATCCAGACGATCACGGTTCCCCCTCTTCCGTAGCCTTCAGTGGATTGCCCGCAACACCCCGCAGTGAAAACCCGACTTCACCCGCGCCCGTCGCGGGCCGGCCGTGACAGCGGCCGCGGCCGGTCGTTGGAGCGGACGAGACAAGGGGGTGCGGGATGCACCGTACGGTGTTGGAACAGTTCCCCGCAGGGGACCCGCGCGGCAGCCGGCCCGCCGAGGAGTTCGCCCGGGCACGTCGGGGCGAGGGGCTGCCGGCGGAAGTCGTAATGAACCTGGACGCGGACGCGTTCCTGGTGGTGGTCCCGCGGCAAAGCCCGCAGCCGGGGACCGGGACGCCGGCTCCGCCGGACCGCACCCGATGACGGGGCCTGCGCGGGTCAGGCGCGCCCGCCGGCGACGACGGGCGGGGTGACGCACGTGCGCGTCGCCGCTGCGGTCGCCGCTGCCGCCGCCCCTACCAGTCCCGCGTCCGTGCCGGTCAGCGCCGGAGCGACGGTCAGGCGCCGGACGAAGGACAGCGCGGCATAGTCGCGCAGCGCACGCCGCAGGGGGGCGAAGAGCACCTCGCCCGCGCCCGCCACTCCCCCGCCGATGACCGCGATCTCGATCTCCACGAGGGTGGCCGTCGCCGCGATGCCCGCCGCCAGGGCCTGTGCCGCACGTTCGTAGGAGGCGCTGGCGACCGGGTCGCCGGCGCGGGCCGCCCGGGCCACCGCGGCGGCCGAGGCGTCGCCGTCGGGACCGGGCCGCCAGCCGTTCTCCAGGGCGCGGCGGGCGATGTTCGGGCCGCTGGCGATCCGCTCGACGCAGCCGCGTCCGCCGCAGGGGCACGGATCGCCGTCCAGGTCCACGCTGATGTGGCCGATGTGTCCCGCGTTTCCGGTCGGGCCCGTGTGCAGTCGGCCGCCGAGGACGAGGCCGCCGCCGACGCCGGTCGAGACGACCATGCACAGCGCGTTGCCGAAGCCGCGGGCGGCGCCCTGCCAGTGCTCCGCCGCGGTCATGGCCACGCCGTCGCCGACGAGTTCCGCCGGCAGTCCGCCCGTCGCCTCCCGTACCCGGGCGACCAGCGGGAAGTCCCGCCAGCCGGGTACGTTGACGGGGCTGACCGTCCCGGCGGAGGCGTCCACGGGCCCCGCGCTGCCGATGCCGATGGCCGATGCCCGCGCCCACAGCGGCGATTCGCTCAGCTCGGCCAGGACGGCGGCGACCGCCCCCATCACGGTCTCGCCGTCGTCCTGCGCGGGCGTGGGCCGACGGGCCCGCAGTCGTATGTTCCCCCCGCCGTCCACCAACGCCCCGGCGATCTTGGTGCCGCCGATGTCGAGCGCGGCGACGAGGTCGGTATGCATCGGTGCGGTGTCCCCCGGTGAGCTGTCGGACCTGCGGATTCGGGAACAGTCTCCACTGCCCTGACAACGTTGTCCAGGCCCTATGCTCGACGCCGCAGCCTTGCACACCAGATCCAACACCCACGGGCAGGCGTCGGACAACCACCCGGAGTCACCGGCTTGTTCGGCACCTCGCCCGCCGCCGTATGCCGCGTATCGAGACAGGACAGCACACTGTGGCCAAAACCGACCGTGTTCCGTCGTCGCCGGGCCGTCGCCCCGGGGCTCCCGAGCACCGCTACGGCAATCGGCCGACCATGAAGGACGTCGCGGCCAGGGCGGGCGTCGGCCTCAAGACCGTCTCCCGGGTCGTCAACGGCGAGCCGGGCGTCACCCCGGACACCGAGCGCCGGGTGCAGGAGGCGATCGAGTTCCTGGGGTTCCGCCGCAACGACAGCGCCCGTGTGCTGCGCAAGGGCCGCACCGCCTCCGTCGGGCTGGTCCTGGAAGATCTCGCCGACCCGTTCTACGGCCCTCTCAGCCGTGCCGTCGAGGAGGTGGCACGCGCCCACGGCGCCCTGCTCATCAACGGCTCGAGCGCCGAGGACCCCGATCGCGAGCAGGAGCTGGCGCTCGCGCTGTGCGCCCGCCGCGTGGACGGGCTGATCGTGATCCCCGCCGGATACGACCACCGCTATCTGGAGCCCGAGATCAGAGCGGGAGTGGCCACCGTCTTCGTGGACCGGCCCGCCGGGCGGATCGACGCGGACACGGTGCTCTCCGACAACTTCGGCGGCGCCCGCGAGGGCGTGGCGCACCTGATCGCGCACGGGCACCGACGGATCGGCTTCGTCGGCGACCACCCGCGCATCCACACCGCGGTGGAGCGGCTGCGCGGCTATCGCGCGGCGCTGGAGGACGCCGGACTGGACGTCGACGAGCGCTGGGTGGCCCTCGGCTCGACCTCGCCGGACCGGGTGCGGTCGGCCGTCGAGACGATGCTGGACGCCCCTGAGCCGGTCACCGCCGTCTTCGCGGGCAACAACCGGGTGACGGTCACGGCGGTGCGCGTCCTGGCCGAACGCGACCGCCGCACCGCGCTCGTGGGGTTCGACGACATCGAACTCGCCGATCTGCTCGGCATCACCGTCATCGCCCAGGACTCAGCGGCCCTGGGGCGCACCGCCGCGGAACGGCTGTTCCGCCGGCTCGACGGCGTCAACGAGGAGCCTGAGAGCGTCACGCTCAAGACGACGCTGATACCCCGCGGTTCGGGCGAGCTGCCCCCGGCGGCGAACATCTGACGGAACCCGCCGAAGGGACGTCACGGCGATCAGCCGGGGCAGTAGCCGGGCTGTGCCGGACTGCCAGTGAATCCACTCGGTCGCCCCGCCTTTCGATGTGACCTTGTTGCGCTTGTCCTGCGGATACAGGTCCTCACGTTCAGACCCAGCACCTCGTTGGCTCTGGCCGCCGATTCGTAGAGCATCTTCCGGAGCGACCTGTCCCTCAGCCCGGCGTCCATCTCGTCCGCCCGTGCGGCGGCGAGTTCGGCCACCACCTCCGGCAGGCCGGGGTCATCTTTCACGGAGACGGGGACGGCGGGCGGTTTCGCGCCGCGGCGGGCGGGTCCGGTCGGCGCGGTTTCGCCGGCGAGCATCCATCCCCACATGGTCAACGAGATCCGGTAGATCCGTGCGGAGGACTTCGCGATGCCCGCACCGGTGCGGTACCTCTCTCGACCGCCGCGGTGTACGTCCCCGTAGGGGCGGACAGAGGCACCACCCGGGCGCGCGGCGGCGGAAGCACGCCCCCACCCTCCGACACGTTCGCGAGTTCGACTGCCACCCGCCCGCCCCTGCCTGGCTCTGTCGCAGTAAACGCGTACACCTCGCCTGCGGCGGCCGGAGGCCTCGCCGTAGGTCGCGACGATCACGGTAGAGGCCCCGCCGCAGCAAATCCGGCATTTACTGCGACAGCACCTTGCCGGGCTACCAGGACGTCCGATAAACGACCCTAAGCGGAATCACTGCTACCGTTATTTGCTGCCCATCGATCTTCACCTATGACCCGAGACTGGAACATTACGCTGAGCTACTTGCCACCTCTCGGCAGCTTGGGGTGCACAAACGCACGCTCACGTCGGGTGAGCACGGCGAACCGAGGAGGCACCACCCTGCCGGTGCAGCCCGATCCGCCATGCATGGCGTGAGTGATGGCCGACATACGGAATCACGGCCGCGCAATCCCTTACTCCAAACGTCGATATTCAGCCATTGCACTTCGGGGGATCGGCCGATTCAGCGGTGGCCCGCAGGGCCAGCAAATGTACGACATGTCGACCAAATTCTACAGAATTCACCTGTCCGAATTTTGGAATGCAATTGCGGATTCACTTTGGCGTCATGCACGATCCACACCGCCGGGGGGCACGGAGACGCTCCTCGCCGGGCGTGATCGCGTCCGTGCTTCGTTAAAAGAAAGGTCATGCGTGCTGCCTGAATCTTCATTGGCGGCAGAATCCGGGAACAAAGTCGCTGAGACCTTGCTCAATGCCTTCCTAATCCGCGGGCATTCACACTTCACCGGCGTACCGTGTTCCCTGCTGAAGGGATTCTTCCGGTTACTCGAGGATCTCGACTGTCCGGCCGCGTACATACCCGCGCCGCGTGAGGATAGCGCATTGGGTGTGGCCTCTGGTCTCGCCGTGGCGGGGGCTAAGCCCGTGGTCCTCATGCAGAACTCCGGCCTCGGCTACTCGCTCAACGTCCTCACCTCGTTCAACCTCATCTACGACGTCCACCTGCCGATCGTGGTCAGCTGGCGCGGTCACGACGGCAAGGACGCCGTCGAGCACGACATCATCGGACGCGAACTCACCCGGCTGCTTGACGTGTTCGGGCTTCCCTGGACCGTGCTGGACAACGAACGCCCCGAGGACTCCGTGGAGGCGTTCTTCAAGCAGTACGACTCCGGCCGGTGTACCGCCGTGCTGATCGTCCGGGAAGGGATCTGAGCGTTGCTGGACATCCGTGACGCCCTGGGAGCACTTCTGGAGCGCGAATATGCCGCCCTGACAGTGAGTACCTGCGGCTACATCACACGCGACGTGTACAACATCCGCGATCGCGCCAACCACTTCTATCTCGTCGGCTCCATGGGCATGGCCGCGCCGATCGGGCTCGGCATCGCACTGGCCCACCCTGACTGCCGGGTGCTGGTGCTGGACGGCGACGGCTCGTTCGCCATGAACCCGGGCTGTCTGCCGATGCTCGCCGAACACCGGCCGAATCTGGTTCATGTCGTCCTCGACAACGGCGCCCATGAGAGCACCGGCGGCCAGCGCACCGTCGCCCTCGGCGACCCGGCGGCCATGGCCCTCGCGGCCGGTTACGCCGCCGCCTACACCGTGGCCGACCTCGACCAGCTGGCCGCCCTGGACCTGACCGGCACGCCCACGCTGGTGCGGATCCGCTGCAAGCCGCGCAGCCACCCCGCCGGAAGGCGCGTGGAGCAGACGCCCCAGGAGCTGGTGAAACGTTTCCGCTCTCAATTGACCGATCCTGCGGCGCACCTGGAAGGAGCCGTGTGAAACCCACCCTGCTCGACTGCACCCTGCGCGACGGCGGGAACCAGAACGACTGGCAGTTCACCTCCACCGACGTCCACACCATCGTGACCACCCTGGACGCCGCCCGCATCGACGTCATCGAGGTTGGCTACCGCGGCGGCTCCGGTAGCAGGGCCAGCGCCACCGCCGGACCCTCGGCGCACTGCACGCCCGAGTACCTCGCGGCGCTGCCGGCCGTCTCGCACGCCGAGCTGGCCGTGATGGTCGTTCCCACAGTGTGCCCGGTACGGGCCATGGACGACCTGCCCGACAGCCCGGTGTCCATGGTGCGCATCGCCGCCTACCCGTGGAACATCGACGGGGTCCCGGAGTACGTCCGTGCCGTGCGAGCGCTCGGCCTCAAGGTCGGCGTCAACATGATGGCCGTCAGCTACACCACCCAGGAGCAACTGGCCGAGGTCGCCGCGGTCGTGGCCGCGGAAGCGCCAGACGTCTTCTACATCGCCGACTCCTTCGGCGCGCTCACCCCAGACGACGTCCACCGGCGCGTCGAGCTGCTGGCCGAGCGGCTGCCGACACCGCTCGGCATCCACGCCCACAACAACCTCGGCCTAGCTGCGGCCAACGCGGTCGCCGGGCTGGACGCGGGCGTGAGCTGGCTGGACGCCTCGCTGTGCGCCATGGCGCGGGGCGCCGGGAACCTCGCCACCGAGCAGGCCGCGGCCTTCCTCACCGCGTGGCCCAAGTACGACACCCACGCCAATCTGCCCCTGGTCTGCGAGGCCGCGGAGTATGTGGCCGAGCAGGTGCTGCCGCGTCCCATGACAGTGCGCCGGGCCGAGATCGCGGCTGGGATCAACGACCACCACTTCTACTTCCAGGACCGCATCGAGAAGATCAGCGCCGCCCACGGACTCGACCCGTGGGAGGTCGGGCGCAGGACCGGTGCGGCACGGCCGCGCAAGGTCCTCGACGAGACGGTCGAGGACGTGTGCCGGGAACTGGCCGAACAGACGAAACAGACCAACGGAGGGGATGCATGACCGGGAGCCGACCGCCCCAGCAGGAACAGACCGACCAGGTGCCGAGTGCGGCACAGCGGCTGCGCGCAGCGCTCGCCGCCCCGCGGCTGACACGTGCCATGGGCTCGCACAGCCCGCTCAGCGCACGGCTCGCCGAGGAGGCCGGCTTTGACATCGTCTGGTCCAGCGGACTGGAGATCTCCGCCACGGCCGGCGTGCCCGACGCCAACATCCTCGCCATGGGCGAGTGCCTCGACGCGGCGGCGGACCTCGCGTCCGCGGTAGACATCCCCGTCCTCGCGGACTGCGACTCCGGGTTCGGGAACGTCAACAACGTCATCCACATGGTGCGCTCCTACGAGGCGCGCGGCGTGGCCGGCGTGTGCATAGAGGACAAGCAGTTCCCCAAGCTCAACAGCTTCGTCGAGGGCAATCAGGACCTCGCCCCGCTGGACGACTTTGCGGGCAAGATACGGGCCGCCTCCGAGACCCGTACCGACATGGCCGTGGTGGCCCGCCTGGAGGCGCTGATCTCCGGGCAGGGCATTGCGGAGGCGCTGCGCCGGGCCGACGTCTACGAGCGGGCTGGGGCGGACGCCCTGCTCATCCACTCCAAGAGCAAGGACCCCGAGGAGGTCTTCGCCTTCCGCGAGGCCTACCGCGGCGCCCTCCCGGTGATCGTCGTGCCGACCACCTACAACCAGGTCACCGTCGAGGAGCTGGAGCAGCGCGGCTTCGCCATGGCGATCTACGCCAACCAGGCGCTACGCAGCTCGATTCGAGCCATGCGGGAGACCCTCACCCGGATCATGCGGGACGGCACCACGCTGAACGTGGAGCCTGAGCTCGTCCCCGTCAAGGAGATCTTCGACCTGCAGCGCATGCCCCAGATGCTGGAGCAGCAGGAGCGATACGAGTCCCTGGGACGCGAACTCGCGGAGGCCGCACAGTGACCACCCACCCCACCGCCCTGCGGCTGGACTTCCACGGCACCCAGCTCGACCTGGAGGTGGCGCCCGGTGCCGGCTCGGGCGTCGAGGACGCGCTCGCCTTCCTCGCCACGCATCTGACCGCCGAGGAGGCCAAGCCCGACGAGAGCGGCCGCGAGCCGGTCGCGACCCTGCGCGTCCACGCCTTCGGCCCCGAGCGCCTCGCGCCATCGGCCGGGATTCTGCAGGAAGACATCTACCTCCGCAAGAGCGCCAGCGAGTTCTTCACCGTGCCGGCCCGGCGGGCCTCGGTGGACGGCCGCGAGTACCTGGAGTGCACCAAGACGGGCAGCCGTTTCGTCTTCGACCGCGCCGCCCGCGTGATCGACGTGGTGCTTGGGGTCGGCGGGCACATGGACCTCGTCGAGCTGGTGCGCGACCTGGTGCTGAAGCACCAGGAGAACACCGGCGCCGCGGTGCTGCACGCCACTGCCGCCTACCGGGACGGTGAGGTCGTGCTGGTCACCGGGGCGAAGGGGGCCGGCAAGAGCACGGTGCTCCTGGAGCTGGTGGAGCACTTCGGGTACGAGGTGCTCAGTGGCGACAAGACCGTGCTGCACGAGCTGCCGGACGGCTCGGTCGTCGCTGCCGGCTGGCCCGACTACCCGCACCTCGGCTACGGCACCGTCGCCAAGTACCCAGGCCTGAAGGAGATCGCAAGCATCGGGGACGACTACGTGCCCGCCGAGAGCCACGCGTTTTCGCCGGTGGGGAAGTTCGCGGTGGACCCGCTGCCGTTCCGGGACCGCTTCCCGAGCGCGCCGGTCGGCGTGCGCGTACCGGTGGCGGCGATCCTGCACCCGGCGATCGGCCCTGGCGAGCGCACGGCCGTCGAACCACTGCCGGGCAGCCGCGAGGAGCACGCCGAAGTGCTACGCGCCAACGTGGAATCGGCGTTCGACGGAGCCAACGCCGGCTGGCACCACTACCTCGACGACGGCCGCGCCGCCCACACCAAGCTGCTCACCCGCATCACCGACATACTGGCCGGGGTGCCCGCCTGGACGCTGACCGGACCGGGCGACCTGACGGCCGAGAACGTGCCGCCCACGATCGGCGGGCCCACTGAGGTGGCCCGGTGATCGAACTGACGGTGGAGAGCACAGGCCTCAACTCTCACTACGACCTCACCGACCGGATCGCCGCCGCTCTCCAGGAGCACGGCACGGGCGACGGTCTGGCCGGGGTGTTCGCGCACGGCAGCACCATCGGACTCGCCGTCATGCGCTACGAACCGGGTGCCGTGCAGGACCTGCTGCGGGCCCTGGAGCGCATCGCCCCGGAGTCCCCCGCTGACGGCAGCCGCTATCTGCACGAGTTGACCACCGCCGACCCCAACGGCTTCTCCCACCTGAAGTCGTCGCTGCTCGGCACCAGTCTGCTCGTCCCGTTCCGGGACGGCCGCCTCGCCATGTCACCGAGCCACCGCGTAGTGCTCTTCGACTTCGACCTGAAGCCCGCCACCCGCCGTGTCTTCATCGACGCGCCCCGCATCGGGGCGACCAGCGCCCACGACACCGACGTGACGACCAACGTTAAGGAGAACAGCCGGTGAAGCTGCGGCTTGCCACACCCGGACCCACCGAAGTGCCGCAGCGCCTGCTGCTGGCCGGGGCCCGCGAGATCATCCACCACCGCTCCACCGAGATGCAGCAGTTGATACACGAGATCAGCGGCGGCCTGCCCCCGCTGTTCGGCACCAGCGCCCCGGTGTACACCATCGCCTCCTCCGGGACCGGCGCGATGGAGGCCGCGGTCGCGGGCTGCTTCTCGGCCGGCGACGAGGTCCTAGTCGTCTCCAACGGCTACTTCGGCGAGCGCTTCCAAGCGATCTGCAAGTCCTACGGCCTCGTCGTGCACGTCATCGAGAGTGACTGGGGCACCAGCGCCGACCCCGAGAGAGTGGCGGCCGCCTACCGCGAACACCCAGAGATCCAAGGCGCGTTCGTCGTCTACAGCGAGACGTCCACCGGTGCGCTCAACGACGTCGAGGCGATCGGGCGGATCTTCCGCGACACCGACGTGGTCGTGGTCGTCGACGCCATCAGCGGTCTTCTGGTGCACCCGCTGGAGATGGACGCGTGGGGCCTGGACGTGGTCCTCGCCGCCTCCCACAAGGGCTTCATGCTGCCGCCGGGGCTCGCCTTCGTCGCCCTCTCCGACAAGGCGTGGACGGCCGTGGAGCGGTCCACCGGACCGAGCTACTACTGGTCGTTCGAGCGGCTGCGCCACTTCTACCCGATGTCGTCCTCGTCCCCCGCGGTGTCCCTGCTGCTCGCCCTGCACGAGTCGTTGAAGATGCTGGACGAGGAGGGCATGAAGGCCTTCCGCGGGCGCCACGCCGTGCTGGGCAAGGCGGCCGAACGCGGCCTGCTGAAGCTTGGGTTCAGCACCTTCGTGCAGGCCCCGCACCGGCGCAGCCACGTCATCACCTCGGCCCTCGCGCCGGAGGGCATCGACACGGGTCAGCTGCTGAAGACGCTGTCCACCTCGTACGGCGTCACGATGACCGGCGGCCAGGCGCACCTCAAGGGCAAGCTCATCCGGGTCGGGCACGTGGGCGCGGCCGACGCCCTCGACCTGAGCGGAATCTTCGGCGCCCTGGAAATGGCCCTGCTCGACCTGGGCTACACGTTCACGCCGGGCTCCGGCGTCGGCGAGATCATCCGTACGTTCCACGAGGAGGGCCGCTGATGCTTGTCTTGTTCCAGCGCGAGACCTGCCCCGACTGCAGGCCGGTGCGCGAACTGCTCACCAGGCTCCAGGTCTCCTACATCAATATCAACGTGCCCAAGCCGCGCGAAGAGCGGCACGAGCTGATCCGCACCACGGGCAGCAAGTACATCCCGGCCCTGGTGGACGGCGCCACGATCATCCCGGGCAAGCTGCGGGAGAACGCCGACATCATCGCCTACCTCAAGGAGCGCTTCGGCGACCCGGAGGCGGTGGCGCCCGAGGCGGGGACCCCTGTGGAAGCACATCCGGGGCCCGTGGCATGACCTTCGGGCAGCAGGTGCCCGCGACACCGCGTATCGCCGTGCTCGCGGGCACCCCGCAACTGGTGTGTGCGGCCCGCGCCTTGGGCGTCGGAACCGTCTTCGTGCACCACGCGGCGCAGTCGGCACCGCCGGTGGCCGCAGAAGCCGACATGGCCCTCGCCGTGGACCTGACGGACACCGACGCACTGCACGCGGCTCTGGCACCGCTGCACGCCGAGCAGCCGTTCGCGCGCGTCCTCTCGCTCACCGAGCGCGGTCTGCTGCCGACGGCCGCGGTCGCCGAGCGGCTCGGCCTGCCCGGCAACTCGCTGCACACCGTGAGCCTGTTGCAGGACAAGCAGCGCATGCGGGAGCTCCTCAACGCCCGCGGCATCGGCCCGGTGCACACCGCCGCCCCGAGCGGCCCGGCCGACCTCGCCGCGTTCTGCCGTACGGCGGGCGGGCCGGTCATCCTCAAACCTGCGGCCGGCACCAGCAGTCAGGCCGTGTTCCGGATGGCCGGGGCGGAGGCTGCGCAGGACGTCTGGCGGGCGTTCGAGGCGGCGGGCGGCACCCAGCCGATCGTCGAGGAGTACCTCGACGGGCCCGAGATCAGTGTGGAGAGCTTCTCGTACGGCGGGAAGCACACCGTGCTCGCGGTGACCGACAAGCTGGTCGGCACCGCGTTCGTGGAGACCGGGCACACTCAGCCCAGCGCCCTGCCCGAGCCAGTCCTGGCGGAGGTCGCTGCGCTCGTCCACGCCTTCCTGGACGCCGTGGGCCTGGCAGAGGGCCCCGCCCATACCGAGGTCAAGGTCACCCAGAAGGGCCCACGGATCCTCGAGTCGCACAACCGCATCGGCGGCGACAAGATCCGCGAACTGCTGCGCCGGGCCTATGGACTGGACGTTGTGGCCCTCACCGCGGGCTGCCCGCTCGGTCTGCTGCGGCCGCCCGCCGACCCGCCCGTGGCCCGGCGGGGAGCAGCCATCCGCTTCCTCACCCCGCCGCCCGGAACGGTCCAGAACATCGCCCTGCCCGACACCGACGGCACCACTGCCGAGATCCGGCTGGACGTCGCGGTCGGCGACCGGATCCGCCCGGTGCGCAGTTCGCAGGACCGTGCCGGCTACGTCATCGGCGAAGGTGGCAACGCCGCCGACGCGGCCCTGCTCTGCGAGGAGTTGGCGGGCCGGGTGCTGATCGAGACGGGTGAGTGACCGCGGTGCGCCATGCCGTCGTGACGGACATCCATGGGGCCACCGCGCAACTGCGGGCCGTCTTCGACCAGATCCAAACGCAAGCGGTGGACCAGGTGGTCTGCCTGGGCGACATCTTCGAGTGCCGGATCGGGAAACGGGAGGTCGCCGGGTACGAGTACGGCGGCCGGCTCACCGACGTCTTCGACCCGGACCCGGAACTCGCTGGGCTCCTGGACGGGGCACGCCTCGTGCGGGGCAACCAGGAGGAGCGGATCCGCGCCCTCGTGCCCGACCCCGACCTGCCCGCCTGGACCCGCCCGCTACTCGACGCTCCCCTGGAGCGCCGTACCGACTTCGCCCTGTACTGCCACGGCCATCCGCTGCCATGGCGCGAACTGGAGCCGGGGCTGTGGTGCCCGGCCGACGCGGACTTCCCCGGGCGGGCCCTGGTACACGGGCACCATCACCGCAGCGCCCTGTACCGGCTGTGGCCGGGCGGCACCGGCCGCCCGGTGAGGGTGGAGCGCCTGCCCGTCCGCTTCGGGGAGCCGGTCCCGCTCGCGGCGGACGGCCGCTACGTCGTCAACGTCGGCTCCGTCACCGGCTGCGACGCGGACCGCGGACCCTCCCCCGCCTGGGCCGTCGTCGACGAGGCCGCCGCCACCGTCACGTACCACCACACCCCGCAGCCCACGGCCCCCTGAGCCACGGGCCCCACACCCCACGGAGAAGAAGTGACCCGGCAGGTACTCCTGCTCAACTCGGACAAGCCCGAGGTTCTCGAGGCCCTGGCCCGCCGCCCTGATGTGACCGTCCGCGTCATCACCCGCAAGGTGTACGCCGACCTGTACCGGAACCATGATGTGGCGTACGTCGACAGCTTCGCCGACCTGACACAGGTCGAGCGGGCGGCGTACGAACTCGCCGTGTACGGCCCCATCGACCACATCGTCGCGGCCACGGAGAAGAGCGTGGTAGCGGCCGGGCTGGTCCGCGTCCTGCTCGGGGTGCCCGGGCCTGGCTTCGACCAGTCCCTGTGGGGCGCCCACAAGCGGGCGATGAAGGACAGGCTGCGCGCCGCCGGTCTTCCTGTGACGGAATACGCCCAGGCCGCCACGGTCGACGAGGTGCCCCGCGCGGCGGAGCGGACCGGCTGGCCCGTTATGATCAAGCCGGTGTTCGGCTCCGCCTCGAAGTGCACCTACCGAGTCGACTCCCCCGAGGAGTTCGCCGAGCGGCTCCGTGCCGGCGGCTTCGCCGACCTCGCGGACAATCGGCTGCCAGTCCAGGTGGAGCGTCTGGTGCGGTTCACGCACGAGTACCACTGCGACGGCGTCGTCCACGACGGCGAGGTGGCCCACGCGGCCGTCTCCCGCTACTTCCTCCCTCCGCTGCGCACCTCGCCGAACCTGAACAGCGGGTACGTCGCCGACCAGACGGACCCGTTCTCGCGGGAAGTCCTGGACCTGCACCGCCGGGTGGTCGCCGCGCTCGGTCTGCCGGCCGGGGTCACGCACCTGGAGATGTTCCGCACGGAGGCGGGCCCGGTCATCGGCGAAGTGGCCGTACGGCCGGGTGGCATGGGCATCGCCCGGATGTGGTGGCACGCCTTCGGGGTGGACCTGTGGGAGGAGTTCGTCCGCGTCTCGACCGGCGAACGGCCCAGCCGGCCGGACCGCGCACCACACGCCGAGACCATCGGCCGCACCCGGCTGCCCGCGCTGCCTGGCCTTCGCGGGCTCGTACTGGCCCTGCCCGGAGTGCTGGAGGTGCTGACGCCCGAGGAGTGCGCGAGCCCGGGACACCTGGAGGCATACTTCACGGCCGCGGACGAGACGGCCGCGGAGGCCTTCATCGCGCGGCTGCACGAGATGGCAGGGCGCACGGCATGACCACACCCGCTACCGGCCGGGCGCGCGCGATGCTCCACGCCTGCCTGCCCGCCCCCGGCGAACCCCGACTGCTCGCGGTGTCCTGGCTGGTCAAGACGGTTGGCAGCGGGCTCTACCTGACCACCAGCACCCTGTTCTTCACCCGGGTCGTCGGACTGCCCGTGCACCAGGTCGCCTCCGGCCTCACCGTCGCCGGGATCGTGGCGCTGGCCGGTGCCGTACCGCTGGGCAGGCTGGCGGACCGCTTCGGCCCCCGGCGGACGTACACCGTCCTGCTCGGCGTCCAGTTCGCCACGATGGCCGCGCTGACCTTCGCCCGAACCTTCCCGGCGTTCCTGGCGCTGATCCTGGTCTTCCTCGTCGCCGAGCAGGGCAGCACCGCGGCCCGCGGTGCACTGGTCGCCACCGTCGGGGAGGGCGCCGAGAGGGTACGGCTGCGGGCCTACCTGCGGGTGGTCACCAACGTCGGCATCACGATCGGTGCGGCGGCCTCGGCGCTGGTCATCCAGGCCGACACCGAGGCCGGGTACATAGCCCTGCTGTGGTGCACCGCCCTGACCTACCCAGGCGCGGCGGTGCCGCTACGGTGGCTGCGGGCATGCGAGACCCGGCCCGCCGAGAGGGCGGCGCACACTGGCTCCGGCTGGCAGGTCCTGCGCGACCGTCGGTACGCGGCCGTCACCCTGATCTGCGGTGTGCTCTCCCTCCAGTCGCAGGTGCTGTCGTTCGCCGTACCGCTGTGGGTGCTCCAGCACACCGAGGCGCCGCCGGTGCTGGTGTCGGGCATCGTCGCCGTCAACACTGCGCTGGTGATCTGCTTGCAGATACGGTTCAGCCGTGGCGCCGAGGACGACAGCCGGGCCGCCCGGATGTGCCGCAACGCAGGAATCGCCCTGTTCGCCGGGTGCGCGGTGGTGGCGTTCACCGGCGGGATGGGCGGCTGGTCGGCGACGGTTCTACTGCTCCTGTTCGCGGCCGCCCTCACCTTCGGTGAACTGTGGCTGTCAGCTGGCTCGTTCGGGCTGAGCTTCTCACTCGCCCCGGAGGGCATGCACGGCCAGTACCAGGGCTTCTTCTCCCTGGGGCGCGGTGCCGCGACCGCGGTGGCACCGGTGCTGATAGCGGTGCTCTGCCTCGGCAGCCGCCCGCGAGAGGGGTGGCTTGTGCTGGGCACCCTGTTCGTCGTGGCGGGGGCAGCGGCTCCGCTGGCGCTGCGGGTGCGGGGGGCGGCGGTGCTCGAACCCTCCCCGTCGACTGCCACGGAGTAAACGGCCCGCGGGCCACTCCGCCTCCAAGTCCTGCTCGGACTTGCGGCGGTCCTTGCCCTTGCGCGGGGCGAGCACGGTCTTCCCCGACGCGGGTCGATGGTCAGGTCCGCGTTGTGGGGGTACCCGGCGTCCACCTTCGCGGCCACCTGGGTGAGCTGCTGCTTGAGCGCCGCGGTGAACGCCGCGGCGATGACGGGCATCCCGGCCTGCTCGCAGTAGTCGGCGACCAGCGGCTCGCACGCCTGCCAGAACAGCCCCCTCACCTCATGGGCGAGTGAGCCGAGAGGTTGCGCGGGCGCCGAAGGGTGCGGGCGCCTCCAAGCGGCGGCCGGGGGAACGCGCAGGCCCCCAGGCACAAGGGCCGAGCATGGCCGACCGTCGACGGACGCTGAAGCAACCGCGTGGAGCCCCCGGACGGTGTCCGGGGGGGGGGAGCCGAGCCACAAGGGGTTACGGCGTGAGGTCCCCCCGCCGCGGCGCGGCGAAGCCGTCGAGGTCGGCGCGGGTCAGTCCGGTGTGGCGGGCGACTTCGGCGGCGTCCAGGGCGCCGCAGTCGATGCCGCGCAGCAGATAGGAGCTGAGCGCCTTGGCGGTGGCGGGCTCGTCCATGACGTCGCCGCCCTCCCGGCCGGCGTAGGCGGCGAGCCGGGCCGCAGCCTGCTCGAAGCCCTCGCGGTAGAAGGCGAAGACGGCCGCGTACCGGGTCGGGAGGTGGCCTGGATGCATGTCCCAGCCCTGGTAGTAGGCGCGGGCCAGGGCGCGCCGGGTGAGGCCGTAGTGCAGACGCCAGGCGTCGTGCACCTTCGAGGTGGGGCCGATGGGCAGGACGTTGGTGGAGCCGTCTGAGACGCGGACGCCGGTGCCCGCTGCGGCGACCTGCATCACGGCCTTGGCGTGATCGGCGGCGGGGTGGTCGCTGGCCTGGTAGGCGGCGCTGACGCCGAGGCAGGCGCTGTAGTCGAAGGTGCCGTAGTGGAGGCCCGTGGCCCGGCCCTCGGCGGCGTCGATCATACGGGCGACCGCGGCGGTGCCGTCGGCTGCCAGGATGGCCTGGCTGGTCTCGATCTGGATCTCGAAGCCGATGCGGCCGGCGTCCAGGCCGTGGGCCTTCTCGAAGGCCTCCAGAAGCCGGACGAAGGCGCTGACCTGCTCGGGGTAGGTGACCTTGGGGAGGGTCAGCACGAGCCCCTCGGGCAGCCCTCCGGCCCGCATCAGGCCGGTGAGGAAGACGTCCAGGGTGCGGATGCCGCGATCGCGTACACCGGCTTCCATGCACTTCATGCGGATGCCCGTGTAAGGGGCGGCGGTTCCGTGCGCGTACGCCTCCGACACCAGCAGGGCCGCGCGGGCGGCGTGCTCGTCCTCCTCGGCCTCGCTCCGCCCGCCGTAGCCGTCCTCGAAGTCGATGCGCAGGTCCTCGACGGGCTCCCGCTCCAGCTTGGAGCGCACGCGGTCGTGGACGGGCGCGGCGAGCTCCTCGGGGAGGCCCAGTACCGCGGCGAACGCGGCCGCGTCGGGGGCGTGCTGGTCGAGCGCGGCGAGCGCGGCGTCGCCCCAGCTGCGGAGGGTGTCCGGGGCGAAGGCCTCGCCGGGGACGTACACGGTGTGGACGGGCTGACGGGTGCCGGGGTCTCCCGGGTAGCGGCGGGCGAGCTCCGCGTCCACCGGGGCGAGGGAGGCGCTGACCGCCTCGCTGACCGCTCCGGCGAGGCTTGTCGCCACCGTGTCCTGCTGGCCCATTCCCGCACCCTCCACACTCTCGATATTCCGCTGAACGGAATCAATCATCCGTATGGTGAAGTTAATGCGCAGCCGTGATCTGCGTCAATGGTCCCCTGCAACAGCACGGGGCCGATCGCCGGTCCTCCACCCCATGGGCGAGTGAGCCACAGACGCCGAAGCGCCCCTGGGGACCGAGCCGAGAAAGGATCAGCCCTTGCGGGANCGCGGCGAGCCTCGCCGCGCGGCCCCGTGCGGTGCCGATCGCCGGTCCTCCACCCCATGGGCGAGTGAGCCACAGACGCCGAAGCGCCCCTGGGGACCGAGCCGAGAAAGGATCAGCCCTTGCGGGACTTGATCTCCTCGGTGAGCTGGGGGACGACCTCGAAGAGGTCTCCGACCACGCCGTAGTCGACCATGTCAAAGATCGGGGCCTCGGCGTCCTTGTTGACGGCCACGATGGTCTTCGAGGTCTGCATGCCCGCCCGGTGCTGGATCGCGCCCGAGATTCCGGAGGCGATGTACAGCTGCGGGGAGACGGACTTGCCGGTCTGGCCGACCTGGCTGGAGTGCGGGTACCAGCCGGCGTCGACGGCGGCGCGCGAGGCGCCCACGGCCGCGCCGAGCGAGTCGGCCAGCGACTCGATCACGGAGAAGCTCTCGGCGCTGCCCACACCGCGGCCGCCGGAGACCACGATCGTGGCCTCGGTCAGCTCGGGGCGGCCGGTCGACTCGCGCGGGGTGCGCGCGACGACCTTGGTGCCGGTGGCCTTCTCGGAGAAGGACACCGACAGCGCCTCGACCGCGCCGGCGGCCGGAGCGGCCTCCACCGGGGCGGAGTTCGGCTTCACGGTGATGACCGGGGTGCCCTTGGAGACACGGGACTTGGTGGTGAAGGCGGCGGCGAACACCGACTGGGTGGCCACCGGGCCCTCGTCGCCGGCCTCCAGGTCGATGGCGTCGGTGATGATGCCGGAGCCGATGCGGACGGCGAGGCGGGCCGCGATCTCCTTGCCCTCGGCGGAGGACGGGACCAGCACGGCGGCCGGGGAGCCCGCGGCGGACACCGACTCGTACGCGGCCTGCAGCGCGTCCACCTTGGGCACGACCAGGTAGTCGGCGAACTCCGGGGCGTCGGCGGTGAGCACCTTGACCGCGCCGTGCTCGGCGAGCGCGGCGGCGGTGGCCTCGGCGCCGGCGCCGAGGGAGACGGCGACGGGCTCGCCGATGCGGCGGGCCAGCGTCAGCAGCTCGAGGGTGGGCTTGCGGACGGCGCCGTCCACGTGGTCGACGTAGACGAGAACTTCAGCCATGGGACTTCTTCTCTCCTGCTTGCGAAGTGTGCGGGGCGGTTGGGGTGATGACCGAAGCTCAGATGAACTTGCGGCTCGCGAGGCTGCTCATCAGATGAACTTCCGCTCCGCGAGGAAGGCCGCGAGCTGCTTGCCGCCCTCGCCCTCGTCCTTGACGATCGTGCCGGCGGTGCGGGCCGGACGCTCGGCGGCCGACTCGACGGCCGTCCAGGCGCCTTCGAGGCCGACCTCCTCCGCCTCGATCTCCAGGTCCTCCAGGTCCAGGGACTCCACCGGCTTCTTCTTGGCGGCCATGATGCCCTTGAAGGACGGGTAGCGGGCCTCGCCCGACTGGTCCGTCACGGACACGACGGCCGGCAGGGACGCCTCGAGCTGCTCCGTGGCGGTGTCGCCGTCGCGGCGGCCCTTCACGACGCCGTCCCCGACAAAGACCTCGGAGAGCTGCGTGACCTGCGGGACGCCCAGACGCTCGGCGAGGACCGCCGGCAGCACGCCCATGGTGCCGTCGGTCGAGGCCATACCGCAGATGACCAGGTCGTACCCGGTCTTCTCGACGGCCTTGGCGAGCACCAGAGAGGTGCCCATGACGTCGGTGCCGTGCAGGTCGTCGTCCTCGACGTGGACGGCCTTGTCCGCGCCCATGGACAGCGCCTTGCGCAGCGCGTCCTTGGCGTCCTCGGGTCCGACGGTCAGCACGGTGATCTCCGCGTCGTCCGCCTCCTCGGCGATCTGCAGCGCCTGCTCGACCGCGTACTCGTCGAGCTCCGACAGCAGGCCGTCGACGTCGTCGCGGTCGACGGTCAGGTCATCGGCGAAGTGCCGGTCGCCGGTGGCGTCGGGCACGTACTTCACACAGACAACGATCCTCAAGCTCACGCCGGCTCTCCTACTGCATCGTCACTACGTCACTAACGAACTGCCTTTGCACGCAGCATAGGCGTCCGATCAGGCGGATCCCGGTCGGGGCGGGCCGCGCTCCGAACGAAATATTACTCACCAGTACACCTATTGTATTTCCGGTAAGCAAGCGCTTGGAAGTGTGACCTTGCCAACGCTCCGTAACCGGCGGTTGCACCGGGGCGCACATGATGTGCCGACGCCCGCTCCAGGGGCGTGAATCAGTCACGGAGCGCGTTGAAGCGCCCCTGGCAGTAGAGAAGCGGACGGCCGGCGCCCGCGGGGTCGCCGGACACCGCCTCGGCTATCACGATGCGGTGGTCGCCGGCCGGGACGCGGGCGACCACCCGGCACACCAGCCATGCCAGCACCCCCTCCAGCAGCGGCACGCCCTCGGGGCCCGTGCGCCAGCGGGTCGGCGGGGCGAAGCGGTCCGCGCCGCTGCGGGCGAAGGTGGCGGCGAGGTCCTGCTGGTGCTCGCCGAGTATGTGGACGCCTATGTGCTCGGCCTCCTCCAGCACGGGCCAACTGGAGGAGCCCGTCCCTACGCCGAAAGAGACCATCGGGGGCTCGGCTGCGACGGAGGTCAGCGAGGTGGCGGTGAAGCCCACGGGGCACTCGCCGTGGGCGGTGATCACGGCGACGCCCGCGGCGTGCCGCCGAAAGACGGACCGCAGCAGATCGGCGGAGCCGGGCAGGGCGGCCGCGACGCCGGAGACCGCGACGTCGGAGACCGCGACGCCGTCGCGCGCGGCGGGCACGTCGGCAGCGGACGCCGCGGAGCGGTCGCGCGCGGCGGGAAGGGCGGCGGGGAGGGCGGCGTCGAGCCGGGACGTCGTCATACCGCCCGCCCCAGCGCCGCGATCACATCGGCCTTGCGGGGCCGGCCCGCGGCCCGGACCACGATCCGGCCGCTCGCGTCGAGCACCAGCACGGTGGGTGTGGCGGTGATGCCCAGTCTCCGCACGAGCGGCAGCCGCTCCTCCGCGTCGATCTCCAGATGCTCGATGCCGTCGACCATGTCCGCGACCTCCGCGAGGGTGCGGCGAGTGGCCCGGCAAGGCTGGCAGAACGCGCTGGAGAACTGCACGAGCGTGGCCCTCTCCCCTAGCGCGGCCGCCCCCAGCGTCCGCGCGTCGAGCCGTGTGGCGGGCGTTCGGCCATGTGGCTCGGTTCCACTGTGCACTGAGCTCCTCCTTACCGTCCTCATGACATCCTGCACCGAACTGCTCACCGCACCGCAAACATTCCCGCCGCTCCGTGACGCGACGTGACGAGAATCTCGCCCCCTGAAGCGCCCAGNCGCGACGTGACGAGAATCTCGCCCCCTGAAGCGCCCAGGGCTGGCCAGGACGGCACACATGGGGCACGATCTGCGCAATGCCGAAAACCTACGGCTGCGTAACTTCGCCGGGAGAACACTCCTTCCCCGGGCATGACGAAAGGGTGTTCTCCCAATGGCAGAACTCGTCTACCGGCCGGTCATCGGCGCCGCACTGACGATGTTCAAGGCACTGGACCTGAAGATCGACACCCAGGGCTCCGAGCACATCCCGCGTACCGGCGGCGCGGTGCTGGTGAGCAACCACATCAGCTATCTCGACTTCATCTTCACCGGCCTCGCCGCCCTCCCGCAGAAGCGGCTGGTGCGCTTCATGGCGAAGGACTCCGTCTTCCGGCACAAGATCTCCGGGCCGCTGATGCGCGGTATGAAGCACATCCCGGTGGACCGCAGACAGGGTGAGGCGGCCTATGCCCACGCACTGGACTCGCTGCGCTCCGGCGAGGTCGTCGGGGTCTTCCCCGAGGCGACGATCTCGCAGTCCTTCACTCTGAAGTCCTTCAAGTCGGGTGCGGCGAGGCTGGCGCAGGAGGCCGGTGTGCCGCTGATCCCGATGGCGCTGTGGGGCACCCAGCGACTGTGGACCAAGGGCCGCCCGCGCAACTTCAGGCGCAGCCACATCCCGGTGACGATACGGGTGGGCGAACCCGTCGAGGCGCCGTCCGACCAGTACGCGGGGGCGATCACCCGCCGGTTGCGCGAGCGGGCGCAGGAACTGCTGGAAGCCGCGCAGCGCGCCTATCCGGTGCGCCCGAAGGACGCGGACGACACCTGGTGGATTCCGGCGCACCTGGGCGGCACCGCCCCGACGCCGGCTGCCGTACGGGACTGAGAGGCGGCACGATCCGCTGAAGCGCTGTGGGCTCCCGTCCGGACGGACGGGAGCCCACAGCGCTTCACACGCGCGCTTCACACGCGTCGCTCAGTGCGCCATCTCTTCCTTGAGCGCCTGGACGAAGGCGTCCACATCGTCCTCGGTCGTGTCGAACGAGCACATCCAGCGGACGTCGCCGACCGCCTCGTCCCAGAAGTAGAAGCGGAAGCGCTTCTGCAGACGCTCGCTCACCGCGTGCGGCAGCCGGGCGAAGACCGCGTTCGCCTGCACCGGGTAGAGGATCTCCACCCCCTCGACGGCCCGCACGCCTTCCGCGAGCCGCCGGGCCATCGTGTTGGCGTGCCGGGCGTTGCGCAGCCACAGGTCGCGGGCGAGCAGCGCCTCCAGCTGCACCGAGACAAAGCGCATCTTGGAGGCGAGCTGCATCGACAGCTTCCGCAGATGCCTCATCCGCCGGACGGCGTCCGGGTTGAGCACCACGACGGCCTCGCCGAACAGCGCGCCGTTCTTGGTCCCGCCGAGGGTGAGGACGTCGACCCCGGCGGCGTTGGCGAAGGCCCGCATCGGCACGTCGAGCGAGGCCGCCGCGTTGGCTATCCGGGCGCCGTCGAGGTGCACCTTCAGGCCGAGGCCGTGGGCGTGCTCGCAGATCGCCTTGATCTCGGCGGGCGTGTAGACGGTCCCCAGCTCGGTGTTCTGGGCGAGGGAGACCACCTGCGGCATGGCGCGGTGCTCGTCGTCGAAGCCCCATGCCTGCCGGTCGATCAGCTCGGGGGTGAGCTTGCCGTCGGGGGTGGGGACGGTGAGGAGCTTCAGGCCGCCCATCCGCTCGGGCGCGCCGCCCTCGTCCACGTTGATGTGCGCTGACTCGGCGCAGATCACGGCGCCCCAGCGGTCGGTCAGCGCCTGGAGCGCCACGACGTTCGCGCCGGTTCCGTTGAAGACGGGGAACGCCTCGGCCATGGGGCCGAAGTGGCTGTGCATCACGCGCTGGAGATGCCCCGTGTACTCGTCCTCGCCGTAGGCGATCTGGTGACCGCCGTTGGCGAGGGCGAGCGCCGCCAGGATCTCGGGGTGCACACCGGCGTAGTTGTCGCTGGCGAAGCCGCGGACCTCGGGGTCGTGGTGACGTCGGGCGTCGGTCTTCACCGGTGTCCCGGCGCTCACCACGGTCACGGCTTGGGAGTCAGCCACAGGCGCTGTCCATTCACTTCCTCGGCGGGCCGGTCCCAGACTCCGGCGATGGCCTCGGCCAGTTCCTTGACGTCGGTGAAGCCCGCGAACTTCGCATTCGGGCGCTCGGCGCGCATGGCGTCGTGCACCAGTGCCTTGATGACCAGGATGGCAGCCGCGGCTCCGGGGCCGTGCTCGCCCCCCGCCTTGCGGAAGGCGTCGCCGAGCGCCAGCGTCCAGGCCTCGGCGGCGGCCTTGGATGCGGCGTAGGCGGCGTTCCCGGCGGTCGGCTTGCTCGCTCCGGCGGCGCTGATCAGCACATAGCGGCCGCGGTCGCTGCGCAGCAGCGCGTCGTGGAAGGCGAGGGAGGTGTGCTGGACGGTGCGGATCAGCAGCCTCTCCAACAGGTTCCAGTCGGCCAGGTCGGTGTCGGCGAAGGTGGCGCTGCCGCGCCAGCCGCCGACGAGGTGGACCAGTCCGTCGACCCGGCCGAACTCCTTCTCGGTCTTGGCCGCCCATTCGCGGGCGGCGCCGAGGTCGAGCAGGTCGACGGTGTCCCCTGTGACGGTCGAGCCGCCGTGCGCATAGCGGGCGGCGTCCACGGCCTCGGCGAGGCGTACGGGGTCGGCGTCGGAGGCGACGACAGTCGCACCGGCCTCGGCGAGGCGCAGCAGGGTCGCACGTCCTGCCGGTCCCGCCGCTCCGGCGACCGCGACGACGGCGCCCTCCAGGGGCCCTCCGTTGCCGTTTGCGTTCATGGGCGTCGCCTCCTGGGTGCTGTGGGTGGGGGAGCTCACGCGGCGGCCTGCCCGGCGCTCTGCGCCTCGCCGGCCGACGTGCTCTGTGCCGTGCTCTGTGCGGTGATGCCCTTCGTGGAGGCGATCACACCCTTGAGCTTCTTGGCCAGCGCCTCATAGAACATGCTCAGCGGAAACTCGTCCGGAAGCACGTCGTCCACGAGCTTGCGCGGCGGCTGGGTCAGGTCGAGGGCGTCCGGGCCCTTGGCCCAGCGCGAGCCGGGGTGCGGGGCGAGGTAGGAGGAGACCAGCTCGTACGCGGCGAACCAGTGGACCAGCTTGGGGCGGTCGATGCCGTCGCGGTAGAGCTTCTCGATCTCCGCGCAGAGCTGGTTGGTGACCTGCGGGGCGCGCTCCCAGTCGATCTTGAGGGTGTTGTCGGTCCAGCGCACCACATCGTGCTTGTGGAGGTAGGCGAAGAGAAGCTGGCCGCCGAGGCCGTCGTAGTTGCGCACCCGGTCGCCGCTGACGGGGAAGCGGAACATCCGGTCGAAGAGGACCGCGTACTGCACGTCGCGTCCGTGCTGGTTGCCCTCGGCTTCCAGCTTCACGGCCTCCTTGAAGGCGGTGAGGTCGCAGCGCAGCTCCTCGAGGCCGTACATCCAGAACGGCTGGCGCTGCTTGATCATGAAGGGGTCGAAGGGCAGGTCGCCGTGGCTGTGGGTGCGGTCGTGGACCATGTCCCACAGGACGAACGCCTGCTGGCAGCGCTCCTGGTCGCCGACCATCTCACGGATGTCGTCGGGGAGCTGCAGGCCGAGGACGCGGACGGCCTCCTCGGTGACGCGGCGGAAGCGCGCGGCCTCGCGGTCGCAGAAGATGCCGCCCCAGCTGAACCGCTCGGGGGCCTCGCGGACGGCGATCGTCTCGGGGAAGAGAACGGCCGAGTTGGTGTCGTATCCCGCGGTGAAGTCCTCGAAGGTGATGCCGCAGAAGAGGGGGTTGTCATAGCGGGTGGCCTCCAGCTCGGCGAGCCAGTCGGGCCAGACCATGCGCAGCACGACCGCTTCGAGGTTGCGGTCCGGGTTGCCGTTCTGCGTGTACATGGGGAACAGCACCAGGTGCTGGAGCCCGTCCACGCGGTGGGCGGCGGGCTGGAAGGCGAGCAGCGAGTCGAGGAAGTCGGGCGCGCCGAAGCCGTCGTCCGCCCACTTGCGCAGGTCGGCGACCAGCGCACGGTGGTAGGCGGCGTCGTGCGAGACGAGCGGGGAGAGTTCCTCGACGCCCTTGATCACCTGCCCCAGCACGGCCTCTGCGGCGGCGCGCTCGGGGGCGTCCT
This sequence comes from Streptomyces chengmaiensis, assembly GCF_029846775.1. NCBI lineage: Bacteria > Bacillati > Actinomycetota > Actinomycetes > Kitasatosporales > Streptomycetaceae > Streptomyces > Streptomyces chengmaiensis. The sequence continues at coordinate 127,992 of NZ_JARWBG010000007.1, forward strand.
CGGCGGTGAAGTCGATCGATCCGTCCTTGGACTGCCATGGGCGGATCTGCTCGACGGCATTCTTGAGCGCCGGCCAGGCCCGGTGCTCGATCACCGGGTCGCCTTGGGGTGCGGCCCCGCGGGAAACACCTCCGGCGGCGGCGTCCTGCACAAGAATTTCCGTCATGTCACTTCCTCCACGGGAGAACCTCGCGTCACCACACCGTATCCAGCACCGGATTCCTACAGCAAGGGGGCCCATGAAAGATACTCTCGTTCACACCCCCTGATCGCCGAAGTTTTTCCTGTCGGCAACCCTGCCGACGCTCGCTTCTGCGAGAACACAGAGTCTCGGGGGCGGCTGCGGGGCACCGGGGCCGGGCCCGGGCAAGGCTCGCCCGCCCCTGCGTCGCGGCCCCCGCGTCAAGGCGTGCGGGACACGCCCACGAGCGGGTGACGGAGTGCGGCGCCTCCCGTGCGGGACCGGGTTCGCCGCCGGACGGGGCCGTTAGGCTGCGTGCTGCCGCGCGGCCGCCGACGGGCGGCGGCCGCGGGAGCCGCCGTCGACGGAAGCGAGAGAACCTTGACTTTCCTCACCATCGGTCACCGCGGAGTCATGGGCGTCGAGCCGGAGAACACCGTGCGCTCGTTCGTCCGCGCCGAACGGTCCGGCATGGACGCCATCGAACTCGATCTGCACCTCAGCAAGGACGGCGCGCTGGTCGTCATGCACGATGCCGACGTGGACCGCACGACGGACGGAAAGGGGCCCATCGCCGAGAAGACCCTGGCGGAGCTGCGGGAGCTGGACGCCGGCCAGGGCGAGCGCGTCCCGCTCTTCGAGGAAGTGCTGGATGCCGTGCACTCCCCGCTTCAGGCGGAGATCAAGGACGTGGCCGCGGCGCAGTCACTGGCCGAGGTGATGCTGCGCCGCGATCTGACCGACCGCGTCGAGGTGTCGTCCTTCCACGACGACGCGGTCGCCGAGATCGCCCGGCTGGTGCCGGGCGTGCGCACGGTGCTGGTCGCCAGCCGCTGGGGGGCGGACATCGTGGACCGGGCCAAGGCGGTCGGCGCGGGCGCGCTCGCGCTGAACATCCGGCGGCTGACGCTGGAGACGGTCGAGCGCGCGCACGGCGAGAAACTGCGGGTGATCGGCTGGGTGGTCAACACTCAGGATCATCTGCGGCTGGTGCGCGCCCTGGAGCTGGACGGCGCGACGACCGATTTCCCGGAGATCAGACGCACGGGCCGGTTCACGGCCTGACTCGCCGGCGCTTCCGGGCAGCTCTTCCGGGCGGATCTTCCGGGCGGACCTTCCGGGCGGATCTTCAGGGCAGCTCTTCAGGGCAGCTCTTCAGGGCAGCTCTTCAGAGCAGTACGTCAGGGCAGCTCCGCAGGGCCGAGCTCCTTGACCAGCAGCTCGAAGGCCAGGTCGGAACGCTGGGGTATGCCGAAGCGCTCGTCGCCGTACGGGAAGGGGCTGAGCTGTCCCGTACGGCGGTAGCCGCGCCGCTCGTACCAGGCGATCAGCTCCTCGCGCACAGAGATCACGGTCATATGCATCTCGCGCACGCCCCACTCGTCGCGCACCGTGCGCTCCGCCTCGGCGATGATCCGGCGGCCCAGGCCCGACCCCTGGAGTTCGGGCCGGACCGCGAACATCCCGAAGTAGGCGGCGTCACCGCGGCGCTCCAACTGGCAGCAGGCGATCAGCTCGCCGTCCCGCGCGACCGCCAGCAGCCGGCTGCCGGCCTTGGTGATCACCTCGCGCACGCCCTCGGGGTCCGTCCGCTGGCCGTCGAGCAGATCTGCCTCGGTGGTCCAGCCGGCCCGGCTCGCGTCGCCGCGGTAGGCGGACTCGATCAGCGGCACAAGCGCCGGCACATCGGCCTCGACCGCGTCGCGGTAGGTCAGTTCGCCGGCACTCGGGGGCGGTGCGGTGTCCATGCGGCTACTCTCCGTCGTCCATGGTCGGTTGGGGCGCCATTGAGCCTAACCCCGCCGACGGGCCTACTGTTTGGACCATGGTTCATGTGCTGAGCAGCCGGACCCTGCTGCGTCCGGCGGATCCAGAGCGGTCCAGGCGGTTCTACGGGGAGCAGCTGGGGCTGCCGGTCTATCGCGAGTTCGGCACCGGCCCGGAGCGGGGCACGGTCTACTTCCTCGGCGGCGGCTTCCTTGAGGTGTCGGGGCGGCTGCCCGACGGGGAGGGCCCACGGGCGACGCCGGCGGTGCAGCTCTGGTTCCAGGTCGAGGACGCGGCGGCGGCCCACGCGGAGCTGGCGGCGGCGGGCGTGACGGTGCTGCGCGAACCGGTGCGGGAGCCGTGGGGGCTGATCGAGATGTGGATCGCGGACCCGGACGGCCATCGCATCGCCGTGGTCGAGGTGCCCGCCGACCATCCGCTGCGCTACCGCCCCTGAACGGCGACGGCCGACCGGGGCGGGGGAGACGGGCGGCCTCTTCGGCGTACAAGTGCGCCGTGCGGCCGCCGCGCGAGCGCGGCGGGGCGGAGCGCGGGAGCGGCGCGGGAGCGGCGCGGGAGCGGCGGGGCGCGGCTCTGCGTCTCGTCGGCGTCCGGGTGCCGCATACGGGTCGCCGTGCGGGCGCCGCACCGCGGAGGGCGGCCTTCCGCTGGAGCCGGGGCGGAGCGTCGCTCGATTCGCCGCCCCGCGCCCCCTTCGCACGCCTGTGCGCTCGCGTAGGCGGTGTCTGGACGGGCATTCACTCCTCGACACGGTCGAAGGGGGGTACGCCGTGTATGGAGCGTCGGCGGCCGGCTGGTTGCTCATGGCGCTGTGCGGCGCGACGGGCGGCTACTGCCTGCTGCGGATGCGCCGCTGCGCGGGCGCGGCGCGCAAGGCGGCCGGGAGCGAGGCTCTGATGGGAATCGGCATGGCCGCGATGGCGGCCCCGACCGCGGTGTTCACCCCGCCGGAGTGGACCTGGGGGGTGTACGCGCTGGTGTTTGGCGCGGTCGCGCTGCCGGCCCTGCGTCCCGCGGTGCGCAGCACACACCATCTGCACCATCTTGTCGGCTCGCTGGCCATGGTCTACATGGCCGCGGCGCACCCCTTGGCGGCGGGCACATCCGGGCACGGCGCTCATGCCGTCGGGAGTCACCCGGCCGGGGGCGCGCCACTGCTGACCGGGCTGCTGCTCGTCTACTACACGGTCTATGTGCTGCGTTCCGGGGCGCGGCTGATACCCGCGCCCGCGGCGGCGGGCGTGGCGACGCCACCCTCGGTGGCCTGGGCGGCACGGCCGGAACTGGCACTGGCCTGCCGGGTGTCGATGGGGATGGCGATGCTGACGATGCTTCTCGCTCTGTGAGACGGATTCTCTCGGAGTGCAAACCGTGGCGTGCGTCACTTGGAGCCCGCGACCATACCCCCGGGTAGGCGCACGCTCATAGGGTGGACTGCATGGTGGTCTCCCTTGCGCTGCTCTCGCTCGGCACGCTGGTCGCCGTCGTCGCTCCGCGCCTGCTGGCCAGGGCCGACTGGGCGGAGCGCGAGCCGGTGGTGGCGCTCTGGGTATGGCAGTGCGCCGTGGCCGCCGTACTGCTGTCCTTCGCCCTGTCGATGACCTTCAGCGCAGCCGCCGCCTGGCAGCTCGTACGGGGCCAGGTCTTCGCCCCCGCCCCGCATGCCGTCGTCGAGGCCTATGCACTGGCCGCCCATGAGCCGTGGTCCGCGGTGCTGGCGGTCACCCTGGCCTGCGGCGGCCTGTGGACGGCGGCGATGCTGGCGCGGGAGATCCGCCGGGCGCAGCTCCGGCGCAAGCGGCGGCGTGCGGAGCTGCTGGCGCGCTCGCCGCTGCTGCCGGGGGAGAAGCCGGCCGGGGAGCCGCTGGTCGTGCTGGAGGGCGAGCGCCCGGACGCCTGGTGGCTTCCGGGCCCCACCCCCCAACTGGTGGTCACCACCGCGGCGTTGCGGCGGCTGAAGGGCCGCCAGCTCGACGCGGTGCTGGCGCACGAGCAGGGCCACGCACGGGCGCGGCACGACTGGCTGCTGCACTGCTCCGGGGCGCTGGCCGCCGGGTTCCCGCAGGTGCCGGTCTTCGCGGCGTTCCGTGACGAGATGCACCGACTGGTGGAGCTGGCCGCGGACGACGTGGCCTCGCGGCGCTTCGGCCGGCTCACGATCGCGCTCGCACTGGTCGAACTCAACGAGGACCGGGGTGTGTTCGGGCCGTGCCCGACGCCTGACGGGCAACTGCCGCAACGTGTGAACCGGCTGCTCTCCCCCGTCCCGCGGCTCACCGCGGGCCGCCGGCTGAGGCTGACGGCAGCGGCCGCGCTGGCGCCCGTGGCGCCGCTGCTGGTGGCGTTCGCCCCGGGCCTGCGGGCGCTGGGCTAGGCCGCGCTTCGGTTTCCCGAACACGGCCTGGCCACCAGGGCGGCCCTGAACGTCAGACGGCGGAGACCTACGGGCCCAACGCGCTGCCGCTCAGGCATGGCTGCCGCTCAGGCATGGCTGCTGCTCAGGCGTAGGGGTCGAACGGGACCCCCGACGGTTTCGCCTCGGCGAGGTTGCCCTCGAAGCTGCCGTCCTTGATCCCGAAGTGCGCGCTGCCGAAGTCGGCGTTGGCCAGCTTGTCACGCAGACCGGCCGGGTAGCCGTTCCAGCCGACCAGGGCGGGGTACTGCCAGGTGTGCTGGTGGTTCTCCGGCGGCTCGTCGTTCGAGTTGGCGGGCCGGAAGCAGTGAGTGGACAGACCGTCCTTGTGGTAGACGACCTTCGGATGGGCGCCGTCCCAGCGGATCTTGTCGCGGGGGTAGACGTCGAAGTCCCCGTGGGCCGAGGTGGCGACGTACTTCGCCTCGTCGCCCTGCACCCAGACCACGACGTGCTCCCAGTCGTGCCGGTGCCCGAACGGGTCCCAGCCCGGGATGGCCTGGTCCTTCTCGAAGTACGAGGTGTACATGATGGCGCACCAGCCGTTGTTGCACTTGGAGCGCGAGTACCCGTTGGTGTTGACGAGGTCCGATGCGTCCCGGCAGCTGCCGCTGAGGGACCCGGTGGTCTTCAGACCGCCGTTGATGGAGCCGTCGGGGCCGATGGCGGGCACGGCGTAGCAGCCGTCGGTGTCGTAGTCGTATCCCGGCTGGAATGTGCGGTCCAGCGTGTCCGCGTTGGCCGGCAGGGCGGGCGGCGGGGCGGCGAAAGCGACGTTCGGGACGGCGAGCACCAAGGTGAAAGCGCCCGCGAGGATCAGCGGAGCCTTGCGGATTCGTGCGCTCTTCAGCACCAAGTCCTCCTGGAAGCCACGGTTTTGGACACACGCCACTTTGACGTGTCCACCGCAGCCTCCAGGTGTTCGGGGCAGAGGCCAAGAGGCGGGAGCCGAAAATCCGGAAGAAGAGCCCGGTAGGCGTCGGGGCGTCCGCACCGGGCGCTGCGGACCCGGCCGCCGTCGCCGGCTGAATGAACGCCCCCGGCACGGCCTGGTGGGGCGGCCCGGCAGCGGGGAGGATTTCCTTATGCACCTGCTGCATCCGGAGGCCCGCCCCGTCACCGCGGCCACCGCAGTCCGCGGAGCGTATCTCGCGCTGTGCGCCGCCGCCGCGGCCGCGCTGACGGTGCTGGTGGCCCTCGACTGGGCCCCGCTGCTCTCCTTCGACCGGGCGGTGGCCGGGGAACTGCACCGCTCGGCGGTCGCCGAGCCCGGCTTCACCCGGCTGAACCGGGTGCTGTCGGACTGGGTGTGGGACCCCTGGACGATGCGAGTGCTCACTCTCGCCGCGTCCGTCTGGCTGTGGGCGCGCCGGGAGCGCCTGCTGGCCGTGTGGGTCGCGGCGGCGAGCGTGCTGGGCACGGGCGTCCAGCACGGCCTGAAGTCGGCGGTCGACCGGGAGCGCCCGCGCTGGGCGGACCCCGTCGACTCGGCCGACTACGCCGCCTTCCCCTCCGGTCATGCGATGTCGGCGGCCGTCGCCTGCGGGCTGCTGGCGTGGCTGCTGCGCCGGGAAGGGGTGCGGGGGCGGCCATGGGCGTGGTGTGCGTCAGCCGCGGCCGTGTCGGTGGCCGGAGTGGGCTTCACCCGCCTGTATCTGGGCGTGCACTGGCCGTCGGACGTGGTGGGCGGCTGGCTGCTGGGGGCGCTGATCACCGGGCTCGCCATCGCCTCGTACGCCGGGGCCGGACGCGCCGTGACCCGTTTGCGGCGCATGGGGCCGTCCGGCGAGGATCCGGGACCATGACGGTCAAGGAAGCAGTGACGATCAAGGGTGTGCTCTTCGACTTCTCGGGAACGCTGTTCCGCATCGAGTCGACGTCCGACTGGCTGCGCGCGGTCCTCGACGCCCGCGGGGAGCGGCTGGACGAGGCGGAACTGGCCCGGTGCGCCGAGGGGCTCGAGGCGGCGGGGGCGCTGCCCGGCGGCTCGTTTCCGCAGCGGATGCCCGATGAGCTGTCCGAGCTGTGGCGCACACGCGACATCAGCGGGGAGCACCACCGGGCGGCGTACACGGGACTCGCCCGCCAGGTGGAGCTGCCCGACGAGGGGCTGTACGACGCCCTGTACGACCGGCATATGACGCCGGACGCCTGGAGCCCCTATCCGGACGCGGGCGAGGTGCTCGGAGCGCTGCGCGACCACGGGCTCGCGGTAGCCGTCGTCAGCAACATCGGCTGGGATCTGCGGCCGGTCTTCCGTGCCCATGGACTGGATCCGCTGGTGGACGCCTATGTCCTCTCCTATGAGCACGGTGTCCAGAAACCGGACGCCCGGCTGTTCCGCACGGCCTGCGAGGCAATCGGCCTGGACCCGCGCGAGGTGCTGATGGTCGGCGACGACCAGAGGGCGGACGGCGGGGCCGTCAGGCTGGGCAGCGCCGTGCACTTCGTGGACCATCTGCCGGTCCACCAGCGGCCCAAGGGCCTGCTCCCGGTGCTGGACCGCGCCGGGATCACCCGCCCGTCGGCCGGTCCGGCCGCGGCCCGCTGAGCACCGGGCACCGGGCACCGGGCACCGCAGACCGAACGGCCGGAGAGAGAATGAAGGCGCGGCAAAACCGCCTGAACCGGACGATCCCCCGCGTCGCCCGGTTCGGGCGGCATCCCCGCTGACCAGGCCCTGGCACCGGCACAGCGGGGCCGCGCTGAGTATATTGGCTCGGAGCCAGTCAACGCAGGAGTCAAGCATGTCCCCGCGGAGCCCATCGGTCAATGAAGAGCTCCGCCGTCGTTCCCGAGAGCGTCTGCTCCAGGCGACGGTCGATCTGGTGGGCGAGCGCGGCTACGAGGCGACGACGCTGGGCGACATCGCCGACCGGGCGGGCGCGGCACGCGGGCTCGTGTCGTACTACTTCCCCGGCAAGCGCCAGCTGCTGCAGTCCGCGGTGCACCGGCTGATGCATCTGACCCTCGAGGCGGCACTGGAGCGGGAACCGCGGCCCGAGGACGGCCGGGAACGGCTGGCGCGGGCCGTCGACGCGATCCTGGGGCTCGCCGTCGACCGTCCGCTGCTGATGCGCACCCATATGTCGGGGGTGCTCCAGGCCGAGGGCTTCGTGCAGTGCCCTGAGCAGCAGCGACTGGCGTTCCTGCTGCGGGACACCGTCGAGCGGTACGGCTCACGGGACGTCGAAGCGGACTATCCGATGCTGCGCGCCCTGCTCATGGGCGCGGTGTTCGCGGTGCTGCTCCCGGGCGCGCCGATGCCCCGGGAGCGGCTGCGCGCAGAACTCTTCCAGCGGTACGGGCTGGACTGGGAGCTGGGCGTCCCGCCGGGCGAGAGGCCGCCCGGCGGAACGGTGCCGGAGATGCTGCACGGCTGAGCACGGCTTCACTCCCCCGCAGCAGATGCCGCCCCGGCGCGGCCCGGGCTCCGGCCAACGGTCTTCGCCACGACCCCTGTCGGCCCCGGGAACGGCCCCGGCAAACGGCCTCAGCCCCGGAAGGGGAAGAAGTCGCGGAAGTAGTCGGGCTGGGTCTGGACGTTCAGCTCGTCCATCCGCAGCCGCTTCGCCCAGTCCGTGCGCCGGTCGTCGATCCGCAGCACATCGAGGCCCTTGGCGATGTCGTTCGAGTAGACATGGCCGTTGTAGTAGTACGCCGACCACGATCCGCCGCCGCGCAGGGTGTCCGCGCTGAGCGGGCCGCGCTCGAAGTAGGCGATCTCCCTTGGGCGCCGGGAGTCGGTGAACTCCCATACCGAGACGCCGCCCTGGTACCAGGCCTGGACCATGATGTCGCGGCCCGGAACGGGGATCAGCGAGCCGTTGTGGGCCACGCAGTTCTCGGTGTCGGCCTGGTGCCGGGGGATCTTGAAGTAGCTGCGGAAGACCAGTTTGCGCTTGGCGCCCCTGCCGACGATGTCGTAGACGCCGTCCGCGCCGCGGTCCGGCCCCACCTCGGCGTTGCAGGTGGCCGCCCCGCCGCCGCCCAGCTCATCGGTGAAGACGACCTTGTCCGCCCGCTGGTTGAAGGTGGCGGAGTGCCAGAAGGCGAAGTTGACGTTGTCCTGGACGCGGTCGATGACCCGGGGGCGTTCCGGGTTCCTGATGTCGAACAGGATGCCGTCGCCCATGCACGCGCCGGCGGCCAGGTCCTTGGCGGGCAGCACGGTGATGTCATGGCAGCCGGTGGTCTTGGCGACTCCGGGGTTGGCCGGCCCGCCGGGGTTGCCGCCGCCGTCCGGGCCGTCGCCGGGGAACAGCACCGGGAAGGCTGCCACCCGGGCCCGCTCGGGCGCCGCGCGGGGCACCTTGATCACCGAGATCCCGTCGTGCGGCGGCTGGCAGTCGGGGAAGGCGGCGTTGGGCGAGTACGAGGAGACGTACACGTAGACGTTGCGCCGCTCGGGCACCAGGGTGTGGGTGTGCGAGCCGCAGGCGGTCTCGACCGACGCGACATAGCGGGGGCTGCGCTTGTCGCTGATGTCGAAGATCTTGACACCCTCCCAGGACGACTTCTCCGTCGCGGGCTGGGTGGTGCTGTTGCAGGAGTCGTCGCTGCGCGAGGAGTCGGTGGACAGGAAGAGCAGGTCGCCGGAGACGGAGACGTCGTTCTGCGAACCGGGGCACAGGACCTGTGCGACGGTCCTGGGAGACGCCGGGTCGCCGATGTCGAAGATCCGGAAGCCGTCGTAGTTGCCGGCGTAGGCGTATCGGCCCTGGAAGGCGAGGTCCGAGTTGGTTCCCTTCAGCGCGTCCTTCGGGATGGTGGCCAGATGCTCGACGTTGTCGCTGTGGACCACCTCGTCCACATCGGGGATGTCCCCCGCGGCGATGGCGGCGCGGGTGTCGGCCGCCTGCCGCGCGGTGATGTCCTGCCGGACGGGTGAGTCCCCGGGGTCGGGGACGGCGGCCGCGGGTCCGGCCGTCAGCAGGGCGGCGAGCAGACCGGCGGCGGCTGTCGCCACGCCCAGTCGTCTGCGCCGTACGCGGGTGGTGTGCAACAGGGTCACTGCGTCCTCCCTCGGTCCGTTCGCGGTGGAACGGTTGACGGACCCCGGCAGTATCGTCCCTTGCATGGACATATCAACAGTGGGCATTGGAGACGACGTGAGGGCGACCTGACCGCGGCCGCCCGCAGGCGCGCAGCACGACCCCCAACCACCACAAGTGCCACAGGAGGTCCGCGTGTTGAACCGTCGCAGTGTGAACCGTCGCAGTGCGAACCGTCGCAGTATGACTGGATCCCGCCCCCGCCTCGTCCCGCTCACGCCGCCCGCGGCCGCGGCGGCACTCGCGGCGGCCCTGCTCGCCCTCACCGGCTGCGATGCGCAGCCGAGCGCTCCCGCGGAGGCCAAGGGGGCTGCGGGCCCGCCCGTGGTGGCGCCGGGCAAACCCGGCGAGCCGGCCAGGACGCTGTCCCCCGAGGAGGCCGCGAAGGCCACCCCGGACGACAGTCCCAATGCGGCGGACTTCAGCTATACCCGCATGATGATCGTCCACCATGCCCAGGCGCTGACGATGACCGGCCTGGTTCCCGACCGCGCGACGTCTCCACAGGTCAAGAAGGTGGCAGAGCGGATCGCCGCCGCCCAGAAGCCGGAGATCGGCGCGATGGAGGCCTGGCTCGAAAACAACGGCGGGGACCGGCGGCAGGACACCGGGCGCGGCCACGACCACGGCCTGATGCCCGGCATGGCGACCCAGGCGCAGCTGGAGCAGTTGCGCGCGGCACGCGGCACGGTGTTCGACGAGCTGTTCCTGAAGCTGATGATCACTCATCACCAGGGCGCGGTCACCATGGCCGCCGAGGTTCTCTCGGAGGGGAACAACGTCCTGATCGAGGAGATGGCGGCCGATGTGATCGCCCAGCAGACCAGCGAGATCAACCGGATGCGCGCCATGTGACGACTCGGCGGGCGGCGGCGCGCCGGGCGGAGGGGGACACTCCCCAGCGCCGTCGCGTGGTGCCATGCTGGAAACCCCACCCCGTGGGAAGGAGCGCACCCGTGCTTCGCGTCGCCGTCGTCGGATCGGGCCCCAGCGGGGTCTACACCGCCCAGTCCCTGGTACAGCAGTCGGCGGTTCCGGATGTGCGCGTCCATGTGCTGGACCGGCTGCCGTGCCCGTACGGCCTGGTGCGGTACGGAGTCGCGCCCGACCACGAGAAGATCAAGTCACTGCAGAACAATCTCCGGACCGTGCTGGAGCACGACCGGATCGACTTCGTCGGCAATGTCGAGGTCGGCGCCGACGGGCTCGGCCCCGAGCGGCTGCTGGAGCTCTACCACGCGGTCGTGTACTGCGTCGGGGCGGCTCGGGACCGGCGGCTCGGCGTACCGGGCGAAGACCTGCCCGGAAGCCACTCGGCCACCGACTTCGTCTCCTGGTACAGCGCGCACCCGGACGCGTCGGGCGGCGCCTTCGGCCTGGACGTGCGGTCGGCCGTGGTGATCGGCGTGGGCAATGTGGCGGTCGACGTGGCACGTGTCCTGGCGCGTCAGGCGGGAGAGCTCCAAGGCACGGACATGCCGCACGCGGCACTGGGCGCGCTGGCGGGCAGCCGGGTGCGCGAGGTGCACATGGTGGGCAGACGGGGCCCCTCGCAGGCGAAGTTCACCACCAAGGAGCTGCGGGAGCTGGGCGCGCTGCCCTCGGCCGCGGTGGCGGTCGACCCGGCGGAGCTGAAGCTCGATCCCGCGTACGCCGATCCGGCCGGAGCGGCCTTTGCCGCGCTCCCGGCGGTGAACCGGCGCAACCTCGGCGTCGTACGGGGCTGGGCGGAGGCGGAGGACGCACGGCGGGCGGAGCCCGGGCGGGACCGCCGGATAAGGCTGCGGTTCTTCCTGCGCCCGGTCGAGCTGCTGGAAGGGGAAGGACGGGTCAGGGCCGTACGGTTCGAGCGCACCGTGCCTGACGGGTCGGGAGGGGTGCGCGGTACGGGTGCGTACGAGGAGATCGAGGCGCAGCTGGTGCTGCGGGCGGTGGGATACCGGGGGGCGCCGCTGCCTGGGCTGCCGTTCGACGAGCGGCGCGGCACGGTGCCGCACGGGGCCGGACGGGTGCTGCGGGACGGGACGCCGTCGCCCGGTGAGTATGTGGCCGGGTGGATCAAGCGCGGGCCGACGGGCGTGATCGGCACCAACCGGCCGTGTGCGAAGGAGACCGCGGCGTCGCTGCTCGCGGATGCGCCGGAGCTGGCGCGGCGGGCGGTGGCGGACGATCCGCTGGCCCGGCTGCGGGAGTGGGGCCGCCGTCCGGTGCTGTGGCCGGGCTGGCTCGCGATCGAGTCTGCGGAGGCGGCGCTCGGGGCGTCCTTGGGCCGGCATATCGTCAAGATCCCCGACTGGCCGGGGCTGTTGCAGGCGGCGACGCCGCGCTGAGCGGCGCACCGCACCAGCCGCCCCACTCGCGGCGCGGCCGCTTCCCCCGTCGCCGCGCCAGCCCCCCGCCCCGTCCGCTGTCGGGGTCGCCCCGGGCCAGTCCGCCACCCCGGGCCCGTCCGCCACCCCGGGCCCGTCCGCAGCCCGGAGCCGGTCAGACGCCGAGCCGGGCCTCCTCCTTGCCGGCCGCCTCGAGGACGGCGTCGAGCAGCCCCGGGAAGAGCGCGGCCAGATCGTCCCGGCGCAGGGCGTTGAGCTTCGCCGTGCCCCGGTAGAACTGCCGGATCACTCCGCTCTCCCTGAGGACGCGGAAGTGGTGCGTGGTCGTGGACTTGGTGACGGGCAGGTCGAAGTACGAGCAGGACAGCTCGGACTCGGCGGACGCCAGTTCGCACACGACCCTCAGCCGCATGGGGTCCGCGAGCGCGTGCAGCACGCCCTCCAGGCGGATCGCGGCGGGCTCCGGGTGCTCGAGCACCCGGCCGCCGCCGGTCTCACGGGTCATACGGCTTCACTCCCACCCATCCCTCGGTGCGGCCTCCGGCGATGCGACGCCTCCATCGTACGAGAGTCACCGTAGTACGACGGGGATCGCGTCTGGTCGCTTCCGCTCCCTTCCGGGGGAGATCCTCAGACCGAGCGGTGGTACTGCTCCGGCACATGGGCCTCGCCGCCCAGCTCACGGGCCGCCCGCCGGGCCCAGGAGGGGTCGCGCAGCAGCTCACGGCCCAGCAGCACGGCGTCTGCCTCGCCGTTGGCGACGATCTTCTCCGCCTGCTCCGGCTCGGTGATCAGCCCGACCGCGGCGACCGGCAGGCCGGTCTCCGCCCGGACACGCGCGGCGAAGGGCACCTGGTAGCCGGGGCCCGTGGGGATGCGCACACCCGGCGCGTTGCCGCCGCTCGACACATCGAGCAGGTCTACGCCGTGTTCCCGGAGCAGCGCCGCGAAGCGCACCGTGTCGTCGGGCGTCCAGCCGGCCTCGTCGAGCCAGTCGGTGGCGGAGATCCGGAAGAACAGCGGAAGCTCGTCGGGCCAGACGGCGCGGACGGCGTCCACGACTTCCAGGGCGAAGCGAGTGCGGTTCTCGAATGAGCCGCCGTAGGCGTCGGTACGGCGGTTGCTGTACGGGGAGAGGAACTCGCCGATGAGATAACCATGTGCGCCGTGGATCTCGGCGACCTCGAACCCGGCGTCCAGAGCGCGTCGGGCGGCCTCCGCGAAGTGTCCGACCACCTCCGCCAGCTGCGCCTTCGTCAGCTCGTCGGGCACCGGGTGTCCGTCGTCGAAGGGCAGCGGGCTGGGGCCGACGGGCTGCCAGCCGTGCTCGTCGGGGCCGACGGGCGCGCCGCCCTGCCAGGGGAGTCCGGTGGACGCCTTGCGGCCCGCGTGGGCGAGCTGGATGCCGGGGACGGTGTTCTGGCTCTTGAGGAAGCGGGTGATCCGGCGCAGCGCCGCGACCTGGGTGTCATTCCAGATGCCGAGGTCCGCGGGGCTGATGCGGCCCTCGGGGACGACGGCGGTGGCCTCCAGCAGGATCAGCCCGGCGCCGCCGGCCGCGCGAGCGGCGTAGTGGGCGAGGTGCCAGTCGTTCGCCACTCCTGTGTCCGCCCCCGACATCGCCGCGCTGTACTGGCACATGGGGGCCATCCAGACGCGGTTCGGGACGGTGAGCGAACGCAGCGGGTAGGGCTCGAACAAGGCGCTCATGGGGGACTCCGTTTCACAGGCGGGGCCGGGTTCACAGACGGGGCCGGCCGGGCGACCCCTTGTACGAGGAACACCGTACTACGAACTTCATCGAATTACGAGAGGCGTCGTACAAGGGCCCCGGAGGGCCGCGTGGACGGCCTCACCCCTGACGCCGATGAGTTTCCTGATGCGCGGGAGTCGTCCGTGTTGTACTCCGTACTGAGGAGGCACACCGTGCTGCTCGAGAACAAGAGGTGTCGGCGATGACCGATGTTCTTCTGACCGTAGGCACCCGCAAGGGACTCTTCATCGGCCGCGGAAGGCGCGGCACATGGGAGTTCGAGGGGCCGTACTTCAATGCGCAGGCGATCTACTCCATCGGCATCGACACCCGCAGGGCCACCCCGCGCCTCCTCGTGGGCGGCGACAGCTCCCACTGGGGGCCTTCGGTGTTCCACTCCGACGACCTCGGCACGACCTGGACCGAGCCCTCGCGGCCCGCGGTGAAGTTCCCCCGGGACACGGGGGCCTCCCTGGAGCGGGTCTGGCAGCTCCACCCCGCCGGGCCGGACACCCCGGACCTGGTGTACGCGGGCACGGAGCCGGCCGCCCTGTTCCGCTCCGCGGACGGCGGCGAGACCTTCGAGCTGGTCCGTCCCCTCTGGGAGCACCCCACCCGTTCGAAATGGGTGCCCGGCGGCGGCGGCGAGGCCGTGCACACGGTCGTCACCGACCGGCGCGACCCGGACGCGGTCACCGTCGCCGTCTCGACCGCCGGGGTCTTCCGCTCCCGCGACGGCGGAGCCAGCTGGGCGCCGTCCAACCGGGGAGTGTCCGCGGTCTTCCTCCCCGACCCCCACCCGGAGTTCGGGCAGTGCGTCCACAAGATCGCCCAGGACGCGGGCGATCCGGACCGCCTGTATCTGCAGAACCACTGGGGCGTCTACCGCAGCGACGACGCGGGCGCGAGCTGGACCGACATCGGCACGGGCCTGCCCTCCGACTTCGGCTTCGCCATGGCCGCCCATCCGCACCGCCCCGACACCGCCTATGTCTTCCCGATCAACGCCGATGCCGACCGGGTGCCCGCCGGACGGCGCTGCCGCGTCTACCGCACCAGGGACGCGGGCGAGACCTGGGAGCCGCTCACCGCGGGGCTGCCCGAGGGCGACCACTTCGGCACGGTGCTGCGTGACGCGCTGCGGACCGACGACGCCGACCCGGCAGGCGTCTACTTCGGCAACCGCAACGGCGAGCTGTACGCCAGCGCCGACGACGGGGACAGCTGGCAGCAGCTCGCCCGACATCTGCCCGATGTGCTCTGCGTGCGGGCGGCGGCCCTGAGTTGACGGCGACGACGGCGGCCGGGACCGAGGGGCTCGAGTTGAAAAACCCCGCCGCTCGACCAGTAGAGTGACGCTCCGTGGCAGCACGACCGTTGAGAGAAATCGTCGAGCCGGGCTGGGCCGAGGCCCTCGCACCGGCGGCCGAACGCATCGCCGGGATGGGCGACTTCCTGCGCGCGGAAATCGCCGCGGGGCGCACCTATCTGCCGTCGGGACCGAACGTGCTGCGCGCCTTCCAGCAGCCGTTCGACGAGGTCCGGGTGTTGATCGTCGGCCAGGACCCGTACCCCACGCCCGGTCACGCGGTGGGGCTGAGCTTCTCCGTGGCGCCCGAGGTGCGGCCGCTGCCCGGCAGCCTGGAGAACATCTTCCGGGAGATGCACACGGACCTCGGCCTGCCCCGCCCCGCCAACGGCGATCTCACCCCCTGGACCCGGCAGGGCGTGCTGCTGCTCAACAGGGCGCTGACGACCGCGCCCCGGAGGCCCGCCGCCCACCGCGGCAAGGGCTGGGAGGAGGTCACCGAGCAGGCCATCCGGGCGCTCGTCGCCCGCGGCAAGCCCCTGGTGTCCGTGCTGTGGGGCCGTGACGCGCGCAATCTGCGCCCGCTGCTGGGCGAGTCGCCGGCCGTGGAGTCCGCGCACCCCTCCCCCATGTCCGCGGACCGCGGATTCTTCGGCTCGCGCCCCTTCAGCCGCGCCAACGACCTGCTGGTGCGGCAGGGGGCGCAGCCCGTGGACTGGCGACTGCCGTGACCTGGGTGCTCGGCGTCGACTCGGGCGGCTCGGGGCTGCGCGCCGCGCTCGCCCCGGCCGACGACATCACGCGCGCCGAGACGGCCGTATCGGATGAACCGGTGCGCATCGGTCCGGACGGCGTCGACGCCGGGCATCTGCTGCGGCAGCTGCTGCCGATGGTCCGCTCGCTGCTGGGCCGGGCCGGGGGCGGCCACGTCGCGTCGGCCGTGATCGGCGCAGCGGGGACGGCCTCGCTGGGCGGGCCGCTGCGCGCCCGGCTGCCCGGCGCCCTCCGCGCGGATCTGGGCGTGCGGAGTACGGCGCTGGCGGCCGACGGGGTCACCGCATACGCCGGAGCGCTGGGTCAGCGGCCGGGAGCGGTCGTCGCGGCCGGCACCGGCGTGATCGCTCTGGGCACGGATCTGTCGGGCTGGCGGCGCGCCGACGGCTGGGGGCATCTGCTGGGCGACGCGGGCGGCGGGGCCTGGATCGGACGGGCCGGGCTGGAGGCCGCACTGCGCGCCCACGACGGGCGGCGCGGCGGGTCGGCGGCGCTGCTCTCACATGCCGAGGCGGCGTTCGGACCGGCCGACGAACTGCCGGAGCGGCTCTATCCACGGCCCGACCGGCCCGCCGTCCTGGCATCGTTCGCCCCTCGGGTCGCCGCCTGCGCGGAGGACGACCCCGTGGCGGCCGGCATTCTCGCCGAGGCCGCACGCCATATCGCGGACACCGCCGCCGCCGTGTGCCCACCGGCAGTCCGGGCCGCCGGGGCCGCCCGGGCGATCCGGGCCGACCAGGCTGCCCGGGCCGCCCAGAACGACCGAGCCGGCAAGGCAGGCCAGTCCGAGGCGGACCGGGCCACCCGCGCCACCGAGCAAGAACACACCTTCGACACCAACCGGGGCGGCTGGGCCGCCGAGGCCGGACCGGCCACCGAGGTCGGCCGGGACGCCGAACCCGGCAGGAGCGCCCACAGCGACAAAACTGCCCAGGCCGGCCAGGCCGCCCGGACCGCCCAGAACGACCGGGCCGGCCAGGCCGCCCGGACCGCCCAGAACGACCGGGCCTGCGAGAGAGGTGGGACCGTCGAACGCAGCCGGGCGACCCCGAGCAGCCAGTCGGCGGCGAGCGTCGAAATCGCCCTGACCGGGGGCCTGTTCAAGCTGGGCGAGCCGTTGCTCGCACCGCTGCGCGGCGAACTCGCCGCGCAACTGCCGCACACCCGGCTGACGTCCGCGGCCGGGGACCCGCTCGGCGGAGCACTGCTGCTGGCGTCCGCTCTGCACTTCGGCGATCTGCGTCTGCCGCCGCACCCGACGCTGCTGTATCTGCCGGGGCCTGCGGAGACGGCCAGTTGACCGCCCGTACAGCTGACGGACACCGGGAGCGCCCCGGGACGGGGTTTGCGGGAGGACCCATCGGGCATATTCGGACAGATGTCATGGAGTTGGCCCCTCCCCGAACAGCCGCACCGGCAAAACCAGTAGCATGCGGGCGCATGAGCTCCCCCACTGGGCCCGCATCTGGCCTGCCTGTACGAATGCCGCGACCCCGCCAGCCCGGTCGGCACCGCCGGCCGGAGCCCGTGACGGCTCCCGAGGGCGCGCCCGCGCTGATCCTGGCCGTGCCCGGAACGCCTGAACCCGGCACGCGCAGCCTGGCCGAAGAGGTCATAAGCATCGCTCGGTCCGAGCTGCCCGGCCTTGAGGCGGCCATCGGCTACCTCGACGGCGACGACGCCGAATACCCCGCCCTTGCCTCCGTCCTCGCGTACACCGCGCAACGGCGCACCGAGCGGTATGAGATCGCCAAGGCGGCCGGCCGCGAGGTCGCCGAGCCCGAGGGCCCCGCGGCGGTCGTCGTGCCGCTGCTGGTCGGCCCGGACGCCGAGCTGACCGGCCGGATCCGCCGGGCCGTCGCGGACAGCGGCGCGAGCGCGGAGCTGACCGATGTGCTCGGCCCGCACCCGCTGCTGGCCGAGGGCCTGCACGTCCGCCTCTCCGAGGCGTCCCTGGCGCGCGCCGACCGGGCCAGGCTGTTCACCGTGGCCACCGCGGCCGACGGCATCATCCTGGCGACCGTCGGCGGCGAGGAGGCCGTGCAGGCCGCCGGCATCACGGGCATGCTGCTGGCCGCCCGGCTCGCCGTGCCGGTGATGGCCGCGGGCCTCGACCAGGACGGCGCGGTCGCCGCCATCGCCGAGCAGCTGCGCG
Source organism: Streptomyces chengmaiensis (assembly GCF_029846775.1). Classification (NCBI taxonomy): domain Bacteria; kingdom Bacillati; phylum Actinomycetota; class Actinomycetes; order Kitasatosporales; family Streptomycetaceae; genus Streptomyces; species Streptomyces chengmaiensis. The sequence goes on from NZ_JARWBG010000007.1 coordinate 145,749, forward strand.
GCGCGGGCTCCGTGCAGCTGGCGCTGGCCCCCTGCCTGGTCGGCCCGGAGGCGCCGGCGGGGTTGCTGGACTCCGCCGCCAAGGAGGCGGGTTGCCCGGCGTCCGAGGCGCTGGGCGCCTACCCGGCGATCGGCAAGCTTGTGCTGTCGCAGTACGCGACCACGCTGGGCATAGCCCCGCAGCAGCAGCAGGGCGCGCCCGCCCGCTGAAGACCCCGTACCGCATCCGGCACAGGGCCCGTACACGCCGCTCACGGCTGGTACGGGCCCTGCGGTCTGCCAGGACCCGGAACGAGTCCGGTCAGATGAAGGTCACACAGGATGCGGCAGGGGCCGCGAACGACCCGGCCCGCCGTGGGATGCCGCCGTCCGCGTCGACATCGACGTCGAACCATGTGACGTCCCCGGAACGCTCGTTGGCGGCGTACAGTCTGCGGCCGGCCGGGTCGAGCGCCAGATCCCGCGGCCAGCGCCCGCCGCAGTCCACGACGGCCGTCGGCTCGGGCCGCTCCGGACCCCGGTCGAGCGAGAGGACGGAGATGACGTCGGGGCCGCGTACCGCCGCCCACAGACGGCGGCCGTCGGGCGAGACGACGGCCTCGGAGGGGTAGGCGGGCCGGGTGGCGCCGCCCGGGGTGAGCGGGTGCTCGCCGACCGTCTTCAGCAGTCCGCCGGCCGCATCCCAGCGGCACACGGTGACGACGGGGTCCAGCTCGCCCACGACGTAGACATGCGTGCCCGCCGGGTGGACGACGAGATGGCGGGGTCCGACGCCGGGTCGCAGGGCCGTCTCGGCGTGCGGGGTCAGCGCGCCGGCCTGCGCGTCCCATGCGTGGACGTACACCCGGTCCGTGCCCAGATCGACGGCGAGCACCCAGCGCCCGGTCGGATCGGCGACCACCTGGTGGGCGTGCGGGCCGGCCTGCCGGTCCGGGTCGGGGCCGCTGCCGTGGTGGTGCAGCACCGCGCCGACCGGCCCGGGAGCGCCGTCCGTCCCGACCGGAAGGATGCTCACGCTCCCCGAACCGTAGTTGGCGGTCACCAGATGGCCCGCGGCGAGTGCGAGATGTGTGGGGGCCGCGCCGCGCACGGGCACACGTCCTCCGATGGGGCGTGGCGCCGGCCCGGTGACGTCGAAGGCGGCGACGGCGCCGTCCTCCGTCTCGGAGACGGTGTAGAGGAGGGTCCCGCCGAAGGCCGCGCCCGACACCAGATACGAGGGGTCGGCGACGGCGTCGCTCGCCCCCGTCTCGGTGAGCGCGCCCGTGTCCGGGTCCACGGCCGTGGCGATGACGCCCCGGCCCCCGGCCGAGGTGAACGACCCGATGAACGCCCGTACGGCAGATGCCCGGACGGCGTTCGCCCCTGCGGGGCTGGTGCGGCCCACTGCTTCCCCTCTCCGCCTGCTGCTGCGCTGCCGGTGCGTTGCTGACGCACTGCCATGTCCTGCCATGCGCCGCCGACGGTAGCAGTCGGTCTAGACCAGAAGAGGGGAACGCACCGCTGTCGTCCGGCACACGGCCGGGTCCGGGAGGTCAAAGTGCGCGGTCGCCGGGATCAGGACGCCAGCCGGTCGAGGGCTGCGGCCGGCGCCGCGGGCGTCACCTCGAACCAGATCACTTTGCCCGTGGCCGTGCCTGCGCTGCCCCAGCTCGCCGCCAGCGTCTCGATCAGGATCAGGCCCCGGCCGCTTTCGGCATACAGCTCGCGATCGCGTTGTGTGGGCAGCGTCCCCGCCGTGTCGCTCACCTCCACCCGCAGCCGGACGCCGGTCCAGCGCACCGTCACCGAGCACGGCCCGGCGGTGTGGAGCACGGCGTTGGCGATCACCTCGCCCGACAGCAGCGCGAGGTCGTGCAGCGTCTCGTCCACGAGGGGGAGCTCCCAGGTGCGGACCGCCGACAGAAGCAGTCGACGGGCCTTGGGCACTGCGGCCGGGTCCCCTGCGGGGACCGTGAAGCTGTGGGCCGGCGGCTGTCCTGAGGTGTCGGTCGTATGCATGTGACGCCGGCCTCCTCGCCGGTCCTGGCGCCGAGTCCCCGGGGAGGCGGCCCCTGCAACGCCCGCGCCGTCCCACGGGACCACCGGTTGGCCGACTGTTCGCCGCCGCGGCTCGGACGGCACTGTTGCCATGCTCATCTCGGCCATCTCCTGGGACTAGGCGCTTCGCTCTACTCCGAACCGTGGCAGCCGTGACGAGCAGGCAACAGAGCACGACCGAGCTCTTAACATAGGTTTAGGGTTAAGTGATGGAGATCACTTCTACGCTCGACTCGAAGGCCCGTTACAAGCCCTGCCCTCGGACCTGAGCCCTGGCGGGGACCGGGACCCGGCACATGAGGCACTGGGAGGCTCTGTGCACATACTCCTTGTAGAGGACGACAACCGGGTCGCCGACGCCCTGACGGGCTCGCTGCGCCGCAACGGGTACGAGGTGTGGCGCGCGGCCAACGCCGCCGAGGCACTGGCCGCGCCCGCCGCGGACCTGGTCCTGCTCGATCTTGGCCTGCCGGACCGGGACGGCATCGAGGTGTGCCGGGAGCTGCGTGCCCGCGGCAGGGTGCCGGTCATCGCGGTGACCGCACGGGGAGGGGAACCCGACCGGGTGCGAGGACTGCGCAGCGGCGCCGACGACTACGTGGTGAAACCCTTCAGCGCCGCCGAACTGCTCGCCCGTATCGAGGCGGTGCTCCGGCGCAGCATGCCCCAGCGCGCCGAGGACGACCGGCTCGTCACAGTCGACGGACTGGAGATCGACCTGCGGCGGCGCACGGTCACCCTGGACGGGCAGCCGGTGCCGCTGACCCGCAAGGAGTTCGACGTGCTGGCGGTGCTGGTGCGCGCCGACGGCGCCGCCGTGTCCCGGGACCGCATCATCGTCGAGGTATGGCACACGACGTACGACGGCATGTCGCGCACCCTGGACGTGCATATGGCCAACCTGCGCGGGAAGCTGGGGCGGGCAGGAGGCGTGGTGCGGACTGTGCGGGGCGTCGGCTACCGCCTCGCCGCCGCCTACGGGACGGCCCCGGACGCGGCTTCGGCCTCGCATCCGGCTCCGGACGCCACGCCGGAAACGCCCCCGGCCTCGCAGGCCGACCACCCTCCCGCTGCCTCGCCGCCCACGGCGGCCGAGGCCTGAGTCTGCCGATCGCCGATGCGCCGCCGACTCCTCATCATCGTTTTCGCCCTGGTCGCGGGCCTCATCCTGGCGCTCAGCGTCCCGCTCGTCCGGGCCACGGCGGAGCACACCGTCCAGACCTCGTTCATCGGACGCGTCCAAGACGGCGCTTGGTTCGCCGACATGGCCGCCACCGCGCTGGAGTCGGGCCGGACCGACCGCCTTGAGGCCGCGGCCGACCGCTATGCCGCCCTGTACGACTCGCAGGTCGCCGTCGTCGACGCGGACGGCGAGACCGTCGTCGCCCCGCGCCCGCTCGACCTGGAGGAGCCGAAGGTCCGCACCGCGCTGCTGCGCGCCCTTGCCGACCGCCCGGCGCGGCAGCCCGGCCTGATGTGGCCGTGGGAAGACCGCCCCTTCGTCCTGGCCGAGCCGGTCAAGCGCGACGGCCGGGTGCTGGGCGCCGTGCTCATCGTCTCGCCCACCGACCGGGCCCGCTCCGAGGTCTCGGACCACCTGACCCTCGTCGCCCTGGGCAGCCTCGCCGCACTGGCCACCGTGGTGATCGCCGTCGCGACCCCGATGGTGCGGTGGGTGCTCCGCCCGGTCCATGAGCTGGACCGGGCCACACATGAGGTCGCCCTCGGACGGCTGAAGACCAAGGTCTCGGAGCGGACGGGCGCTCCGGAGCTGCGCCGCCTCGCCAACAGCTTCAACGCGATGGCGGACAGCATGTACGCCTCGCAGGAACAGCAGCGCGCGTTCGTCGCGCAGGCCTCCCATCAGCTGCGCAATCCGCTGACCGCGCTCCGGCTGCGCGTGGAGAACCTCGAGGACTATGTGAACGACCCTCGTGGCCTGCACGAACTGCATGTCGCCGCGGAGGAGGCCGACCGGTTCGGCGAGATCCTCGACGGACTGCTCCGAATGGCCAGGGCGGAGGCGTCCGAGGCGGAGCGCACACGCGTCGACGTCACAGCGGTGGTCACCCACCGGGTCGACGCCTGGCGGACGGCCTACGAGGCGGAGGGCGTCCCGCTCACCACGCGGATTCCGGACGGGGTGAGCGCGCTGTCCCTGCCCGACAGTCTCGACCATGCGCTGGACACCCTGCTCGACAACGCCCTCAAGTTCGGCGACGGCACGCCGGTGAGCGTGTCGGTCACCCGGTCCCCGGGCGGTGACTCCCCTGACGGCAGCGGCGGCGAGGGAGCGCGGGGCGGGCGAGGCGACGGCGTGGTGGAAGTGACGGTGTGCGACGGCGGCGCCGGGCTGACCGCCGAGGAGCTGGCCCAGGCGGGCGGGCGGTTCTGGCGCAGCCCTCGTCACCAGAACGTGCGGGGCACGGGACTGGGGCTTGCTCTCACTCGCATCGTGGTCGAGGCGGGCGGCGGCGAACTGCGACTCGCGGAGGCGAGGCCGCACGGCCTCGCGGCGACCGTCCGGCTGCCCGCCGCTCCCGCGACCCCTGACACGGCGTCCTGACACGGCACACGTCAGGGGTGGGACTCCCGGTACCACTGCTCTGCGCCCGGGTGCAGCTCCAGCGGATAGGTGGCGATCGCCGTGCGGCGGTCGAGTCGGCGGGCCTCCGGGTGGGCGCGTATGAGCTCCTGCTGGCCGTCGAAGAGCAGCCGGGTCAGCCAGTACGCCTCCGCCTTGGGCATGTCCGGCCGCACCACCAGGAAGTTCGGCACGCTCACGGTGGTCACCGCACTCTGCTCCCCGTAGACGACGGCCGGCACGGTGGTCTCCGTATAGAGCTCACCGTAGGAACGGGTGAGGGCGCCGACCACGTTGCCGAGGTCCACAAGGCGGATAGGCGTGTTCTGGCGGAGCTCGGTGATCGCCGCCGTAGGCAGACCACCGCTCCAGAAGAACGCGTCGATCCGCCCTTCGGCCAGCGCGGACGCCGAAGCGCGCACATCGAGCCGCTCTGCGTCCACGTCGCCGTCCGGGGAAAGCCCCGCCACATCCAGGATCCGCTCGGCGATGACCGCGGTGCCCGAACCCACGGCCCCGAGGGAGACCCGCCGCCCTTGCAGATCCGTCACGCTGCGCACCGGGCTGTCGGCGGGAACCACGAGTTGTACATAGTTGTCGTAGAGCGCGGCCAGCGCCACCACGGGCACCGGCGCGCCGAACGGCGCGCGCCCGGCGACGGCGTCGGCGGCGGAGTCTGCAAGTGTGAAGGCCACCCTCGCCTCGCCGGCGCCCACCCGGCGCAGATTGTCGACGCTGCCCCCCGTGTACAGGACCGGCGCGGTCGCGCCGGGCAGCTGCTGATCGAGGAGTTCGGCGTATCCCGCTCCGTACGCCGCGTAGACGCCGCCCCGGTTGCCGGTGGCCACGCTGATCTCCCCGGTCGGCCGGGGCGGCGCATCGCTTCCCGCACATGCGGTGAGCAGCGCCGTCATCAGGGCGACGGCGGCGGCGAGGAGACGTGCCACTCGCATGGAGGCCTCCCTGGACACGGCGAACCGGCTGACAGCGGAGCCGCCGGCCGGCGGCTCCGACGGCCCGTGCGATTCAGCCTAGTCCAGGACGCCCGTCGGTTCCGTGGCGGCGGCGGGGGCCTCGGGCCAGGTCTGGAGTCGACCCGGCCCGAGAGGCCGTCCGCGCCGGGCCGTCCCTCAGACCGCCGGACCGTCCCTCAGACCGCCGAGGCGGCCTCCGGCGTCGGGGCCGCCGAGGCGGGCGGCCTGGGACCCCTCAGCTGCGCGGCCACCACCGCCAGCGCCAGTGCCGCCCCGATGGCGTCGGCCACCAGATAGGGGCTGAGCAGCAGGCCGGTGGCGGCAACCGCCGCCAGCCGCTCGAGTGGCGTGGTCTTGCGCAGCCAGAAGCCCTCGATGGCCACGGCGAAGGCCAGCAGGCCGATGAGGCCGGTCACCACCGCGAGAACGACTTCGGTGAGCGGTCCGTTGAGCAGGAGCGGCGAGTAGGCCATCAGCAGCGGGATCACATAGAGCCCCTTGGAGAACTTCCACGCCGCCACACTCGTCCGCATGGGAGAGGAGCCGGCGATCCCCGCCGCCGCGAAACCGGACAGCGCCACCGGCGGTGTCACGTTGGAGTCCTGGCTGTACCAGTAGACGATCATGTGTGCGACGATCAGCGGCACGCCCAGGTCGAGCAGCGCGGGACCGGCGAGCACGATCAGCACGATGTATGCGGCTGTGACGGGCAGCCCCATCCCGAGCACCAGCGAGGCGGCGGCGATCAGCAGCAGCGTGGGCAGCAGATAGCCGCCGCCCCAACTCAGCATCATGCTGGAGAACTTCAGCCCCAGCCCGGTAAGACCCACCACTCCGACCACGACGCCCGCGGCCGCGGTGGCCACCGAGACGGAGAGCGTGTTGCGGGCGGCCAGGGTGAAGACCTCCCCGGCCTCCTTCAGGGTCAGCCGGCTGCCGGCGCGCAGCATGGCTGCCGCGGCCAGCGCCGCGGTGGCGTACAGACCGGCGAGCAGCGGCGTGACGTGCAGGGTGAGCAGGGTGACCAGCAGGACGAAGGGAGGCAGGAAGTGGAAGCCGCCGGCCATCACCTCGCGCAGCCGGGGCACGTTCTCGGCGGGCAGCCCGCTGATCCCGTTCCGCCGGGCCAGGATGTCGACGAACAGGAAGATCACCGCGAAGTACATCAGCGCGGGGATGATCGCCACCTTGACGATCTCGATGTAGGGCACGCCGATCAGTTCGGCCATGACGAAGGCGCCGGCGCCCATGATCGGCGGGAGCAGCTGTCCTCCGGTGGAGGCGGCCGCCTCCACTCCGCCGGCCTCGTGCGACCGGTAGCCGACCTTCTTCATCATCGGGATGGTGAAGGCGCCGGTGGTGACCGTGTTGGCGATCGCGCTGCCGGACACCGATCCCATGAAGGCGCTCGCCACGACCGCTCCCTTGGCGGGGCCGCCGCGGTACTTGCCGGTGAGCACGTAGGCGATGTTGATGAAGAAGTTGCCTCCGCCCGTCTTCTCCAGAACCGCCCCGAAGAGGATGAACATGAACACGAAGGAGGCGGCGACGCCGAGGGCAAGGCCGTATATGCCCTCCTGGAACAGATAGTTGTGGGAGACGATGCGCTGGACGGTGTAGCCGCGGTGCGACAGCAGACCGGGCAGCAGCGGCCCGATCCACGCGTAGACCAGGAAGCAGGTCACCAGCACGGCCATAAAGGTTCCGATGGTCCGCCGGCATGCCTCCAGCAGCAGCAGGGTCGCCACCGCGCCCATGGCCAGATCGGCGGTGGAGGGGATTCCGGTGCGGGCTACGATCCCGTCGTAGTCCAGTACGGGATAGAGGCTCACGGTCACCGCGGCGAGCACGAGGAGAGCGTCGACGACGGCCATCGGCAGCCGTCGCGCCCAGCGGCCTCGGCCGGCCGGCCGGGTGACGAAGACCAGCACCAGCACGAACATCAGGTGCAGCACGCGCTGCAGGTAGGAGTTGAGGCTCAGACTGACGGCGGTGTAGATCTGGAAGCAGCCGAGTGCGAGCGTGATGGCGAGCACGCCGTAGCCCACGGCGGTCGCGGCCCGGCTCTGGCCCCAGCGGGCTGCGGCGAGCCGATGCCACAGCGGCCGGTCGTCGGCCGCCTCGGCGGGAGGCGCGTCGTCGGAGGTGTCCGGGGCGGTGGTCTGTCTCATGGCGCTTTGGGGGCGCCCGGTCTGCGCGGGGGGTGTGTCTGCTGAGCGAGCTCGCTCAGCAGACGCGCGACGGGCGCCCTGCCCCTTTCTGGATCGCTGGTTGGGGGTTCTCAAGGACGGTGCCGGGCGACGCGGGCGGTCCGGCCGCCCCCGGCGTCAAGGTGATCGCGGCACGGCTGCGCCGGGGGGCCGTCACCTGCGGGTCCGGGCAGTGGGGGCTCGCCGGCGCGATGCCTCGTCCCGGGACCGCGGCTGCTCCGGTCAGGGGCGGAGCCTGTCGGGGATCTCCACTCCCTTCTCCTCCGCGTAGCGGATGACACCGGGGTGCAGCGGAACAGGACTCTTCGTCAGGTTCTCCAGGACGAGGTACTTGGCGCCTGCCTCATAGACCTTGTTGAGGGTGGCCACGTTCTCGTAGAGCGCGCGCGCCAGCTCGTATCCGCGCTCCTCGGACATGTCCGTGGGGACGGCGACCACGTTCCACAGTGCGAGAGTCGGCACGTCCTTCTTGACCGTGCTGTAGACGCCGCCCTTGATCGTGTGCTTGTTGTAGAAGGGGTACTTCTCGGTGACCTCGGTCGCCTCGTCGTCACACATCGGGATCAGATGCAGCGCGTCGGTGGCTTCGAGCTCCCGCAGCGATCCGTGGCCTTCGCCGACCACCCAGGAGCCCGCGTCGATCTGCCCTTCGCGCAGCGCTCGGGCGGTTTCGGAGTAGGCGTAGCGCTGACGCTCGATGTCCTTGTCGGGTGACATCCCCAGGGCGTCGAAGACCAGGTTGGTGGCCAGTTCGTTGCCGCTGCCGGGAGCGCCCACCGAGAAGCGCTTGCCCTTGATGTCGCCGAAGCAGTCGAGGCCGAGGTCGTCGTGGCGCGACTGCAGCGACACGGCGTGGTACACGTTCGGATAGAGCACCATCAGGGTCTGGGTCTTGACCGGCTTGCCGGAGAACTCGCCCTGGCCGTGGTAGGCCTGATGGACCACATCGCTCTGCGCGATGGCCATGTCGCTCTGCCCCCCGGCGATCAGCCGGAGGTTCTGGACCGAGCCCCCGGTGGTCTCCGCACTGGCTTCCACCCCCTTCGCCTTGCGGTTGATCACCTCCGCCATCGAGCCGCCCATCGGGTAGTAGATGCCCGCGGTCGTGCCGGTGGCGATGGATATCCTCGGCGCCTCTCCGGTGTTGCTCCTGCCGGACTCTGCGGGCTGGCTGCAGGCGGCGGTCAGCAGCGTGATGCACAGGCCCAAGGCGAGGCCGAAGCCATGTCTGCGGCGCTGTCGTCCCATGAAGCGCTCCTCGGTGTCGTGGGATTTCCGTGACTCAGCTCACGGGCGAATGGCTGGGACGGTACTTGCGCACGACTGGCCGGAGAGCGTTCGGAAGTGCTTATTGAGCAACCCTTAAGGTTCAGGCTCGCGATCGTCGGGAGTGTCGACGCCCGCAGGCGCGGCGGCAGGCCCACGCCCGTCCGGGAGGCCGGGGCAGCCGGCCGTCCGATGGACACAGCCTGCCGAGGACCGAGGACCGAGGGCCGAGGGCCGAGGGCCGAGAGTCGACAGCCGACAGCGGGCAGCCGAGAGCCGACGGTCGGCCGATCCGGCTGCCGCAGGGGAACGACGCGCCGACGCGTGCGCCGCGTTCCGGCCTCCCGGTGGCGTCGCGTGCGAGCGGAAGGGCCGGGCACAGGCAGCCGACCGGCGGCATCCGGTCTCGGCCGGGGCCCATGGCGGCGACCGCCGGCTGCCGGTGCTGAGGGCCTGTCAGCTACTCAGGCGGCGGGCGCGAGCGGAGCGCGCGGCGCGGTGCGCAGCGGGGCGGACAGCTCGGTGAGCGCCTTCTCCAGTTCGTTCAGATGGCTCAGGGCCGCCTCGGCGCCGGGGTGGTGCGGCAGCAGCGCCGGCGCCCCGGCCGCACGCGCGGCGGCGGAGCGCGCGCCGGAGGGCACGAGGGCGTGGACCGCCTCCTCGACGCGGTGGCAGGCGGCGGCCAGCCGGGCGTCGTGGGAGGCGTCGGGGTCGCCGGCCACCTGGACCAGCCCGCGGACCTCGCGGGCGCAGTCGTCGAGCAGCGCGATCACCTGGCGGGCACGTGCCTTGCGGGCGCGCAGCGGGCTGAGCGGGTGGACGAGCGGCGCGAGCGCCAGCCGTACCCGGCCGAGCAGCAGCTCCAGTTCGGCGGCCAACGGCGCGGGGTCGGCCTGCTCGTCCCCGGCCAGTCGGCGGGCGGCCGCCGCGGTGCAGCCGTGGACGCAGCTCAGGGCCCGCCCGATCCAGGCGTTCGTCGCGGCATGGGTGGTGACGGGCAGCACCAGCGCGACGCCGAGGGCCGCTCCGAGCGCGCCGACGGCGGTCTCCTCGAAGCGCAGCAGAAGCAGCCCGGGGTGCAGGACGCCCAGCAGCCCGTACAGCAGGCCCGCCATCACCGTGACGAAGAACATCATCCAGCTGTACGACGGCGCGGCGGTGTAGAAGATGCCGAACACGCAGACCGCGACGAGCGCGGCGGTCGGCGCGGGCGCGCCCCCGAGAGGGATGGCGATCAGCAGTCCGGCCGCGATGCCGACGACGGTGCCGAGGACCCGGCGGAAGCCGCGGACGAGCGTCTCGCCGCGCGAGGCGGTGTTGACGAAGATCCACCATGCGGTGCCGACGGCCCAGTACCAGCGATCGTCGGAGATGAGCTGTCCGACGGCGATGGCGAATCCGCAGGCGGCGGTGGACTGGAAGGCTTGCCGGGTGGTCGGGCGGGCCAGCCCGGTCCCCGGCAGCGGCGCGGGCGCCACGGGCGGCGGCGTGCGGCGCTCGACGGGCCACAGCCCGAAGCGGACGGCAGAGGCGGCCGCCAGCGCCAGCGCACCGGCGCCGTACAGCTCGGGCAGCTGGGCAGGCACGGCGTGCAGGAACTGGGTGACGAAGAACATCATGAACGCGAAGATGCCCAGCGCGTGCCCGCGCGGGCCCCAGCGCCTGGCGTACACGCCGCAGAACACCACCGTGAGCCAGGCGGCGGCGCGCAGCAGCGGCTGCCCGTGCAGGACGGTCGCCAGTGCCAGCACGGGGAAGCCGGCCAGCGGCAGCAGGGCGGTGGTGACCGCCTGGCGGCGCACGGTGGCGTCGGTGACCGTGAAGAGCGCGAGCAGGGCGGCCAGACCGCCGGTGATGGAGGCGACCAGCGAGAGCCCGGCGAGTTCCGCGGCGGCGACGGCGAGGCCGACCCCGAGTACGGCGCGCGTCGAGGTGCGCAGCCGCAGCCGCCCGGGGTCGGGGGCGACGAACATCCGCTTCACACCCATGCGCACCTTCTTCGCATCCTTCGCGTCGATCACCTTGATCACGTGGCCGTCCCGCCCCCTGTCCCTGTGGCATCCCTGTCGGACACGGCAAAGGCGCCGCGGGACCGGCACGGCCTCCTCGCCGTCCGGCGCTGCGGCGCCATCTCTGCTCCCAGGAAAGCACCAGCACGGTCAGTGGCTCAACCGAGGCGGTTTGAACTGAGCCAATGGCATAGTGGAGTGAAGGTGAGGCATTCCAGAAGGAGGCCAACGGACCATGGCGGTCGATGCACTGGACACACGCATCCTTCGGCTGCTGATCGAGCAGCCGCGCACCTCCGTGCGCGAGTACGCCCGGATCCTGGGCGTCGCGCGCGGCACCCTCCAGGCGAGGATCGACCGGATGGAGCGGGACGGCGTGATCATGGGCACGGGACCGGTCCTCTCCCCCGCCGCCCTGGGCCATCCCGTGCTGGCTTTCGTCCATATCGAGGTCACCCAGGGGCATCTGGACGAGGTCGGCGATGCGCTGGCCGCCGTGCCCGAGATCATCGAGGCCTTCTCGATCACCGGTGGCGGCGATCTGCTGACCCGGGTCGCCGCACGGGACAACGGCCATCTGGAGGATGTGATCCAGCAGCTGATCCGGTTGCCCGGCGTGGTGCGCACCCGTACGGAGATGGCGCTGCGCGAGAGGGTGCCGCACCGCCTGCTGCCGCTGGTGGAGTCGGTGGGGCAGGCGGCCGGCGAACGCCGCTGAGCGCCCCGCTTGGCATGCTGGACGCCATGAACACGGCTGTGATCTTCGATCTCGACGGCACGCTGGTGGACAGCGAGCCGAACTACCACGAGGCGGGGCGCAGGGTTCTCGCCGAGCACGGCGCGGGGGGCTTCAGCTGGGAGCAACACACGCGTTTCATCGGCATCGGCACCCGTGAGACGCTCGCCGCCCTGCGGGCGGAGCGCGGCATCGACGCCTCGGTCGAGCAACTCCTGGCGGCGAAGAACCGGCACTACCTCGCGCTCGCGGCCGCCTCCACCGAGGTCTTTCCGCAGATGCGGGTGTTCGTGGAGCGGCTGTCCGCGGAGGGCGTGCCGATGGCCGTCGCCTCCGGCTCGTCGCGTGCCGCGATCGAGGCGGTGCTCGTGGGCACCGGCCTGGACGCGCATCTGCAGGTCGCCGTCTCCGCGGAAGAGGTCGCCCACGGCAAGCCCGCGCCGGACGTCTTCCTCCGGGCCGCGGCCCGGCTGGGCGCGGCGCCGGGCGACTGCGTGGTCCTGGAGGACGCCCCGGCGGGCGCGGCGGCCGCCCACGCGGCGGGGATGCGGTGCATCGCAGTGCCGTACGTCTCCGGCTCCGCCCGCGACCCCGCTTTCGCGACGGCGGGTCTGCTGTTCGCGGGCGGCCAGGAGGCGTTCACGGCCGAGGCGGCATACCGGTTTCTGAGGAGCGGCTGAGGGGACCGGGGCGGAGCTCCGCCCCGGCTCTCGGCCCCGTCACGTCGCAGGCCCTTCGTCGTCGGAACTGCGCAGACAGGAGGTGACGACCAGCAGGGGCCACAGGGACTGCACGCATGTCACGAGCCGTTCGGCGACGCCGGCGGCGCCCTGCCGGTTTATCTCGACGAGGAACCAGCCGGCGCCGACGACCATCAGCGCGGTGGCCGCGAGGGCGGGCACGGGCCGCAGCCCCCAGGGGGCGGCGCCGTCCCAATCCGCGGCCAGGACCGGCCACACCGCCATGAGGACGAAGCCGACCGCCGCGACCGCGCCATGGCTCAGCGAGCCCCCGCTGCTCGGGGCCGGGAACAGGGTCACCGCGATCGCCGCCGCTCCACCGCCGCCCAGTGCCACCCGTCCGGCGGGCGCGGCGGCGCGCAGCCCCCAGGCGGTCAGCAGATGGCAGACGCCCAGGGCGAACAGCGCCGCGGTCATCACCCAGAAACCCGCAGCCCCGTAGGACGCCAGGACGCTGATCGTCTGCGTCACGGGATCGTAGGCGGGCCCCTCCAGCAGTGCCGCGACGATCCAGCCTGCGATGAGCAGGACGGGGGCGCACCCCGACGAAAGCAGGGCCCATCTGGGAACAGATCGCATCAGCGCACCGTAAACCCGCCCGCTGCGCCGGGAACGGCGGCCGCACCTGACGCTCCGGATTGTCCTTGTTCGTGTCCGCCGACCTACGCAAGGGCAGCCCTGAGGGTATGCCGTCGTCTGCCCGCCTCACCCCGGGCGTCCGACGGCGACGCGGAGCGCGGCCGGTCGGCGGCGGGGGCGGGCCGCGGCGACCGCCGCTGCCCCGTCCGGCCGTTGCCGTGGACACCCGGTTCAGGGGCGTCCCCTCAGGTCGGACAGCAGGAGGTCCAGTTCTCGCTCCTCCTCGACCCGGATGCCGGCTTCCGTGAGCGCCTCGGCGAGGTCGGGATCCCACGGTGTCCGGGTCGGGACGCCTGTGAGAGGTCTGGGCTCGAGCCTCGAGTCGCTTCCCGCCAGGGCCGCGCGGTAGTCGGCGGCGGTGTACCGCCAGGGACGCCATGTGACGCGGCGCAGCAGTGCGCCGGCGATCCGAAGCCCGCCCCAGTCGAAGTCGCCGTGGTACTGCAAGGCCGAGCCCTTGCCGTGCAGGTGGCGCAGCAGGGCGAGTGCGGCGGCCGAGGGCTGGCCCTGGAGACAGATCAAAGGCGGGCAGGCGGGTCCTAGGGCGTCCGCCGCCGCGGCGAGGACGGCCGGGTTCTCGCAGATCCGCACCACTGGGGAGGCGGTGGAGGGCGGCCGTCGGAGGAGTTGGCGAAGTGTCAGAACGGCCGGTTCCCCCTCGTCGGCCGTCCAGTCGAGGGCGGGGGTCCCTCGCAGGTTCAGGGTGAGGACCGTCGAGGACAGTTCGTCCTTCAGCAGGCCTGCCGATGCCCAGGCCTCCCGTCGCCATTCGACGCCGCTGCCGTCGGCGAACCCGGTCAGGGCGCGGATCCCGGACAGCGTGAGGGTGGCGTGCGGGGTGCCGTCGTCCAGCGCGTGGGCCGAGCCGAGGACGCGGGCGGCGAAGGCGGCAAGCGAGACGGCGGGGTCGGCCGGAAGTACGCGCAGGGCTGCGCGGACTCCCGTGAGCAGGGTGTGCACGGAGTCGGGGGTGCGGCCCAGTCGCCGGGCAAGGCCGTCGTCCCGCACCCTGGCGGCCCAGTCGGCGAGCTCGGGCCGGTCCCGTACGAGCGCGTCGAGGGGTGCGTGCGCCCGGTCCCAGGCGGCGTCCTCCTCGGCCCTGATCCGGGCGAGCGGAGTGACGGGACCGGTGAGCGCCGTGACGGCGGCGGCGAGGCCATCGGGGCTGGTGCCCGACCGGCGCAGCACGGCGTCGACCGCCTCCAGCCGTACGGTGAGGGAACGGCCGCCACCCGGGGGGCGGGCGAGCAGCCGTTCGACGGCGGATCGCTGGCCCGGGGTGGGGGCGGCCAGGCAGACGGCGCCGGCCAGGGGTTGCCCGGCCACAAGCCGGCCGCGTACCCGCTCGACGAGCCACTCGAGTTCCGGCGTGCCCAGGAGGCGGCGCAGCCGGGGCACGTCGACCGTGGCACGCGTGACCGGCTGCGCTACGGCGGGTGCTGCGTGCCCGTCGGGCGTCAGCCCCACTGTGGCTCCCGTTCCGGCCGGCCCGCCGCGTCCGGCGCAGGTTGCCGTACGGGGTCGTCACGGCGCCGTCGTCTCGTGCCGTCCCACTCCCAGCGGGTGACGAGGACCGCTGCCACGTCGTCGGTCCGGGACAGCTGGGCGATGGCGATGCCGGGGACCTGGGGGTAGCAGGCCCATTCCCGTTCGCTGGTCATCACCACGTCGAGGTCGAAGGCGCTCAGCAGGCCGAGGCACTTGGCTCGCGAGTCGTCGTCCACTCCCGCGAACGCCTCATCCAGCGTGACCAGACGGGGCGCGTGCGGGCTGCCCGCGCTGGCGTAGTGCGAGGAGGCGGCGGCGAACAGCGGCACCGAGACGGCGAGGACGCGTTCGCCGCCGGAGGCGGGGCCGGTGGCCGGGACCCAGCGCCCGTGCTGGTGGCGTTCGACGCCGAACTCGTGCCAGGAGCGGTAGTCGAGCGCGGCGGTGAGGTGTTCGAGCCAGCTGCCCGAGCCGTTGTCGGACTGCTGGCGGGCGATCTGGGCCTGGAGGAACTCGCCGACCGCCGTGCGGTCCTCGGCGGTCCAGGCGTCGGCTGACTGGCGCAGCCGCTCTCGGGCCTGGGCGAGCCCGGGCGGGGCTTTGCGAGAGGGCCGCCACACCAGGCGGAGCTTCATGCCGGTGGAGGTGGGGCGGTCCTCCAGTTCGGCGTTCATGTCCCGCACCCGGCGTTCGGCGGTGCCCATGAGTTCCTGGAGTGTGCCGGCGACCTCTGTGATCAGGTGGGTTTCGAGGATCTCCCGTTCGTGTGCGGACAGGATGCGGGTGAGCTCGCCGACCTCCGTGGCGAGCGCCTCGGCGAGTTCGGGTACGGCCCGCTCGCGGCCCTGGTAGACGATGTCGACGACCATGCCGTCCTCGACCATGCGGGCGGAGGCGCTGTGTCCGTGCCGGGAGAGGGTGTCCTGCAGGGTCTTGAGCTCCTCGCTGAGCCGACGCTGGACGCGCTCCCAGGCGGCATCCGTGTCGTCGACCGAGGAGAGCCCGGTCTCGATGGCGCGGGCGAGCGCGATGGCCGGGGTGGCGGCCCAGGGGCCTTCGTCCGCGGCGGGGACCGCGAGTTCGGGCAGCGCGACCGCGACCAGGCCGGTGGCCGTGAAGCCCTGGAGCGCGGCGATGGCCTCCGCGCGTGTGCCGACGGCTTCCGTGAGGTCCTTCTCCAGCTGCTCGATCCTCCCCTCGGCCCGGCCGGCCTCCCGGTCCGCCTCCGTGTGACGCCGCAGGGCGGACTTCCGGTCGGCCTCGCACATCTGCTGCGCCTCGGCGGTCTCGGCGAGTCGCCGTTGCAGTTCCGCGACTGCCACTCCGACGGTGGAGCGCAAGGTCAGGTGGCGCTCGTCCGCCGCTGCCGCCTCACGCTCCGCGTCCTCGGCTCGCTGGGTGAGATCGACGGCCCGCCGCTCCGCGTCGGTCGCCTCGGCGCGCTCGTCGTCCACCCGGCGTGCGGCCTCGCCTTGTTCGCGCACGGCGGGCCACAGGGCGGCCAGCGCGGCGGCGAGGGAGCCGAGGGCGTGGCGTACGGCGGTGAGTCCGGCCCGGTCGGGGGGCAGCCCCAGATCGGCAGCGGTCTCGGTGAGTTCGGCGGCGGCACGCTCGGCCTGCCCGGCTGCCTCGGTCACCTCGGCGGCACGCTCCTCGCACCGTCTGCGGGCCTTGCGTACGGTGTCGGCGGCGGCGCTCACGAGCGCGTGTGCCCGGGTGAGCGGCGACTCGTCGGGGACGGATGCGAGTTCGGCGTCGAGGGTGCGACGGCGGCCCGCGATCGCCTCGGATCGTTCCGCGACGACTGCCGACTCCTCGTGCAGGGAGGCGAGTTCGATGCCGAGCGCGGCGACGCGGGCCCTCCGCGCCGCCTCGCGGGCGCCTTCGCCGATGTGCACGGCGGCGGGCTTGGCCCACGTGCCGGTGAGAGCGCCGACACGGAAGCGCCCGTCCGCCGCCACCCATGTCCCGGCGCCTCCCCCGCCGTCCAGGCCGATGGCGGCGAGCAGACCGATCACCCTCGCTTCGTCCGGGCTCTCGGTCCTCCCGTCCCCGTGGCCCGTGGCCGGACGCAGCACATCGGCGAGCGAGGGCCCGCTCACGGGTCCGTTCGAAGGGGAGAGCAGCACGTCGTGCCCGTTGACGGCGAGGGCGGAGCCGTCGGGGAGCACCCAGGCGTCGAGGAGGCCGGAGGCTTCGAGCGCCGCTTCGAGCCCCGCGCGTTCGGGTTCGGGCAGGTCGTCACGGAAGTCGACCAGGCTCCAGAGCGGTCCGCCCGGCAGCTGCTCGCGAAGGCCGGGGGTGCGGGTGGCCGGGGGCCGGGGCTCGCGTTGGCCGCCGGCTTCCAGGGCGGCCAGCTCCCGCCTCGCCTCGTCGGTGCGCTGGGCCAGCTCCGCGGCCCGGCGCGCGGTTTCGGCCGCCTGGTCGGCGAGGTCCGCCGAGCGGACGGTGTGCGCCCTGGCTGCGTGGGCGCGTGCCGGGTAGGGGCCGTCGAGGTGGCGGGTCCATTCCTGGAGTTCGTCGAGGAGGCCGGTCTCGTCGGGGAAGGCCAGCTCCGTCCAGGCGCGGGCGCGGTCGCGTACGTCGTCCAGGAGGGCCCGTCCGGCCCGCGCGCTGCCCTCCTCCGCCGCGCCGTGCGCTTCGGCGGCCAGGGCGAGGTCGGTCTCCGCCTCGTCGAGACGGCCTGACGCCCGGCGGTGCACGGCGGCGGCCCGGTCGGCTGCTTCGAGGAGGCCCTCGACGTGGGTGAGGGAGCGCTGGGCGCGGTCGGCGGCGTCCTCGGCGGCGCGCCGCAGTTCGGGCTCCGGCAGCCGGTCGTCCAGGGGCAGGGCGATGTGCGCGGCGGCGGCGTGCTGCCTTGCCTGGGCGAAGGCTTCCCGGACGCCGAGCCGCGTGGCACGGAGCCGGTTCTCGGCTGCGCCGAGCCGCCCGAGCGCCTTGGTGTGAAGGGCCCTCGCCTGCTCCCGGTCTTCCCGCGCCCGGTCCGCCGCCTGCGCCGTTCGCGTCACGGCCCGGGCGGCGTGTTCAAGTTCCCGCGCGTCGCGCATCTCGGGCGCCTCACGCAGGGCCTTCTCCTGGGCCTGCAGGCGTTCCGCGGTCTCCGCCAGGGAGGTGACCTCCTCCCCGGCCGCCGCCCGTTTCTCCTCGGCGCGCCTGCGCCGTTCCTGCGCCTCGGCCAGATCCCGTTGGACGCGCTCGTAGCGGGAGTGTTCGGCACGCGGAAGCCGTGCCCGGCGGCGGGTGGCGATGCGGGCGTAGCGCCGGTAGTGCTCCAGGAAGGCAGAGGCGGCCCGTTCGGCGGCTGAGGCGGCGGCCAGCTCGTCCTTCTCCTCGTCGAGGGAGCGGAACGCCTCGGCCACGTCGGCGATGACGGCCTGGTCCATGGGCGGCAGGGCCTCGGTGAGGGCGCGGGAGAGCGCGGCTTCGTTGGGCCGTTTGGAGAGCTGGGGCTGGCGCAACTGGATGAGCAGGTCGACCATGGCGGCGTACCGCTGTTCTCCAAGGCCGAAGAGCGCTTCGTCAACGGCTCGGCGGTATGCCTTGGCCTGGTCGTACACCATGCCGTACCCGGCGACCGCCTCGGCGAGCCGGTCCCGGGACAGGGCCGTGCCGGTGGCGTCGAGCAGCCGGAAGGTGTCCTCCGTGCGATCGGCGGAGCCATGGTCGACACGTTGGCGGGTGACGGCGTGCCAGTGGCGGGCGACACCCCTCCCGCTGACGGCCTTGAGCCCGCACAGCAGCGTACGGAAGTGCTGCTCGCCGGTCGTGTCGTCGAGCCTGCCGAACTCGATCCACGTATAGCCGAGCCGTTCCGAGTGCGGGTGCTCGCCGCCCAGGAGCAGGTTCCACTCCATCCTCTTGCCGGGGTCGCCGTCGGGTTCGACGCGGCGCGGACTGAGGTCGCCGTCGAGCAGGAACGGCAGGCTCAGGGCGAGCACCTTGGACTTTCCGGTGCCGTTGTTGCCGCGTAGCAACAGCCGCCCGTCCCGGAAGTGGAACTCCTCCACGTCATAGTGGAACAGGTCGACGAGCCCGACGCGCAGAGGCTGCCAGCGGGAACGCCGCGGCGTGGGGAGGCGGGTCACAGAGCGGCCTTTCGCTGCGGGGGCACGGAGGCGGAGCGGGGCTCGCGGACGACGGTCGCCCCGACCGCGTACCGGGCGAGGGCGGGGCGGGCCACCGCCGCATGCGGGGTGCGGGAGACCAGGCCCAGCGCGGCAAGCCGGGCGACGGCCTGACCGACGAGTTCGGACTCCATGCCCGGCTCCCGGGCGGACTTCGACCAGAAGCCGCCGTGCTCGGCCGCGAGTTCGCGGACGCGGAGGGCCAGTGCGTCGAGGGTGACCGGCCCGTCGGCGCCGGCGAGATGCTCGGCGAGCAGCAGGGTGATGTGGCCGTGGGTGCCCTGTTCGGGCATGCGGAGGTCGGTCAGGTCGTCGTCGGGGTCGACCATGGCGATCCCCTCGGCCCGCACCTCGGCGACGAGTCCGGTCAGCTCGGTGATCCGGACGGTGAGGAAGCCGCGCTGTCGGGTGAGGTAGCCGAGCTCGGCGTCGGTCAGGTCGTCGTAGTAGAGCACCGGGTCGTCGAGGAGCCTGCGGGTGAGTGAGCGGCGCATGGCGCGGAAGCGCAGTTCGTCGCTGTCCAGTGCGGTTTCCGCGACGAGTTCGGCGAGCCGGTCCTCGATGGTGTCCGCCCGCACGGTGGAGGGGCCCCGCCGGGTGGCGAGGAGACCGGCCAGGACCCGGCGTTCCACGTCGTACAGGACGTCGCCGACCCCGCTGACGTACGCCTCCTCCTCGCCCGCGACCCGACGCAGCACGCCGAGGTCGAGCAGGAGCCGTACGACGGCGGCGAGGTCGAGGCGCTCGTCGCGGCGTTCCAGAACGAACTCGACTCCCGCGGCGGCGAGTCGGGGATCGGCCGCGTCGAGGACGATCTGGTCGGCGAGGCGTCCGAGGGCGATCTGGGCCTCGCCCCGTTCGAGGACGGCGAGTGCGAGGCAGAACAGCACATAGCGGCGGCGGGTGAAGGGGGCGGCGCCCCGGCTCGCCTCCCGGGCCGGGTGCGTGGGGTCGGTGAGGACGCCGGGGGTCTTGCGCAGCCGCGCCGTCTCGGCGTCCACCTGGAGGGACCAGCCCGTGTTGCGATCGAACCACTCCCTCAGTTCGGGCGCGTGCCGGCGGACGAGACGGAACTCGTCGGCGTGCCGGCCGCGGGCGAGAAGGAGGGGGTGTTTCAGCAGGGCGCGTGCTGCCTTGCGCAGGTCGGCAGCGTGCTGGCCCTCCAGTACCTCGGCGAGCGGTGCGGTCATCGGTCGGGGTCTCCGTCCATCGGCTCGTCTCCGTCCACCAGGTCGTCTCCGTCCGTCAGGTCGTCTCCGTCCGTCAGGTCGTCTCCGTCCGTCAGGTCGTCTCCGTCCGTCAGGTCGACGATCTCGACGAGGTGGTCCGGGCCGCTGAAGACTCCGCCGGGCGTGCGGATCTCGGCGGCAGTGCCGTCGGTGAGAGCGGTGAGCCTGATCTCCATGGAGCCGTCGTTGCTGGTGGCCACGGTCTGCCTCGTCCCGGGCCGCCAGGTGGCCAGCGCGTCTCCGAGCAGTTGGAGGAACAGCCCGAAGGAGGCCGGGTCGAGCTCGCCGAGGCCCGACAGGCGGGTGACGCCGTCGGTGACGAGCCGGGCCCGGGCGGCCGCGGTCTCCGCGGCCTGCTTGGCGGCCGTCTGGGCGAGAGCGCGCCGCCTCTCCTCCCGGTCCTCGACCTTGCGGGGCTTGCCGCGCCGCTCATAACTCCCGGTGCGGCGCAGCTGGGGGCTGATCCGCAGCGGCTCCGCCTCGGCCCAGGGGGTGGCAGCCGGTACGGGCCGCGCCGCACGGGCGGTGAGGGTGTCCGCGTCGACGGTGAGGTGCCGCGCCGGATAGAGACCGAAGGCGGCCCGCCACAGCCGGTGCCGGGTGTCGTCGTCGGGCGCCTCGGCGAACCAGCGGGCCAGGGTCCGGAAGTCCGCGGACCGGTCCGAGCGCCCCGACCGGCGCTCGTTCAGCGCCCGTACGACGGACAGGAGCTGCGGAATCGCACCGAGAGCCCGGCCTCGCAGCAGCCGGGCCTGCGACTCTCGCCCGTCCCTGCTGATGAACCACGCGCCGAGCCCCGCCCAGCGCGCGGCCCACCGCTCGAACGCCTCGTCCTCGGCGCGTTCGGCCTCCTCAGGCGCGGCGTCGGCGGCCTCCCGGCCGGCGGCGGCCCTCAGCAGGGGCTCGGCGCCGCCGTCCTCCTCCAGCTCCAGTATCAGCCGGGTGATGCGCCCGCCCAGCGTGATGAGGTCCTGGATGAAGCGCTCCAGGTACTGAATGAGCCGGTCCTTGTACGCGAGGAAGACCCGCTCCTCGACGTCGTGCAGGTCGATGGTCCGCTGGAGCGAGCCCATGAAGGCCCGTGCGTTGTCGGCGAGCGCCGCGAAGCGGCTGGCCAGCGCGTCGAGTGCCAGGTGTGCCTTGGCCGGGTCGGGCTCGTCCTCGGCGGCCAGGACGAGCAGGGCGCGCAACTGGGTGACGATGTCGTGCAGCGCGACGGCCTGCAGCGCGCCGCGACGGCCGAGCGCTTCGTCGTAGGCGGAGAGGGCCTCCTCGGCGGCCTCCCCCTCCCGCGTCAGCTGGTAGATGAACCGCTTCCGGTAGAAGTCCTCGACCGCGGTCACTCGGGCGGTGTCCGGGTCAGCCCGCAGATTGCCCCAGCCGACGAGCCTGTCCAGCGCGCCGACGACGGTCTCCAACTCGGCGGGGCGGATGTCCGCCGGCAGCGCGGCGTGCACGTCCTCGGGGCGCAGATGAACCGCGAACCGCTCTTTGGCCACCAGGAAAACCCGCATCGCCCCGCGATAGAGCGGGGTGTTCCGCACGGTGAGGTGGGCGAAGGGGCCAAATCCCGCCGGCTCGGGATCCGGAACGGCCGAGGCGGTGGAAGCGGTGACGGTCATCGCCGGACATTCTCCCTCAGACGCTGCCCGTCACCGTCATGGGCCAGGGTAACTGGCTGATTCAGCACTGATGGGTGCTCGATTTGTTCCTGGTGTCCTTAGTAAGCACCTTGATAGAACCGTTGAAATCCGACAACCGGTCGAGCACTCATACGATTGATTCACGCCATGCTTCCACGCAATTCCGGGTGCGCTCGAAGACGGGGGTTACGATCACGGCGTGACGACTAACCGGTCTCGCCCTCGCGTTCCGCATTCCCGCCCCACGGCGGCCATGCGGCGCCTCGTCGGCCTGACCGTGCTCCTCCTGTTCGGCCTTCTGGCCGGCCACGGAGGAACCGAGGACGGCGCCGCCGAACTCACCTCCAGCGCACCGATCATCGCGCCTGCCGACGTCATGGATGCCCCCGGCGACCCCGAACCGCCGCACCCCTCGCACGAGTGCCACTCCGGGTCACCGGTGGGCACGCAGGCGCAGAACGGACCGCTCACGCCGCAGTGGTGCGACAGGCCCCAGGCAGACCGTCCCGGTCGGCCCGCGCCCGCCCCAACGCCGCGAGCCCACGCCCTCGCCCCGGTGCCGCCGAGAACTGCCGCCATCCTGCAGGTCTAGATTCTCCCGCGCTCGCCCCGCGGCCGATGCGCATCCGCACGGCCGAGGCGTGAGCGGCGCCCCGTCTCCCACCACCCCCTGAGTTTTCGCGGAAGTCCGTCCGCCCTGCCGCCGCGGGGCCGGCGCGGCGTGTCCGCGCGGAGAGACCGTGTCACACCATCCCTTCGCACACCCCTGCGTCGAACGCATCCATGGGGCAGCGCGGTTAACTGCCGTCGTTGTCGGCGCCCTCCTCCTGTCGGCCGTTTTCTGCTTCGCGCATCTGGGCGAGAGCGCGCCGCACCCGACCGCTGGAACCCCCGCTGCCGCCGCGTCCGCCCTGGACTCGGGCCACCACCATGACGACGGCGTCGGCTGCGCGCCCACCGGCCTCGCGACGCGGGCACAGCCCGCACCTGCCGTCGACCCGCAAGTCCTCTGCGCAGCACTGCCCATGGCTTCCACGGCGTCGGCTCCGCACACGCGGTCCATGGCATCGACCGGCAACACGGCGCCCAGAGCCTGCTCCGGCCGAGCGACGCAGATACGCGTGTGCCGGTGGCGCATCTAGGCCGTTCCCTGCCGCGGCCGTCCTCACCCGGCTCGCGGACGAACAGTCCCTGATGCGCACCATCGACCCGAGAGCGAAACCATGCACTCTTCGACAACCGACGTCACCCCTCCCACCCGTTCCGCCCTGTCCGGGCTGGTGGGCAACACCCCTCTGCTGCATGTGACGGAGCCGCTCGCCCCGGCGGGCCGCGGCTTCTGGGCCAAGCTGGAGGGCTTCAACCCCGGCGGGATCAAGGACCGTCCCGGTCTCCACATGGTCGAACGGGCCCGTGCCCGCGGCTGCCTGCGCCCGGGCGCCCGCATCATCGAGTCCACCAGCGGCACGCTCGGACTCGGGCTCGCCCTGGCCGGCATGGTCTACGGCCACCCCGTCACCCTCGTCACCGACCCGGGTCTGGAGCTGTCCATGACGCGGCTGCTGACCGCGTACGGAGCCCAGGTCAAGGTGGTCGCCGAGCCGCACCCCACCGGCGGCTGGCAGCAGGCCCGCCGGGACCGCGTCGCCCAACTCCTCCAGCAGCACCCCGACTCCTGGTGCCCGGACCAGTACAGCAACCCGGACAACACCACGGCGTACACGCCGCTCGCCCTCGAACTCGCCACCGAGCTCGGGCACATCGACGTCCTGGTGTGCAGCGTCGGGACCGGCGGGCACTCGGCCGGGGTTTCCCGCGTGCTCCGCCAGCTCTACCCGGACCTGGCCCTCGTCGGGGTCGACACGATCGGCTCGACCATCTTCGGCCAGCCCGCCAGGCCCCGGCTCATGCGCGGGCTCGGATCGAGCATCTACCCCCGCAACGTCGCGTACGACCAGTTCAGCGAGGTGCACTGGGTGGCGCCGGGCGAGGCGGTGTGGACCTGCCGCCGGCTCGCCGCCTCCCATTACGCCACCGGCGGCTGGAGCGTCGGCGCCGTCGCCCTGGTAGCCGGCTGGCTCGCCCGCTCGCTCCCCAAGGGGACCCGGATCGCCGCGATCTTCCCGGACGGACCGCAGCGCTACCTCGGCACCGTGTACGACGACGACTACTGCGCCGCCCACGGCCTGCTCACAGGCCCTCCCGCCGCCGAACCGGACCTAATCGGCCGCCTGGACGAAAAGGAGGTCACCCGCTGGACCCGTTGCACCACCGTGGTCGACCCCCTCAGGCTCGACGACGAGGACGCAACGACCCACGACGCCGGGCCCGGGGGCGCCGAGGCCCGGGACGCCGAGGCCCGGTACGCCGAGTCCGGGGACGCCGACGCCCGGGACGCCGAGTCCGGGGACGCCGAGGCCCGGGACGCCGCCGAGGAGCGGGCCCGATGAAGAGCACCGTGTCCCAGTTCCGCTCGTACCCCCGCAGCGTGCAGTTGCTGATGGTCAATCAGTTCACCATCAACCTCGGCTTCTACATGCTGATGCCCTATCTCGCGACCTACCTCGCCGGGCCCCTCGGGCTCGCCGGCTGGCTGGTCGGCCTCATCCTCGGCGCGCGGAACTTCAGCCAGCAGGGCATGTTCCTCGTCGGCGGCACCCTCGCCGACCGGCTCGGCTACAAGCCGATGATCATCGCCGGGCTCGTCCTGCGCACCCTCGGTTTCGCCACCCTGGGCCTGGTGGACTCCGTCCCGGCGCTGATCGCCGCCTCCGCGGCGACGGGTCTGGCCGGCGCGCTGTTCAACCCGGCCAGCCGCGCGTACCTCGCCGTCGACGCCGGCGAACGCCGGGTGGAGGCGTTCGCCCTGTTCAACGTCTTCTACCAGGCGGGCATCCTGCTCGGGCCGCTGGTCGGCATGGTGCTGACCGGCGTCGACTTCCGCATCACATGCCTCGCCGCGGCGGGAATCTTCGCCGTCCTGAGCATCGTCCAGATCCGCGCCCTGCCCGCGCGCCGGGCCGCGGAAGCGAAGGGACAGACCGGCGAGGGTGTGCTGGCCCAGTGGCGGAGCATCCTCGCCAACCGTCCGTTCCTCCTCTTCTCCATGGCCATGATCGGCTCGTACGTCCTGTCCTTCCAGGTCTATCTGGCGCTGCCTCTGGAGGTGCGGCGGCTCGGAGGGGAGGGAACGTTCGGCACGGCGGCCGTGGCCGTCCTGTTCGCCGTCTCCGGGCTGAGCACCATCCTCTTCCAGACGAGGGTGACCGGCTGGTGCAAGGCCCGGATGGAACCGGGCCGGGCTCTCACCTGGGGTCTGCTCGCGATGGGGGTGGCGTTCGTTCCCCTGCTCGCCGCCACGGCCGTTCCCGTACCGGCCGGGGGTGCAGGGCTGTGGCTGCTCGCCGCGGTGCCATCGGCGCTGTCCGCGCTGCTCCTGGCACTCGGCACGATGGCCGCCTACCCCTTCGAGATGGACACCATCGTCCGACTTTCCGGCAACCGCCTCGTCGCGACGCACTACGGCCTCTACAACACCGTCTGCGGCATCGGGATCACGCTCGGAAACCTGCTGACCGGGGTGGCGCTCGACGCGGCCCGTGGGGCCGGGATGTCCGCTCTGCCCTGGCTGGCGCTCACCGCGCTCGGCCTGGCCTGCACCGCCGCCCTGTACGGGCTGCACCGGTCGGGACGCCTCGACACGCCCCAGGCCCGCCCGGAGCCGGTGACCGTCTGAACCGCCCGTCCGACCCGACGGGAGAGACTGCGGCCCCGCGGCTCGGCAGGGGGCCGCAGATGACGCTCCCCGCCCGCGTTGTTCGGGCTGATCGCCCCACGCGGGCGGGGACCGTACGTACCGTGTGCAGCGGGGACCGTATACACGGGGGTGCACGACGCAGGGGGCACGACACAGGGGCGGTCGCCGTGTCCGCTTCCCGGCGCGAGCGGGCGTGACGGCAGGAGTTCGCGAGTCTCTTCCAGCACGTTCGGGTGAGTGTCGCTGGCGATCGGCGTAGCGGACGACGCCTGCCCACTCCGTCCCGGAGAGGCTGGCTCCGGGCATCGGCAGGCCGACCGACGGCGGTCGGCGCCCTTGTCCGGCAGTCCGCCTGACCACCCCGGGAGCACTCCATGCCCGCACTCCGCCGCTCACACCGTGCAGGCGCCGCCGCGATCGGCTGTCTGTTTCTCGTCCTGCTCGTCACGGGCTGCGGAGACGGCGGCGGGGGTGAGGAGAGCGACCCCACTGCCGAGACAACCGCCGCAACCACTGCCGCGACCAGCACTCCACCGGCGACCGCCACCGCCACCGCCGACGCGGAGGAGCAGATCACCATCCGCGACTTCGCGTTCACGCCTCCGACTCTGACGGTCAGCCCCGGCGCCACCGTCACAGTGGTGAACCAGGACTCGGCCTCGCACACGGTGACGGCCACCGACGGCGAGTCATTCGACACCGGAGAGATCGCCGGTGGGCGCTCGGCCACGTTCACCGCCCCCGACACGCCCGGCACATACCCCTTCTTCTGCTCGATCCACCCGCGCATGACGGGCACGCTGACCGTCGCGTAAGGCACGGTCCCCGTCCTGCGCCGGAGGGCGGAATCCGCGACCAGGAGGTGCGCGACGGGAAGCCGCGAACCGAACCGCCCCTCGATCCGCCCCTCCGCCTACTTCCGGTAGCCGAGAACGGTCATCATCCCGGACTCGGCGTGGTAGACGTTGTGGCAGTGGATCATCCACAGCCCGGGGTTGTCGGCGTCGAAGTCGACGTCGAGCCGCTTGCCCGGCAGCACGATCGAGGTGTCCTTGCGGGCGCCGCTGCCGGCGAGTGCGAAGGTGTGGCCGTGCAGATGCATGGGGTGCCACATGGTCGTGGTGTTCACAAAGGACAGGCGGACCCTCTCGCCCGAGCGGACCGGGTAGCGCTGGGCGGGGTCGTACGCCTTGCCGTTGACGGCCCAGTCGTAGTTCATCATCGAGCCGGTCAGCTTGAGCTCGATCGTGGTGTCCGGCTTGCGCGATGCGAGCCGCACCGATTCCGCGGCCTTCAGCTGACCGGCCTGGACGACCTTGCCGGACAGTTCCTTGGGGCGTACGGCGGCGCTCGGCGCGGCACCGCCGCCGGTACGCAGAACGGCGAGGGCGGTGCGGTTCTTGCCCTCGGCCAGCGCGGTCAGCGGGAAGGTTCCGTTTCCGACGGTGACCAGGGCGTCGAAGCGCTCGCCCATGCCGAGCAGCAGTGCATCCGCCCGCGTGTGCTCGACGGGGAAGCCGTCGGTGTGGGTGACGGTCAGCCTGTGGCCGCCGAGGGCGACACGGAACGCGGTGTCGCCGCCGGCGTTGATGATCCGCAGCCGGATCCGGTCACCGGGCTTCGCGGTGAAGGTCTGGGGGTTCTCGGGCGTACGGCCGTTGATCAGGTAGTACGGGTACGCGACGTCTCCGGCGTCACCGCCCAGCAGGTCGCTGGTCGCGCCCATGAGCATCCTGGACGGTCCGGAAGGCGCGGGCGCCGGGGACGTGGCCGCGCTCATGGACATGTTCGACATGTCGTGGCCCTCCATGCTCCCGGATTCGCCCATGTCCATGTCGCCGTGGTCCATGCCTCCCATGCCCTTGCGGAGTTCGGCGAGCACTGCCTCGGGGGTGGAGCCGTCGACGCCGTCGAGCCAGTCGTCGAGGACGATCACCCATTCCCTGTCGTACGTCAGGGGCTCCTTGGGGTCCTCGACGATGAGCGGGGCGTACAGGCCGCGGTCCAGTTGGGTGCCGGAGTGCGGGTGGAACCAGTAGGTGCCGGGGTGGGAGACGGCGAACCGGTAGTCGAAGGAGCCGCCCGCCCTGATGTCGCGCTGTGTGAGCCCGGGCACGCCGTCCATGTCGTTGCGCAGCGCGAGCCCGTGCCAGTGGACCGTGGTGGCCACGGGAAGGTTGTTGGCGAGGGTGAGCGCGAGGGTGTCGCCGGCGGTGACCCGCACCTCCCTGCCGGGAAGTTCGCCTCCGTACGCCCAGGAGCGGACCGTACGCCCGCCGCCGAGGTCGAGCGGGGTCTCGGCGGCCGTGAGCTTCACCTTGCGCTCGGACCCGGGCCTGCGCAGTGCTTCGGTCGCGCCGATCTCCTTGCTGTCGGGGGTGATGTAGTCGGCGGCCGGCGCCGTGCTGTCTTTGTGGGAGGAGTGTCCGGCGCCGCCGCCCGAGCAGGCGGCGAGCAGACCGGTGCCGGCGGCGGCAAGCCCGGCGCCGAGGACGGTACGGCGAGGGAGTCGGGGTCGGAACATGACGAAGAACCTCTTGACGTGATCGTTGCATGCAGAAGGGGCCGGTACCGCTCACGGCGAGGAGCGGCCGGTCTGCCTATATGCGCGCCAACGACAGACGTGTCAGGAGGGACCCGGGCGGGCCGGGCGGCGGGATCGCACGGAGCGCGTGAGCCAGTCGTCCGATCGCCGGCAGCACATCGCCGACGGGCATCCGCCTGAGGGCGCCGCGGGCCAGAAGCAGGACCCCGACGCCCACGCCCAGCACGGCGAGGCACACGGCTGCGGCTCCCACGCCGTGTGCGGGTGTGGGGTGGGTCGCATGGTGGCTCTCGGCGACGGCCACCTGCACCGTCGACGCGGCGGGGGCGTGGGACGCTGTCGACGCGTGCCCGCCGGCCGGGCTCGGGGCCGTGTGTTCGCCGGGGTGAGCGAGGGCGTGCATCAGCACGATGCCGAAGAGCAGCGCGACGGCGAGCACACACCGGCTCAGCCAGGTCGCGGTCTTCTGACGCCGTGCCACTTCGGTCTCCGTTCTCCGTCGCCCCGTGTTGCGGGCCGGACGCGTCCCATCGTACGGGGAGGGGGTATGGCGCGCCCGCCGCCCGCCTCCCCCGGACCCGCCGTGCGCCCCGGGCAAGTGCGTGCGGCGATACGGGCGCAGGTCACCGTGCCCCCGCCGACGGCTGTATGCCGGGTGTTCTGCCAGCGCGTGAGCAGCGCGGCCCAGCAGAGGTTCAAGCGGAGTTCTGCTTCTCCTGCGGGCTCCGGCACGCACTCTTCGGGCGGCGGCGCGCAGGCCGGGGTTGTCCGCGTCGGCTCGGCGGGCGCGGCGGGCGCGATGGGCTCGGCGTCGGCATGCCGATGCGATGCCTATCGGGCAGCGGGAACGAGGTGGGCGAAGACGACGAGGTTCTCCGTGTAGTCCTTCGCTTTGCGGTCATACGCGCCTGCGCATGTGATGAGTCGCACCAGGGCGTCGGGGGTGTCGCCGTACACGCGCTTGTCAGGAAAGTCATCCTTCTGGAAGCTTTCCACGGCGTCGACGAGGAAGGCGGCTGTGGTGCCGTCAGCGCGCCTGACCTCGAAACGGTCTCCGCGCGTGAGTTCGCGGAGCCTGGCAAAGACAGCCGGGGAGGTGGCGGTGTCGAGGTGGCCCGCGATGAGTGCGGTCCCCCGCTCACCGGGTGAGATGCCAGAGGCATGCCAGCCGACGAGGTTCGTGTCGTCTGCGGGGGGCGGGTCCAGGGCGCCGGAAGGGCCGATCTTCAAGCCGGTGAACGGCGCGTCCACTCCGATCTTGGGAATCTTCAATCGCGTAGGAGCCGACCTCGGCATCGCCGGGCTGGACGATGGAGCTGCGCTCGGCGACGCCTGGTGCGATGCGTCCGGGGAGGACGACGGGGCGGGCTCCGGTGCGGCCGCCCGAGCGTGCCCTGCCGCGGAAGGAGCCCCGGGCTTGGCCGGCGCGGTCGCGTCCTGCGCAAGCATGCCCGGACCGAAGACGAGCAGAAGCACAGCCAGTACCAGCGTCCAGAGCACAGCGGGGACAGCCCAGCGCTTGATACGCCGGGGCTCTTCCTCACCAGCGGGGTCTGGTCGGGTCGTCACCAAGGCACCTTTCGAGTTCGGGCGGCAATCGGGAGGTGGGAGAGAGACACCGGACGCAGAGACCGCCTACTGGGAAGCAGCCTCTGCGTCCGGTTGCGCAATCACGACGCCGTGCCGGCGGCCTTCCTGCGACGGTAGAGGACGAACGCGGCCAGACCGCCCGCGACCACCACGGCACCGGTCACATTCGTGGTGCTGTTCGCGAGGCCGCCCCCGCCCGTGTGCATGCCGCCCTTGGGCTTGTCGTGCTTGTAGCCGTCCCCTTCCTTCCCCTTGTCCTTGCTCCAGTCGTCGGCGTTGACGAGGGACAGGGCGCCGGAGCCGGTGTGCATACCGCCCTTCGGCTTGCCATAGTCCTTCTTGCCGTGCTCGTCCTTGCCGTGCTCGTCCTTGCCATGCTCGTCTTTGGACCAGTCATCCGCACCGACCCGAGCCAGCGCGCCGGAACCGGCGTGCATACCGCCCTTCGGCTTGCCATAGTCCTTCTTGCCGTGCTCGTCCTTGCCGTGCTCGTCCTTGCCATGCTCGTCCTTGGACCAGTCATCCCCACTGACCCGAGCCAGCGCGCCGGAACCGGCGTGCATACCGCCCTTCGGCTTGCCATAGTCGCGCTCCTGGCTGTGAGGGGAATCGTCCTTGTCCCCTCCTTCGGTGATCGCGTACGCACCGGGTGCGGTGATCGCCAGGGTGGCGGCGGCGGCTGTC
Source organism: Streptomyces chengmaiensis (assembly GCF_029846775.1). Lineage (NCBI taxonomy): Bacteria > Bacillati > Actinomycetota > Actinomycetes > Kitasatosporales > Streptomycetaceae > Streptomyces > Streptomyces chengmaiensis. Next base: position 176,006 of record NZ_JARWBG010000007.1, read on the forward strand.
GCGGCGAAAAGAATGCGGGCAGAGCGCATCGATGACTTCCTTTCGTCCGCTGCGCAAGCTGACCCACTGTCGGCTTTTCATACGCAGCGACATGGCCCACCGTCAGCTGCTGACCGTCTGCCCGCCACTTGGGATACTGCATACGGGAGCTGAGTGCGGACGAGTAGCGCCAAAGGAGCGATCTCGGCCGAACCGGGTCGGCGTCCTATCCCAGGAAGCTCAACCGCACCTCACGGTGGGGATTGTCGACATTCGTGTCCACCAGGCAGACGGACTGCCAGGTGCCCAGCTCCAGACGTCCACCGAGGACCGGCAGGGTGGCGTGCGGCGGCACGAACGCGGGCAGGACGTGGTCCCGGCCGTGGCCCGCGCTGCCGTGGCGGTGCTGCCAGCGCTCGTCGGCGGGCAGCAGCGTGTGCAGCGCGGCCAGCAGGTCGTCGTCGCTCCCCGCGCCGGTCTCGATGAGAGCGATGCCCGCGGTGGCATGCGGCACGAACACATGGAGCAGCCCGTCCCGGCCGCCGGCCACCTCGCGGAGGAACTCCTCGCAGGCGTGGGTCAGGTCGGTCACCGTCTCCCGCGAGCCGGTGGCGACGGTCAGGGTCGTGGTGGTGAAGGCGTCTGGCATGCTCCCATCCTGCCGCCCCGGCGCACGGCCCGCCGAACGGGTGCGGTCCAAGAGGGCGCCATGGACGCGAGGAGCCGCCGGAAGCCACCCTGTCCCCATGAGCCTGACGCGGGACAGGACACGGGAGAGCGCAGAGGAGATCGGCCAGGCGGCGGGGATCAGCCGTTCTCCGCGGGCCACCGGGTTTTCCGGGCATGGATTCCTACAGGCGACCGCCGTGCGCGAGATCGTCCGCGATCTCTTCCTCGGCGTCGAGCCGCCCGTCGACGTGGGCCCGCTGTCCGCGGACCGCTTCACGGGCGGAGCGGGCGGAGCGGGCGGCGTCGCCGTACGCCCGGAGGCCCACGTCATCTGACCGCGACTGGAGGTCCATCGTGTCCGTGCCGGTGCCCTCATGGCGGCTGCGCGCCGCGTTCGCCCGCCGCCTGTCCGACATGTACGGGCGGGAGGTCCCCGCGTACACCACGCTTCTGGAGGTCTCAGCAGAGGTCAATGACGAGGTGATCCGCCGGGGCGGGGACGCCGGGCGGCTTGGCGGCATCGAGCGGGTCACCGCCGAGCGCCATGGTGCAATCCGCGTGGGCACGGGGCTGGAGATGCGCCAGGCCGCGCAGATCTTCGCCGCGCTGGGCATGGAGCCGGTCGGCTTCTACGATCTGCGCGAGGCGGCCGCCAGCTCCGTGCCCGTGGTCTCCACGGCCTTCCGCCCGGTCGGCGCCGACGATGTGGAGCGGAGTCCGTTCCGGGTCTTCACTTCGCTGCTCACCTCGGCCGACCGGCGCTTCTTCGACGCCGGCCTCCAGGGGCGGCTCGAGGCGTTCCTCGGCCGCCGTCGGCTCTTCCCTCCCGAGCTGCTCGATCTCGCGGTCCGGGCCGAGCGGGACGGGGGGCTCGACGCGACCTCTGCGGAACGGTTTCTGACTCTCGCCACAGCGTCGTTCGAGCTGTCCCGGGAGCCGGTGGACCGGGCCTGGTACGCCGAGCTGGAGAAGGTCTCAGCGGTGGCGGCCGACATCGGCGGGGTGGACCGTACCCATGTCAACCACCTCACGCCCCGGGTCCTCGACATCGACGAGCTCTACCGGCGGATGGCGGACCGCGGCATCGCGATGATCGACAGAATCCAGGGCCCGCCGCGCTGGGACGGCCCGGATGTGCTGCTGCGTCAGACGTCGTTCCGGGCGCTGGCCGAGCAGCGGCGCTTCCGGGAGTCGGACGGCACGGTGACGACGGGCGCGCTGCGGGTGCGGTTCGGCGAGGTCGAGGCGCGGGGCATCGCGCTGACCCGGGCCGGCCGGGCGCTGTACGACGAGTTGGCCGGCGAGTCGGCCGAGCGCTGGGCCGCCCGCTTCCCCGACAGCGAACGCAGGCTGGCCGCCGAGGGCATGGCCTACTTCCGCTATGAGCCGGCCGCCGGTCCTCCGCCGGGCGGCGGCCCTCCGCCACGCGACCTCGCCGGGCTGCTGGACGGCGGCTGGCTGCGGGCCCGGCCCATCGTCTACGAGGACTTCCTGCCGCGCTCCGCGGCCGGCATCTTCCAGTCCAACCTCACCGACGAAGGGGTGCGCGACGCCTCCCTCAGCGGCGTCCACTACGACCGGCGGTGGCTGTCCGGCGTACTGGAACGCCCCGTGCACGACCCGTTCGCGCTGTACGCCGCACAGCAGGAGACCTCGCTGCGGGACGCCTGCGCCCGCCTCTCGCTCCCTTTTCCCGAGTTCCCCGACTTCCCCGTGATCCCCGAGGACCGTAAGGACGCATCGTGACTTCTGACATCGGCTCGTCCCTTCCCCGCACCGAGGATCTGCGCCGCCGCGCCCAGGAGCGCCTGTCGGCCTGCGGCGTACGGCCCGGCGCATGGGACGGCGCACGGGACGGCGGGCTCACCGCGCGCACCCCGCTGACCGGCGGCACGCTGTGCGGCCTGCCCGCCGCCTCCCCCCAGGAAGTGGAGGCGGCGGTCGGCGAGGCCGCCGAGGCGTTCGCCGTATGGCGGATGCGGCCGGCCCCGGCGCGCGGGGCGCTGGTCAAACGGCTCGGTGAGCTGCTGGGCGAGCACCGGGAGGACCTGGCGGAGCTGGTGACGATCGAAGCGGGCAAGATCCGTTCCGAGGCGCTCGGCGAAGTGCAGGAGATGATCGACATCTGTGACTTCGCGGTCGGTCTGTCCCGTCAGCTGTACGGGCGGACCATGGCCAGCGAGCGGCCCGGCCACCGGCTGTCGGAGAGCTGGCATCCGCTGGGCGTGGTCGGGGTGATCTCGGCGTTCAACTTCCCGGTCGCCGTCTGGTCCTGGAACACGGCGATCGCCCTCGCCTGTGGTGACACCGTGGTCTGGAAGCCGTCCGAGCAGACCCCGCTGACGTCGCTCGCCTGCGCTGCGCTGCTCACCCGCGCCGCGGCGGACACCGACGCTCCGGCCGGGGTGCACCGGCTGGTCCTCGGCGGGCGGGAGACGGGCGAACGGCTGGTCGACGACGCGCGGGTGGCGCTGGTGAGCGCCACGGGTTCGGTGCGGATGGGGCGCGAGGTCGGCCCGCGGGTGGCCGCCCGCTTCGGCCGGCTGCTGCTGGAGCTGGGCGGCAACAACGCGGCAGTCGTCACCTCGTCCGCCGACCTCGATCTGGCGGTCCGCGCGATCGTGTTCTCCGCGGCGGGCACGGCCGGGCAGCGCTGTACGACGCTGCGCAGGCTGATCGTGCACGAGGACGTCGCCGGGGCGCTGCTGGAGAAGGTCGTCCATGCGTACGGGCAGCTGCGGGTCGGCGATCCGCTGGCGGAGGGGACGCTGGTCGGGCCGCTGATCTCCTGCGCTGCCCGGGAGGCGATGGACGAGGCGCTGGCGGCGGCGCAGGCGGACGGCGGGAAGGTGCTGACCGGCGGTGAGCCGGTGCTGCAGACCGAGGCCCCGCAGGCGGCCTATGTGCGCCCCGCGGTGGTGCGGATGCCGGCGCAGACCGCGGTCGTGCGGCGGGAGACCTTCGCCCCGATCCTGTATGTGCTGACCTACCGGACGCTGGACGAGGCGCTGGCGCTGCACAACGGCGTGCCGCAGGGGCTGTCGTCGAGCATCTTCACCCGCGATCAGCGCGAGGCGGAGCGTTTCCTCGCCGCCGACGGCTCCGACTGCGGCATCGCCAATGTCAACATCGGCACGTCGGGGGCGGAGATCGGCGGGGCTTTCGGCGGGGAGAAGGAGACCGGCGGCGGACGCGAGTCGGGCTCGGACGCCTGGCGGGCGTATATGCGCCGGGCCACCAACACCGTGAACTACTCCGACAGCCTGCCGCTCGCCCAGGGGGTGAGCTTCCTCTGACCTCGCCCGGCGGCCCGGGGAAGATCTGCGGCACCGAAGCAGTTGGTACTGCTGTCTGACCTGGCCTCTCGTCGGGTGGCGGGGGTGTAGCGGGACTTCGATTGTGCGGGGGCGGTCTCACGGGAACCGCCCCCCGATCGTGCGACCACGCCGCGGGAAGTGTCAGCTTCGGGCGACTGCTTGGCGTCGGCGGCGCCAGTGCGACCGGCTCAGCGCGTGGTGTCGTCCGCGGTGACCACTCAGGTGCGGGGGCCGGCAACCCGAGTGGTGAACCAGCTCGCCGGGGACGGGTGGGCGGCCTTCGCGGTCGCGCTGCCACAGGCCCATGTCCAGTGCGTCCAGGACGAGTTGGGTCTCCTACGACATCGACGCGGACCAGCCGACGATGCGGCGGGAGAAGGTGACGACGACGAAGGCGACATAGACGACGCCCGCCCAGGCGACGACGTGAGTGAAGTCGGCCGCCCAGGTGCGGTTGGGGGCCGGGGCGACGAAGTCACGGTCCAGGCGGTCCGGGGCCCTGGCGGCGGCCGGGTCTGCGTTGGCGGGCGAGTGACCGGTCGACGACAGCGCCGTGATAGGCATCAGTCATGCGTGTCCTCCTCCCCTTGCCCGACCGGGACTTCGATGTCACCGAGGTCGCCGTCCCTTGGCGGCTGCTGCGCGACGCCGGCCACGACGTGGTGTTCGCCACCGAGCACGGCGGGCTGCCACCGCAGGCCGATCCGCTGCTGCTCAGCGGTGTGATCTTCGGGCAACTCGGTGCGGAGCCGGAGCCGAAGGAGTTCTACCGCGAGCTCACCGGCGACGTCGCCTTCCGTAATCCGCTCGCCTGGGAGGCCGTCTCGCCGGAGGCGTACGACGGGCTGCTGCTGCCCGGCGGGCACGCCCCGGGCATGCGGCAGTACCTCGGCTCGCCTGTCCTGCAGACGAAGGTCTCCCGTTTCTGGGCGACGGGTCGGCCGGTGGGCGCCATCTGCCACGGCGTCCTCGTACTCGCCCGCACCATCGACCCGGAGACCGGCCGCAGCGTCATCGCCGGGCGGCGCACCACCTGCCTGCCGAAGTACATGGAACGCAGCGCCTATTACCTCACCGCGTGGCGGCACGGCCGCTACTACCGAACGTATCCGCAGTACGTCCAGGACGAGGTCACCGCCGCGCTCGACGACCCCGAGCAATTCGAGCGCGGACCGATCGAGCTGCGGCGGCGCGGTACGGCGACCGACGACACCCCCGCCTTCGTCGTCCAGGACGGCCGGTATCTGTCCGGCCGTTGGCCTGGTGACGCCTACCTCTTCGCCCGGCGCTTCAGCGCCCTGCTGGAGTAGCCCTCATGCCTGGCTGGGCGGCCTTGGAGCCGTACCCTCCTCGGCCTCACCCTGGCCGCCCCGGCCCGCATGTCGTTCTTCGCCGCCCCACCCGACACCCCGGGCAGGGGCGGGCATCCTCGTCTTCATAAACAGACGACTGGTCGCTTATTATTCGCAAGTCTTCATCCACCTCCCACGACCAGGAGTCCGACCATGACGTCCGCCCGGACCAGCCTCTACGCGGAACCCTCCACGCCCGCGCTCCCGGCCAGCGGCCTGCAGCTCGACCTTGCTCACACGGCCCTGGTCGTCACCGATCCGCAGATCGACTTCCTCAGTCCGCAAGGGGTCACCTGGGAGATCTTCGGCGCCAGCATCACGGACAACGACACGGTCGCCCACGTCGGACAGCTTCTTGACGCCGCCAAGACCGCCGGCATCACTGTGGCGATCTCGCCTCACTACTACTACCCGTCCGACGACGCCTGGCAGTTCGGCGGCCCTCTGGAGCAGTACATGCACAGCGTCGGCATGTTCAGACGCCAGGGTCCGCTCCTCCTCGACGGTTTCGCCGGCTCCGGGGCCGACTTTCTGCCCGCGTACCACCAGTACATTCTCGACGGCACGACCGTCATCGCCTCGCCTCACAAGATCGTGGGACCCGAGTCGAACGACCTCGCCCTCCAGTTGCGCAAGCGCGGCATCTCGCAGGTCCTGCTCGCCGGCATGGCAGCCAATCTCTGCGTCGAGGGCCACCTCCGCGAACTCATCGAGCAGGGCTTCGAAGTGGTCGTCGTCCGCGATGCCACAGCAGGCCCGCAGCTTCCGGAAGGCGACGGCTATCTCGCTGCCCTCATCAACTTCCGCTTCCTGGCGAGCGCCACATGGTCCACCGCCGAGGCTGTCACAGCGCTGCGGGGCAGCTGATGACACCGTGGACGATCGCGCAGGTTCCCCAGACGGCCGATCATGGACTGTCCGGTCGGCGGACCGTAGCGTCGCAGCCAGCCGCGCCGACGGCCGAAATGACGTCATCCACGGCCGGAACACTCACCGGTGGACGAAACAGCACGCGGTACGAGCAGGGGAGAACATGAATGGGGGAGCAACTCTGCTTCGCTGTTCTGGGGCCCGTCCGTGGCTGGCGGGGACCGGACGAGATTGATCTCGGACCACCGAAGCAGCGAGCCGTCCTCGCCACGCTGCTGCTCGGCGAAGGCGCACATGTCTCGGTCCAGACGCTGGTCGACGCCGTCTGGGGGACCGGATCACCAGGGTCCGCGCTGAGTTCGCTGCGCAGCTATGTGTACCGGCTGCGTCAACTGCTCGGCCCCACGGCGATCCGTTCCATGCGGACGGCTACCGGATCCCCACCTCGCCCGCCACACTCGACCTGACCGCCTTCCGCTGCCTCGTCGCCGAGGCGGACCAGGCCCAACGCGACAACGACGGCAAGACCGCCGCCCGGTGCCTGAACAACGCCCTCGCTCACTGGCAGGGGACAGCGCTGACCGGAATCCGCGGCGAGTACGCCCAGGCACAGCGCGACCGGCTTGAACGACTGCGGCTTTCGGCCGTGGAAGCGAGTTGCGCGGTCCGGCTCGAACTGGGCGAGCACGCCGCCGTCGCAAGGGAACTGGCCGCGCTGGTGGTCGAGCACCCGCTGGACGAACGGTTCCGGGAGATGCTGATGCTCGCCCTGTACCGGTCAGGACGCCAGGCCGAGGCACTCATGGCCTACGGCGAGGCCCGCTCGCTCCTCGCCGACGAGCTGGGGATCGACCCGGGACCTGAACTCCGGCACATGTATGAGCGCATCCTGCGGGCGGACGTCGCGCTGACCACCCCCTCTGCACCCACACACCCAGACCCAGACCCACCGCAGCAAACGCCCCGCCAGCCGGCGCCCGCACAGCTCCCTGCCGATCTGCCGACCTTTGTCGGGCGCGCGGCGCAACTCGCCCAGGTCGACATGATGCTCGACGGCGACAACGGAATACCCGCCGATGTGGGCGTCGCCGTCATCACCGGCATGGCCGGGGTCGGCAAGAGCACGTTCGCAGTCCACTGGGCCCACCGCGTCGCCCCCCGCTTCCCTGACGGCCAGCTGTACATCAATCTCAGGGGGTTCGACTCGGCGGGACTCCCGGTCTCCCCGGAACGGGCACTGCGCACCGTTCTCGAGTCATTCGGGACCGAACCGATCAGCCTGCCGCAGGACCCCGAAGCACTCGCGGCCTGCTACCGCACGCAACTCGCCGGGCGGCAGGTGCTGCTCCTGCTGGACAACGCCCGCGACGCCCAGCAAGTGCGCCCGCTGCTTCCCTCGAACCCTGGCTGCATGGTGGTCGTCACCAGCAGGAACCGGCTGTCCGGCCTGATCGCCACCGACGGGGCCCGCCCCTTCCACCTAGACGTGCTCACCGTCACGGAGGGGCGCGACCTCCTCGTACGCAGACTGAGCGCCAACCGGACCGCCGCCGAGCCGGCAGCCGTCGACGAGATCATCGGGTACTGCGCCCGCCTGCCACTCGCCCTGTCCATCGCGGCCGCACGCGCGCTGACACGCTCGGCCTTTCCCCTTGCGACTCTCGCCTGTGAACTGTCCGACGGCCAAAGCCGCCTGAACACCCTGAGCGACCGCGACACGGCAGCCGACGTCCGCGCCGTCTTCTCATGGTCGTACCACGCCCTCACCCCCGCCGCCGCACGCCTGTTCCGGCTGATCGCCCTCCACCCGGGCCCGGACATCTCGCTCGCCGCCGCAGCGAGCCTCACGGGCCTCACCGCCCCGCACACGCACCAACTGCTGGCCGAACTGACCGAGGCCCACCTCGTGGACGAACCCGTGCCCGGCCGGTACTCCCTCCACGACCTACTGCGCGCCTACGCCGACGAGCTGATCCGCAGCACCGACGAACCGGACGAGCAGCACGCCACCCGCCTTCGTGTACTGGACCACTATCTGCACAGCGCGCACCGCGCGGGGCGTGCGTTCTCCCCCGATCGGCATGCCATCGCGCTGTCCGCGCCTTCTCAGGGTGTCCAGGCGGAGGAATTCCCCCCGGGCGCAGAACGCGCCGGCCCAGCCGCAACCTGGCTCGACACCGAACAAGCCGTACTGATGGCGGCCATCAGAACAGCGGCCGCCCATGGGTGTGACACGCACACCTGGCAACTCGCCTGGGCCATCGGCCATCACCTCGACCGGAAGGCTCACTGGCACGACCTCGAAGCAACCCAGCACCTGGCGCTGGAGGCGGCCAAGCGCCTGGAAGACCCCAATGCCCAGGCGCACATCCACCAGAGCCTCGCACGGGCAGCGGCCTGTCTGGGCCGGGTCGAGGAGGCGCGCAACCACATGGAGCGTGCCGTGGAACTCTTCACCTCCGCTGGTGAGATCACCGCCTGCGCCGACAGCCACCGGCAACTGAGCTGGGTGGCCGAACAGCAGGGTGACCTGGAAGCAGCGCTGTTCCACGCACAGCAGTCCCTCGCTGGGCATCGGGCGGCCGACGACCTGGGCCCGCGCATGGTTGCCGCGCTCAACGCCGTCGGCTGGTGCCACATCCTGCTCGGACAGCACCGACAGGCGCTCGCCCACTGCCAGGAAGCTCTGGCCAGACCAGAGCTTCACGACCGTCCCTACCTCGCAGCGGACATCTGGGACAGTACCGGCCTCGCCCTGCACCACCTGGGACGACATCCCGATGCCGTCGCCAGTTACGAACAGGCCCTCGCCCTCTACCGCACAGTCGGCGTCGCCCAGGCCGAGGCCGACACGCTGCGCCGCCTCGGGGACACCCACCTCGCGTCAGGCCGCGTGGAACAGGCCCGCGCGGCATGGACACAGGCCCTCGCCCTTCTGGAACGACTCGGCCATGCCGACAGCAAGGCCGTCCGAGCCCAGCTCAAAACCCTCACGACGAACCCGCCTTGTCGCTGACACGCCGGTAGGGCGCCTCCGCAGGCTCGCCCGGACGCGGCCCGGCCGGCCAGGTGTGTCGGTCGGCCCGATGAATGTATTGCTCACCAGCGCCGGCCGGGTTGCGGGCGAACCAACCGCCCCCGGAGGAGCCCCCGCCGCCTCCCGACCGGCATCCTGTGGTGGGGGGCGGCGGTACGGTCCGCGTCAGGGCAGGTCGCGCAGCGGGGCGTAGCCGCGTTCGTACAAGGCGTTGGCGCCGTAGCGGAACGCCATGTTGCGCAGGGCGGTGGGCAGGGACCTGGTCCGGTCGCGCCGGTGGGTCTGCCGCTGCACCCAGCGGGTACGGGGGAGCCTGCGCTGGACGAACTGCTGGAGGAGGTCCTCGGTGTTGCCGCCCTCGGCCAGCACCACGGCCAGGACCTGGGCGTCCTCCACCGCCATGGCGACGCCCTGGGCCATGTTGGGCGAACTGGCGTGGGCCGCGTCCCCGACGAGCACGGCGCGTCCGCGCGCCCACGTCTGGCAATTGACCTCCGCCACCGGTGAGACGTACGCGTCGAGAGCGGCGGGTGTGGCCAGCAGGTCCCGTACACGCGGGTCGTAGCCGGCGAAATGCCCGAGGAGGTCGGAAGCATTGGCCGGGTCCTCGGAGGAGGGCGCCGTCACGTCGGCGTAGCAGCACACCCGGCCCCCGCCGACCGGGTAGGCCAGGAAGGCCGTTCCCGGGCCGAGCCACACAGTCCACCGATCGATGTCGGGGGCGTCGGTGAGGAAACGCCAGCAGACCTGCCCGAGGTAGCGGGTCCCAGCCGCCTGATCGACCGACTCCCGCAGGTCCGACCGTATGCCGTCCGCTCCTACGACCACGTCGTACCGGCCGGTCCCGCCGTCGGTGAACGTCACATTCACACCGCCGTCGTGCATACCGTCGTCGGAATGCCTGAGCGAGTCCACGGTGACCCCGTGTTGGACGGGCACCGGCACGATGTCCTGGAGGGCGGCATGGAGGTCGCCTCGGGTGATGCCGACGCAGCCGGCGGTTCCCCGCCACAGTTCGGCCATGTCGATATCGGCCAGCACCCTGCCCCGCTGGTCCATCAGCCGCTGGCCGGGCACGGGCGCTCCCGATTCGCTGAGGTGCTTTCCCACCCCCAGCGCGGTCAGAGCGCGGACGCCGTTCCCGGGCAGGAAGAGCCCGGCCCCACCGGTACGGCTCTCAGGGGACCGCTCGATGACGTCGACGGACATGCCCTCGCGCTCAAGCGCGATGGCGGTCGCCAAGCCGGCGATGCCAGCCCCGACCACGAGGACGTCAAGCTGATTCGGCATGCAGATCTCCCGTATGGTTTCCGGCGGTACGTTCTGCACTACGACCTGCTCAGCGGCTGGGTTCACGGTCAGGGGCTTCGGAGGTGCGGTTCTCTTCCGTCCGAGGTTGGCCGCAATACTGAGCTGGCGGTAGAGCCGACGTGACCAGGGCCTGTACGCCTCCGGCGCGCCCTCCCGCCCTGTCGAGGTGTCCCCGTCGGCACTGGACACCGACGTGGTGTTCGACCCCGGAGAGAGCGCACTGACCGCGTACGTACTGAGGCAAGCGACGTCCCGCTTCCCTGGAAGCCGGCGCCGGGATCCGCGTCCATCTCCCGGGATGCAGCTGGCTGCCACATTGCCTCACCTCGTCGCGTGGTCGCGCCGAAACCCGGACGGGCCCAGACTGCGGGAGCAGTCCGGAGCGTCTCTCTGATAGCGCAGCCAGTGCGCCGCCTCCTCGATGTCTTCCGCATTGGGCTCGCGACGGCGTCACTGCTGTAACACCCCTGACTACGCGGCGACAGAATGACGGGTTCTCCGCACTTCTCGACAGGAGGACCGCGGCAGCGAGACGGGTAACGGTTGTGTCTCGGAGTCGTGTGCTGAGAACCCCGCAAGAGCCGGGCCCGTAGCAGGAGCTGATCGCTTCGGAACGTCCGGAGCGGCATGACCAGCAGCATTCGAGGGTATCTCTCCATGTTCCGCACACGAGCCACAACGCTCGCCTCTCTCGCGACCGTGGGTGTCCTGTTGCTTTCCGCCTGCGACGGAAATGACACCAACGACGCGGGCGCATCCGCATCGTCCTCCGCATCCGGGGCCGGCGATCTGTCCTTCCAGAACGGCACGGCACGGCAGAACAACGCGCCTGCGCAGACCGGTGACTTCGCGCCTGACGCGGCGCCCCCCGCGGCGGCCAAGAAGCCGGTGGCCCGCAAGTGGGTACAGCTATCGGCCGGCCGCGCCGGACAACTGGACCCGGTCGTGGTCAACGGGGCGGGCTTCACGCTGTACCGGTTCGACGAGGACACCGCAGACCCGTCGAAGTCGAACTGCAGCGGGCAGTGCGCCACCACGTGGCCGCCGTATCTGGTCGCGCGCGGCGGCACGGTCTTCCTCGACGGGATCGACAAGTCCGCGATCGGCTTCATCGAGCGCGACGGCGCGCTCCAGGTCACCATCGGCGGCTGGCCCGTCTACCTCTTCAACAAGGACACAAAGGCCGGTGACACCAACGGCCAGGGCGTGGGAGGCACCTGGTTCGGCGTCACGCCGGACGGCGAGAAGGCCGGTGGCGGTCAGCCCGCTGACGATGCCGATCAGTCCGGAGCCGACGCCGGTGCCGACGTCGATCCAGAGGCCTCGCCCGCGGGCAGTGCCACCCTCTTCCAGGGCGCGAACTTCGCCGACCCCTCCCAGGGAGTGGCAGGCCCCGGCTGCCGCAACGTCCGCTTCTCCGGCTCGATCCAGGTCAGCGGCGCCCTCAAGATCTGGGACGGCCCCAACTGCACCGGCAACGTGAAGGTGGTCAGCGGGAATGTCCAGGATCTCTCCGCCATCGGATTCGCCACGGTGAAGTCCGTCCGCTTCCTCGGCTGACACGCTCGGCGCCAGACGCGCGGGCCCGCCTGCTCCGAATCCTCGAAGCGGACGCCGCCGCGATGCTCTGTTGCACCTTCTGAGCGGAAGCACCGGCTTCCGCATTCCCCCAGCCCTGCCCAGGGCACCTGTGCGCTCCTCGATCCCGAGCGAGCGCACCCCTCTCACTTGCACGCCCCGCCGCACACTGCCCCGGAGGAGAAACAGCATGAGCCGCAGCGACGTCCTGGTAGACGCCGACTGGGTCGAGGCCCACCTCGACGACCCCAAGGTCGTCATCGTCGAGGTCGACGAGGACACCTCGGCGTACGACAAGAACCACAT
>NZ_JARWBG010000070.1:0-27627 GCF_029846775.1 Streptomyces chengmaiensis
GGGTATCAACATATCTGGCGTTGACTTTTGGCACGCTGTTGAGTTCTCAAGGAACGGACGCTTCCTTCGTACTCACCCCGACCAACCGGTCCAGGCTTTCCTCCGGGCGCTTCCCTTCGGTGTTTCCGTACTCTATCAGGCTTTTCCGGCCTCTCTGACCATCAACCCGCAGGCATGCGGAAATGGAATCCAGGAGTAGGATCTGCACTCGATAGTTGCCGCCGACCTTCGACTCAATGTCGCGTTGGGGTCAGGCAGGGGTACGACAGTACATGCCGCCGAGACACGAGGCAAATCGTTTCCGGTGCGTCCCAAGAGCCGCCAACCAGTACCAACTGCGCGGAACTGGGACTTCCTATGACCTACCCTTCTGAACAGTGTGTCGTCGCAGGACAGGCGTGACGACACCGTACGATTCTCCGCCCCTGGGAGGCCCCATGACCACAGTGACGTCCCCGATCGCCGGACGTGCCATCGGACTCGCGGCTGTGCCTGATCCCGTCTTCTCCGGTGCGATGGTCGGCCCCGGCACCGCAATCGACCCGGTGCGCGAGCCCTCGGAGGCCGTCGCCCCGGTGGACGGCATCGTCGTCTCCCTGCATCCGCATGCGTATGTAGTGGTCGACGGCCAGGGGCACGGTGTGCTGACGCACCTGGGCATCGACACCGTCCAGCTGAACGGCGAGGGCTTCGAGCTGCTCGTCAGCAAGGGCGACACCGTGCAGCGCGGACAGGCCGTCGTGCGCTGGGACCCGGCGGCAGTCGAGGCCGCCGGCAAGTCGGCCATCTGCCCCGTCGTGGCTCTTGAGGCCACGGCCGACTCCCTCTCCGGTCTCCGTGAGGACGGCGATGTGAAGGCGGGCGACGAGCTCTTCGGCTGGAGCTGACGTCGCTGCCGCGAGAGTGCGGCGAGCGGGACATCCATCGCGGCGGCCCGGGGCCGCCCCTCAATCGGAGACGGTGAAATGGAGACAACGCTGCGAGGCGTCGGCGTGAGCCACGGTGTGGCGATCGGCGAGGTGCGGCACATGGGCACGGCGGTGCTGGAGCCGCCGGCGAAGCAGATTCCGGCGGAGGACGCGGAGCGCGAACAGGGGCGCGCCCGCAAGGCCGTCGAGGCCGTTGCCGCCGATTTGATCGCCCGGGGCAATCTCGCCGGCGGCGAGGCACAGGCGGTGCTCGAGGCACAGGCCATGATGGCGCAGGACCCGGAGCTCCTGGCCGATGTGGAAAGGCGCATCGCGGTCGGCAGCACAGCCGAGCGGGGCGTGTACGACGCGTTCGCCACCTACCGCGAGATGCTGGCGGGCGCGGGCGAGTACATGGCCGGGCGCGTGGCCGACCTCGACGATGTGCGGAACCGGATCGTGGCTCGGCTGCTGGGCGTGCCGATGCCCGGGGTACCGGACAGCGACGAGCCGTATGTGCTGATCGCACGGGACCTCGCTCCGGCGGACACCGCCCTGCTGGACCCGGCGCTGGTGCTGGGCTTTGTCACCGAGGAGGGCGGGCCGACCAGCCACAGCGCGATCCTGGCGCGTGCGCTGGGCGTCCCCGCCGTGGTCGCGCTTCCGGGCGCCGGTGAACTGAGCGAGGGCACCGTGGTCGCGGTGGACGGCAGCACCGGCGACGTCCATGTGGACCCGAGCGCCGAGAAGCGGGCGGAGCTGGCGAAGGCCGCGGAGGAGCGGAAGGCGGCGCTGGCCGCCGCCACCGGCCCTGGCGCGACGTCGGACGGGCACAAGGTGCCGCTGCTGGCCAATGTGGGCGGTCCCGGCGATGTGGCGGCCGCGGTGGAGGCCGGCGCGGAAGGCGTGGGCCTGTTCCGCACGGAGTTCCTGTTCCTTGACGACAGCAAGCAGGCGCCGTCCGAGGAGAAGCAGGTCGACGCCTACCGGAAGGTGCTGGAGGCGTTCCCCGAGGGCCGGGTGGTCGTGCGGGTGCTGGACGCGGGCGCGGACAAGCCGCTGGACTTCCTGACGCCGGCGGACGAACCGAACCCGGCGCTGGGCGTGCGCGGGCTGCGCACGCTGCTGGACCACCCCGAGGTGCTGCGGACCCAGCTGACGGCGCTGGCCAAGGCCGCCGAGGGACTGCCCGTGTACCTCGAGGTCATGGCGCCGATGGTCGCGGACCGTACGGATGCCAAGGCGTTCGCGGACGCGTGCCGGGCCGCGGGCCTGGACGCGAAGTTCGGGGCGATGGTGGAGATTCCGTCCGCCGCACTGCGGGCGCGCGCCATTCTGCAGGAGGTGGAGTTCCTGTCGCTGGGGACGAACGACCTCGCGCAGTACACGTTCGCCGCCGACCGTCAGGTGGGTGCGGTGTCGCGGCTGCAGGATCCGTGGCAGCCGGCGCTCCTGGATCTCGTGGCGCTGTCTGCCGAGGCCGCCAAGGCCGAGGGCAAGAGCTGTGGTGTGTGCGGTGAGGCGGCCTCCGATCCGCTGCTGGCGTGTGTGCTGACGGGGCTCGGTGTGACGTCGCTGTCGATGGGCGCCGCGTCGATTCCCTATGTGCGGGCGACGCTCGCCAAGTACACGCTCGCTCAGTGCGAGCGCGCTGCCGCGGCCGCGCGGGCCGCGGACACGGCGGAGGGCGCCCGTGCGGCGGCCCAGGCCGTGCTGTCCGGCGAGTAGCCGAACAGCACGGGCTCTGACGACGCCGCGGAGCCAGGAGTTCGGAAGGGGCTTCCCGCCCTGCGCGGGGAGCCCCTTCGGGCTTCACCTGTGGGGATCGGGGTCATCCGGTGAGGTGACCGGGAAGCCGGGGCAGTATTCGACTCCCGGCTCCGGGGAGAGCGGTTCGCCGGTGGCCGCGTCGGTGCAGTAGGCGCTGAAGACCTCGCCCGCGGTCAGGGGGATCAGCGTGCCCTGGCGGAGCCGCCAGCCGTGGAGCCGGTCGGGGGTGTCGGCGTTGCTGGTGCGCAGGACGATTCCGCCGGTGGTTTCCAGGGCGATGCCGACGGCGAGGACGGCGGCGAACTCGGCGGCCTCCGCCGGGTCGACTGCGGCCGCCGCCCGTTCGCCGTCGGGTGCGGGAGCGGCCGGGGAGGCGGCGGACGAGTCGGCGTGGAGGACGGCGAGGAGCTGTTCGTCCGGTGCGGAAACGCTGCATACGAGGTGGTGGCTGCCTGCGTCGGCCCTGTCGAGCAGGCGCATGAGGGTGTGGGAGGCGCGCTGGAGGGCGGCTCGGCCGATGTCCTGGCCGCAGTCGGCGCACGCGCCGAGGCCGGCGAGCAGTTCGGTCGCGTACTCCTGCGTGGCCTGGCGCACCGCTGTGTCGATCAGTACGGGCAGCAGTGCGGTGAGCGGCTCTCCGGTGTAGCGGATGGAGACGGTGTGGCCTGCGACGTCGGCCGTGAAGCGACTGCGGCTGACGGGTGAGTCGGGGTCGAGGCCGGTTGCGTCGCAGTAGTCGGCGAAGTCCTCCGGGTCGAACAGGGCTACGGCGGTGTGCCGTTGTCGCCGGGCGAGGCTGCGCAGAAGGTCGTCGGCTGCTTTGAGGTAGTCGGTATGGTCGTCGAAGGCGAAGGTGCGGTACTGGCGCATCGCGCTGAAGTCCTGCTCGTCGGCCAGGACGGCGACGAGGCCGGGGACTTCACGGCGCAGGCCGCGCCTCCTTTCCGCCCTGGGCCCGGATGCTTCCGCCCTCTTCGCCGGGCCGGTGTTCCTGGTGTGCGCCATGGTGGTCTCCCCCGCTGCTCCTGGTCGATCTGGTGTGACTCACCGTAGCGGCCGGCACTGACAACGCGGGGTCGGCCAGTCCGCGGACTCCTGGGCAGGCGCCTTGCGCGGCGGCGGGCGGCAGGGCGTTGAGAGCCTATCCGCGGTTCTGGCTTCGGCGGGTGCGGGCCAGGTCCTCGTAGAACCGCAGCAGTTCGAGGTTGTCGACGGAGCCGGGGTTGACGGCCTTGTCGACGGGCGTCCCCTGCAGCAGACGCTTGACCGGGACCTCGATGCGCTTGCCGGTGAGCGTGTGCGGAATGCCGGGCGCCTCGATGACGTCGTCCGGCACATGGCGCGGTGAGAGCTGCTCGCGGATGGTCTGCTTGATCCGTGCGCGCAGCGCGTCGTCGAGCGTCGCGCCGGGTGCGAGGTGGACGAAGAGCGGCATCCAGTACCCGCCGTCCGCCTCCTCCAGGCCGATGACGAGCGACTCCTTGATCTCCGGGAGGCGTTCCACCGCTTCGTAGATGTCGGCGCTGCCCATGCGGACGCCCTGCCGGTTCAAGGTGGAGTCGGAGCGGCCGTGGATGACGACGGAGCCGCGTTCGGTGACGGTGATCCAGTCGCCGTGCCGCCAGACGCCGGGGAACATCTCGAAGTAGCTGTCGCGGTAGCGGCTGCCGTCCGGGTCGTTCCAGAAGCGGATCGGCATGGAGGGCATGGGGTTGGCGACGACGAGTTCGCCGACCTCGCCGATCAGCGGCTTGCCCTGGGGGTCCCAGGACTGCAGATCGGTGCCGAGGCACGCGGCCTGGAGCTCGCCGATGTGCACGGGCAGGGTGGGCACCGCGCCGGCGAAGCAGCTGCAGACGTCGGTGCCGCCGCTGACCGAGGCGATCCAGAGGTCCTGGCCGGCGTCCGCGAACTCGTCGTGCAGCCAGCGGAATCCATCGGGCGGCAGCGGCGAGCCGGTGGTGGCGACGCAGGTCACCCGCGACAGGTCGTAGTCGGCCGCCGGGTGGACGTCCGCTTTGCGGCAGGCCATGACATAGGCGGCGGAGGTGCCGAAGACGGTGGCCTTCGTGTCCGCGGCGACGCGCCACTGCGCACCGGTGTCGGGGTGGCCGGGGCTGCCGTCGTAGAGGACCACCGTGGTGCCGGTCAGCAGGCCGGAGACGAGGAAGTTCCACATCATCCAGCCGGTGGAGGTGTACCAGAAGAGCCGGTCCCCGGGGCCGAGGTCGTTGTGGAGCCCGAGCTGCTTGAAGTGCTCGAGCAGGATGCCGCCCTGGGACTGGACGATGGCCTTGGGCAGGCCGGTGGTGCCGGATGAGTACAGCACCCACAGCGGGTGGTCGAAGGGGACCTGCTCGAAGACCGGTTCGGCGTCCCCCGCGGTGACGTCGGACCATTCCAGGGCGCCCTCGGGGGCCGCGGCGCCCAGCAGCGGGACATGGATCACTGCGCGCAGGGAGGGCAGTTCGCGGCGGAGTTCTGCGACGGTCCCGGTGCGGTCGTGTTCCTTGCCGCCGTAGCGGTAGCCGTCGACGGTGAACAGCACGACGGGTTCGACCTGCTGGAAGCGGTCGAGGACGCTGCGGGCGCCGAAGTCCGGCGCGCAGGAGGTCCATACGGCGCCGACGGCGGCGGTGGCGAGCAGCGCGGTGACCGCCTGCGGGATGTTCGGAAGGTAGCCGCTGACCCGGTCCCCGGGGCGTACTCCGAGGGCGCGCAGCCGTGCGGCGAGCGCGCCGACCTGACGGCGCAGCTCGGCCCAGCTCACCGGGGCCGGCTGGTGTGTCTCGTCCACGTGCAGCAGGGCCGGCTCCTGGGCGCGCGCCGGTTCCTCGGCGGTGCGCAGGGCGTGCTCGGCGTAGTTCAGGGCAGCCCCGGGGAACCAGCGGGCCCCGGGCATCTCGCGGTCGGCGAGGACGGTCTCGTACGGGCTGGAGAACCGCACCTCGAACCAGTCGGCGACCGCGCGCCAGAAGGATTCGAGGTCCTCGACGGACCAGCGGTGCAGCGCGGGGTAGCCGCCCTCGGCCGGCGCGCCGTGGCGCTCGGCGGCCCAGGCCTGGAACCGGGAGATCCGGGCGGAGGCGATCCGCTCGGCGCCCGGCTGCCACAGAGGGGCAGGATTCGCGTCTGAGGTCGCTGGTGTCGCTGAGGTCATGGGGCGGCTCCCGGATGGCTTGCTGGCTGTACGCGGTGTGTGCGTCCGGCTCGCGCACGTGCGGGGTGTGCGCGGGCGCGGCTGACAGGACGATGCCATGTGATCGTCCTTCGCACCAGGGCTTCCCGGGTGGGGTGAGGCCCGGTTCCGGACAGGGGCAGGGCGGGGGCCCGGGCGGGGTGCCGGCCGGTCCCCGGCGAAGTCCCGGAGGGGGCTCGGAGGGGGCCGCCCGGGGAAGAAGTGGTCTCGCCACGGGTGAACGGGAGTTGAACAATCCCCGCGTGGACTCGGCCTGATGGCAGGGTGAGCTGGGTGGACGGCAGTGGACGGTGGTGGGCGGCGTGGACGGTCGTGATCTGGTGCGTTCGGTGAGGGCCATGGGGACGGTGCGGGGGCTGCGTGCGGCGCGTTCGGCGTGGCGGCAGCGCAGAACGGACGCGGAGGGGCTGCCGGCCCGCGGCCCGGAGCGGGCACGCGTGCCCGGGGCGGTGCAGGGGGCGGAGCCGCTCCCCGGAGGCGGCGTCATCCGGTTCGCCCGTTCGGAGCTGCGCATCCAGGTGGCGGAGGGCGGCATGGTCTTCTGGGGGTGGGACGGCGCGGCCCCTGAGCCGTCGTACGCGCTGGACGGCGTCCCTCCGGCCCCCGACCCCCGGGTGGAGCTGGAACCGGACACGGACGACGGCTGGCGGCTGGTCTCGGAGCGGTTCACGGTCCGGGTCTTCCGGCACGGCGCGGTGGAGGTCCTCACACCCGGCGGGATCGTGCTGCGCCGCGATCTGCCGCCACGCTGGTGGGAGCCTGTGCGGGGCGGTCCGGCGCGCTGGCTGCAGCGGAGCGAGACGCCTGCGGACGCGCGGTTCTTCGGGCTCGGCGGGCGGGCGTCGGGGCCGCGGCTGCGCGACGGCGTGTACCGCCTGTGGAACACCGACCCGAAGAAGGCCTTCCGGCCGGCGGACGATCCGCTGTACCTCACCATGCCGGTGCAGTTCACCGTGGCCGACGCGGGCACGCATCTGGCGTTCCACGACAACTCCTGGGAGGGGCGGGTCACGCTCCGCGAGGGCGAGGAGGGCGCGGGGTCCGGGCATGACCGGCCGGGTTCGGCGGAGGTGCGGATGGACGGCGGTCCGCTGCGCTGCTGGGTGATCGTGGGCACCCCCGCGCGCGTGCTGGCCGGCTGGACGCAGCTCACGGGCAGGCCGGCCGTGCCGCCGTCCTGGGCGCTGGGGCCGCAGCACGCGCGGTGGGGCTTCGGCAGCGAGCGGGAGGTGCGGCGGATCGTCGCGGGCTACCGGGAGCGGGGCCTGCCGCTGTCTGCGGTCCATCTGGACATCGACCACTATGACGGCCATCGCGTCTTCACCGTGGACCGGGAGCGGTTTCCCGGCCTCCCGGGGCTGGCGAAGGAGCTCGGGGAGGCCGGAGTGAAGCTGGTGTCGATCGTGGACCCGGCGGTCAAGGCGGAGCCGGGCAATGCCGTGTACGACAGCGGGGTGGCGGCCAACGCGTTCGTACGGGACGGGCGCGGGCGCGAGGTGCGCGGCGTGGTGTGGCCGGGCGACTGCGTCTATCCGGATTTCACCGATCCCGGCGCGCGCAGGTGGTGGGGCGGGCTGTACGAGGAGCGGCTGGCGCAGGGGTTCAGCGGTGTGTGGCACGACATGAACGAGCCGGTGTCTTTCACGCCGTTCGGGGACATGACGCTGCCGCGGTCGGCGCGGCATGTGCTGGAGGGGCGCGGCGGCGACCATCGGGAGGCCCACAATGTGTACGGCCTGGCGATGGCACGTGCCGGATACGAGGCGCTGCGCCGACTGCGCCCGAACGAGCGGCCGTTTCTGTTCTCGCGGTCCGGCTGGGCGGGGCTGCAGCGGTACGGGGGCACCTGGTCGGGCGATGTGGCCACGGGCTGGCCGGGGCTGCGCGCGTCGCTGTCGCTGGCGCTGGGGCTCGGGCTGTGCGGGGTGCCGTACTCGGGGCCTGACGTGGGTGGTTTTGACGGGCGGCCGTCGCCCGAACTGTATCTGCGCTGGTTCCAGCTGGGGGCGTATCTGCCGCTGTTCCGCACCCATGCGGCGATAGACGCGGGCCGCAGGGAGCCGTGGGAGTTCGGCGACGAGGTCCTTGAGCATGCGCGGGCTGCCCTGGCCGAGCGGGAGCGGCTGCGTCCGTACTTCGTCACACTGGCGCATCTGGCGCGGATGACGGGGGCGCCGTATGCGCGGCCGGTGTGGTGGGACAGTCCGGAGGACCGGGTGCTGCGGGACTGTGAGGACGCTTTTCTGCTCGGGGAGGCACTGCTGGTGGCTCCGGTGCTGGAGCCCGGTGCGGACCGGCGGGCGGTGCGGCTGCCGCGGGGGCGCTGGTACGACACGGCGACCGGGCGGGCCTACGAGGGTCCCGGGCAGGTGCTCGTTCCGGCGCCGCTCTCCCGGATTCCGGTGCTGGCGCGGGCGGGGGCGGTGATCCCGGTCTACGGGGTGGGTGACGGGGGCGAGGAGCGGCTGGAGCTGGAGGTGTGGGCCCCGGCGGCGGGGCGCACGGGGGGTGGTGTGGTGGTGCCCGACACCGGCGACGGGTGGGTCCGCGCCGTCGCGGAGCGTTATGCGTCCCGCCGGGTGGACGGACGGGTCGTCGTCGACCGCGTCACTTCGGGCGGACGGGCGGAGCCCCGCCGGCCGGTGCGGGTGCGGGGACTCGACGAGCCGGGGGCGGGCGGCGCGGTCGATGGGTAGAGGGTGCACATGACACGACGCTCCGGCCCCGGCTTCCCTCGCTCCACCGCCTTCCCTCGCCTCCCTCGCCTGCTTCGGTCCCTTCGGTTCCGGGGTGCGCCGTCACACCGGCGCACCGCGGTCGCGGCCGCCGTGGTGTCGGCCGCGCTGCTGGCGACCGTGGCCGCGGCCCCGCCTGTGCCGGCCGTTCCGGGACCCCAGGTCCGAGCGGAGCGTTCGGCTCGTCATGAGCCCCGCGCCCCCGAGCAGTTCGTGGCACTGCGCACGGTGGCCCCGACGATCATCCAGGAGATGCGGTACACGACCGTGCACAACTTCACGGGCGTGCGGGTGGACGGTTACCGGCAGCCCGTGTGCATCCTCACCCGGCCCGCCGCACAGGCACTGGCCAGGGCGCAGCGGGCTCTGCTGCGCCGGGGGCTCTCGCTCAAGGTGTACGACTGCTACCGGCCGCAGCGGGCCGTCGACCATTTCGTGAGATGGGCCGAAGACCTCGACGACGAGGGCATGAAGGCGGAGTTCTATCCGCGTGTCGACAAGTCGCGCCTGTTCGCGGACGGCTACATCGCCGCGAAGTCGGGGCACAGCAGGGGCAGCACCGTGGATGCGACACTCGTCGAGCTGCCCGCGCTGCCTACGCGCCCGTATGTGCCGGGAGAGCCGCTCGTCCCCTGCTACGCGCCGCGGTCCGAACGCTTCCCTGACAACTCCGTCGACATGGGCACGGGATTCGACTGCTTCGACACGCTCTCGCACACCGCCGATCCGAGGATCACGGGCGGGCAGCGTGCCCGTCGAACACTGCTGAAGGCCGTTCTGGAAAGGGAGGGTTTCGTCAACCTCCCCGAGGAGTGGTGGCACTTCACCTATCGGCAGGAGCCGTTCCCGGACACGTATTTCGACTTCCCGGTCGCATGGAGGTCGCTCCGCGGTCTCGTCGTGGAGCATGCGCGCATGGCACACTTCTGACACTTCGTCAGTTACGGCTGTCCGGGGAGGGCCCGTGAGGCGCACGCCCGTCGTCGACGGTTGGTTCTCGCAGGCGTGCCCGGAGGGGGCGGATCCGGACTTCCGGCTGCTCGGCACGCGCTGCACCGCCTGCGCGGCGGTGTTCTTCCCCCCGGAGGAGTCCTTCTGTCGCAATCCCGCCTGTGCGGGGGGCGGACTGGTGCGGGTCCCGCTGTCGAAGCGGGGGCGGGTGTGGTCGTACACGGACAGCCGCTACCGGCCCCCCGCGCCGTACCTCTCGGACCCGGCCGCCGAGTGGGAGCCGTACACGATCGTCGCCGTCGAGCTCGCGGCGGAGCGGATGGTGGTCCTCGGGCAGGCCGCCCCGGGCGTCGGGGTCGAAGCCCTGGAGGTGGGGATGGAGGTCGAGGTCGTCCCCGGCGTCCTCTACGAGGACAAAGACACGGTGTGGACGACGTGGCACTGGCGTCCCCTGTACGGCGGAGTACCCGCCCCGGAGGCCGGGTCATGAGCGGGGACATCGCCGTCCTGGGGGTGGGGATGCACCCCTGGGGCAAGTGGGGGCGCAGCTTCGTCCGGTACGGAGTCGCCGCGGCCCGGGACGCTCTCGCGGACGCCGGGCTGGAGTGGCGGCAGGTGCGGTCGGTCGTCGGCGCGGACACGGTGCGGTGCGGCTACCCGGGGTACGTGGCGGGAGCGACGTTCGCCCAGGCGCTGGGCTGGCAGGGCGCGCGCGTGGCGAGCGTATACGCGGCCTGCGCCTCCGGCGCCCAGGCGATCGCCGCGGCACGCGCCCAGATCCTGGCCGGGCTGGCCGACGTGGTGCTGGTGGTGGGCGCCGACGCCGCCCCCAAGGGCTTCTTCGCGCCGGCCGGCGGCGAACGGCCCGACGATCCCGACTGGCTGCGCTTCCGGGTCCTCGGTGCGACCAACCCGGCCTACTTCGGGCTGTATGCGCGCCGCCGCATGGCGTGCTACGGCGACAGCCCGGACGACTACGCGCGCGTGAAGGTCAAGAACGCGGCCGCCGGGGCGCACAACCCCAACGCCCGCTACCGCAGGGCCGTCTCCGCCGAGGAGGTGGCCGCCTCCGCGGTCGTCGCCGATCCGCTGCGGCTGCTCGACATCTGCGCCACCTCCGACGGAGGGGCGGCGCTGGTGCTGTCCGGCATGGACTTCGCCCGTCGGCACGGGGCCGCGGACCCGGTGCGCATCCGGGCGGTGTCCACGGTCACCCCGGTCTATCCGAAGACGGTGCTCGACCTGCCGGACATCGCCACCGACTCGGGCGTCGCCAGCGCCTCGGGCGTCGCCACCGACTCGGACATCGCCACCGCCTCGGCTGCCGACGTCCCGGCCGTCGACCGCCCGGCCGTCGACCGCCCGGCCGTAGCGGCAGAGACGCCGCCCGCCGTCGATTCGTTCCGGGCCTCGATCGCCCGCGCCGCCTACGAGGAGGCGGGCATCGGCCCCGAGGACCTGTCTCTCGCCGAGGTGTACGACCTCTCCACCGCGCTTGAACTCCAGTGGTACGAGGACATCGGCCTGTGCGAGGAGGGCGAAGGCGCCTCGCTGGTGCGCGAGGGCGTGACCGCGCTCGGCGGACGCCTGCCCGTCAACCCGAGCGGCGGCCTCGCCTCGTTCGGCGAGGCGGTGCCCGCGCAGGCCATCGCCCAGGTCTGTGAGCTGACCTGGCAGCTGCGCCGCGCGGCGGGACGGCGGCAGGTGGCCGGGGCGCGTGTGGGGATCACCGCGAACCAGGGGCTCTTCGGGCATGGCTCGGCCGTCGTGGCACTCCGCTGACACGCTCTCCGGGCGCTCGCCCGGCGCTCTCCCGGCGGATCTCAGGCTTACCGCCGGTACAACCCGGCCGCCGCCTGAACTGCGTTTGTCGCAGGCGTCCTTGACGCCCCACGGCCACCGGTGAACACTGCCTGTTCGTCGGTAACACCGAAGCGCCATGAGCAAGCATCTCCTGCACGGACGACGGCCCGGGCCGAGCCTCGGGCGAGAGCCTAGGAGCCGCCATGAGCAACGGGGACATCTTCGTCGGCGAGGTCATCGGCACCGGTCTGCTGATCCTGTTCGGCGCGGGCGTCTGCGCCGCCGTCACCCTCCACCGCTCCAAGGCCAGGGCGGCCGGCTGGGTCGCCATCGCCTTCGGCTGGGGTCTGGGGGTGATGGCGGGCGCGTACACGGCCGCGCCTCTTTCGGGAGGGCACCTCAATCCGGCGGTGACGCTCGGCCTCGCCGTGGACACCGGGGAGTGGGGCAAGGTACCGCTCTATGTCGCCGCACAGCTGACGGGTGCGGTCCTCGGCGCCGTACTGGCCTATCTGGTGTACTTCGCACAGTTCCGGGCCAATGCCGACGAGGAACATGCACAGCCGACGCTGGGGATCTTCGCAACGGGTCCGGAGGTCCGCAGCCCCGCCGCCAATGTGCTGACCGAGGTCATCGCCACGGTCGCGCTCGTGCTGCCGATCCTCGCCTTCGGCAGGAACGCGGGCATCGGCGTCGGCCAGATCCCCGGCCAGCAGGCCGGGATCTACGGCTCGGGCATCTCGATCCTGCTGGTGGCTCTGCTGGTGGTGGGCATCGGCCTGTCGCTCGGCGGGCCGACCGGCTATGCCATCAACCCGGCGCGCGACCTCGGGCCGCGGATCGCGCACGCACTCCTGCCGATCCCCCGCAAAGGGACGTCCGACTGGAGCTACGCATGGATTCCCGTCGCTGGCCCTGCCGTCGGCGGACTCCTGGCCGGGCTCATCTTCAACGCAGCCTTCTGAGGGGAGCGGACGACACAGATGTCGACGGACAGCACGGTGCGGACGGACCGATTCGTCGCGGCCATCGACCAGGGCACCACTTCCAGCCGGTGCATCATCTTCAGCCAGGACGGCGCGATCGTCGCCGTCGACCAGCGCGAGCACCGGCAGATCTTCCCCAAACCGGGGTGGGTGGAGCACGACGCCACCGAGATATGGACCACGGTGCAGGCCGTGGTCGCCGGGGCGCTCGCCCGGGCGGGGTTGCAGGCGGGGGCGCTGAGCGCGCTGGGCATCACCAACCAGCGTGAGACGACGCTCCTGTGGGACCGGGCCACGGGCGCGCCGGTGCACAACGCCATCGTCTGGCAGGACACCCGCACCGCGGCGATATGCCGTCGGCTGGGCGGCGAGGTCGGCCAGGACCGCTTCCGCGATGCGACGGGGCTGCCGCTGGCCAGCTACTTCTCCGGACCCAAGGTCGCCTGGCTGCTGGACAGCGTGCCGGGGCTGCGCGGCCGGGCCGAACGCGGTGAGATCGCCTTCGGCACCATGGACTCCTGGCTGATCTGGAACCTCACCGGCGGCGTGGAGGGCGGCGTGCATGTCACCGACGTCACCAACGCCTCGCGCACGATGCTGATGAACCTCTCCACTTTGCAGTGGGACCCGGAGATCCTCCAGGCCATGAACATCCCGGAGGCGATCCTTCCGGAGATCCGGTCCTCCGCCGAGGTGTACGGGACGGCCGTGGGCCCGCTGGCGGGGGTGCCGGTCGCATCCGCCCTGGGCGACCAGCAGGCGGCGGTCTTCGGGCAAGCCTGCTACGACGCGGGCACGGCCAAGAACACCTACGGCACGGGCAGCTTCCTGCTGCTCAACACCGGGTCCAGGCCCGTGCCGTCCAAGAGCGGACTGATCACCACGGTGGGGTACAAGATCGGCGACGCGCCGCCGGTGTACTGCCTGGAGGGCTCCATCGCGATCACCGGGGCCCTGGTGCAGTGGTTCCGTGACCAGCTCGGCATCATCCGCAGCGCCGACGAGATCGAGTCGCTGGCGGCCGGCGTGGAGGACAACGGCGGCGCGTACATCGTGCCCGCGTTCTCCGGTCTGTTCGCCCCGTACTGGCGCTCCGACGCACGTGGCGTCATCACCGGGCTCACCGGATACGTCACCAAGGCGCATCTCGCCCGGGCCGTGTTGGAGGCCACCAGCTGGCAGACCCGCGAGGTCGTGGAGGCGATGTACCAGGACTCGGGCGTGCCCATCAGCACCCTGAAAGTGGACGGCGGCATGACGGCGAACAAACTGCTCATGCAGCATCAGGCCGATGTGCTGGGCGTGCCGGTGATCCGGCCCAGGGTCTCCGAGACGACCTGTCTGGGGGCCGCCTATGCGGCGGGGCTCGCCACCGGCGTCTGGTCGGGACTCGACGAGCTGAAGACGCAGTGGCAGCCGGACGCGGAGTGGACGCCGCGCATGGAGGCGGGGGTGCGGGAGCGCGAGTACGCCAACTGGCGCAAGGCGGTCGAGCGGAGCTTCGGCTGGGAGGAGGTCCCTCAGGAGGGCGGCGCCGACGCCGGGGCATGAGCGAGCTCACGGCTCGTACCCCTGTCGGCGGGGGTACGGGCCGTGTCCCCCGGCACAGGCGGCACGGGGTCAGGTCGCCGCCGGCCGGCGGTCCCGGTCGACATGCGTCAGCGCATGCTCCACCACGGCGACCAGCACGTCCTTGACGGATTCACGCTCGCGCGCATCGCACATCAGCAGGGGAACATCGGCGTCGAGATCAAGCGCGGCGTGCACCGTCCCGGCCGGAAAGCGGGCCGCCCCCTCGAAGCAGTTGACGGCCACGGTGAAGGGAAGGCCCCGGCGCTCGAAGTAGTCGATGGCCGCGAACGAGTCGTCCAGCCGCCGGGTGTCGGCCAGGACGACCGCCCCCAGGGCGCCCTGGGCCAGCTCGTCCCACAGGAACCAGAAGCGGTCCTGGCCCGGCGTGCCGAAGAGGTACAGCGCCAGGTCGTCGCGGAGCGTGATCCGTCCGAAGTCCATGGCGACAGTGGTGGTCGCCTTGGACTCGACGCCCTCGGTGTCGTCGACCGGGCGGCCCGCCTCGGTCAGCGACTCCTCGGTACGCAGCGGTCTGATCTCGCTGACCGCGCCGACCAGCGTCGTCTTGCCCACTCCGAAACCGCCTGCCACCAGCAGCTTCAGCGTGACCGGCTCGGCCGGCGGGGCCGTCCGGCGGCTAGAGCGCCCGAAGACCATTGATCACCTCGCGGAGAATGCTCACATCCGGCAGCTCGGCCGGGGGGATGGGACGGGTTACCTGGACGATCCGGTCCACGACGAGGTCTCCGACGAGGACGCGGACCACTCCGACGGGGAGGTCGAGACCTGCGGCGAGCTCGGCGATCGACTGCGGGATCTCACCGCAGCGTTCGACGATCTCCACATGCTCGGGCGAGAGCGTCTGGTCGCGGCCGGGATCGTCGGCCGCGGCGTCCGGCAAGACCAGGGCGATCAGGTCGAGCCGGTGGGTGGCGGTGCTGCTGGTTCGCCCGCGCGTCATCGCATACGGGCGCACCACCGGCCCCGCGTCGGCGTCGAACCACTGGTGCGGCGGCGACGGCGGTCTCGGATAGGACGCGGGGCCGGGCGGAGTCGGCTGACCGTGCTGGGCCGGGTCGCTCATGCCGTCCACGCCCCCGCTCAGCCGTCGGCGGCCAGGCCGGTCCGTGGCGCGGTGCCGAGGTGTGCTCCGACTCGCCTGACCATCAGCGCCATCTCGTAGGCGACGAGGCCGACGTCGGAGTCGGCGTCGGCGAGCACCGCCAGGCAGCTGCCGTCGCCGGCGGCCGTGACGAAGAGGAACGCTTCGTCCAGTTCGACGACGGTCTGGCGGACCTGTCCGGCGTCGAAGTGCCGGCCCACGCCCTTGGCGAGGCTGTGGAACCCGGAGGCGACGGCGGCGAGGTGCTCGCCGTCCTCACGGGTGAGATCGCGGGACGCACCGGTGGCGAGGCCGTCGCGGGAGAGCACCAGGGCCTTGTGGATGCTGTCGACGCGGTCGACCAGTTCGTCGAGGAGCCAGCCGAGTTCGCCGGAGCCCCGCGCTGTGCTGCGGGCGGGCACATCGGCGTCGGCGGCGTTGGATGCTGCGGCGTACGGTGCGGTCATCGACCGTCCCCCTCCGTTGTGGTTCTGATTGTGGTTCTGGTTGTTCTTGCGGTTCCGTCGTTGCGTGTGTCGTTGCGTGTGTCGTTGCCTGTGTCGTTGCCTGTGTCGATCCGGTCGCGCATGTCGCCGGGGTGGTTCTCGCGGCGGCCGCGCTGCCAGCCGCGCTGCATCGCTGACATGCGGCCGCGGACCTCCTCCGGGTCCCGCTCGGTGTCCGGCCGGAGACCGAGCCGGGTCGTCTCGGGTTCCGCTTCACGTCGGAGCCCGCGGGCGAGGCTGGCCTGTCTCACCCGGCGGGGCAGACCGTCGGCCGGACCGGGCGGCTGCGGGGCGCCGCCCGCGGGAGGCGGTGGCGGATCCGGCGGATCGGGTACGGGAACGAGGGTCGGGGGCTTGCGGCGCGGCAGCGGCGCCGGTCCGCCGTGCCGCTGCTGCGACTGCGACTGCGACTGCGACTGCGACTGCGACTGCGACTGCGACTGCCGATGATGCCATTCGTCCGGCACGGAACGGCGTCGCCCGCGGGTGCCGGACAGGAAGAACTCGTCGCCGGACGGGTCGTCGACGTCGCAGCGCGCGTCGCGGTCGACAGCGCCGTCTGCCAAGTCCACGGTGACGCTGAAATCCGGTGGTCCGACCGGGGGTTCGAGCTCCACCGGACCGTCGGGCAGAGCCGACGGCCGCGCCGAGAGCGCACTGAACACACCGTCGGCGCGCTGCCGCCGGCCGCCGCTCCGCCGCCCGGCGGGACTCTCGCTCTTGCGGTCCAGCCGGAAGCCGGCTCCCTGGGTCTCGGGAGCCTCGGTGAGCAGGGCGGCCGGGATGAAGACGACCGCGGTGGTGCCGCCGTACGGGGAGGGCTGGAGGGAGACCCGTACCCCCTGGCGCCGAGCGAGCCGGCTGACGACGAACAGACCGAGCCGGTCTGTGTCGGACAGTTCAAACTCCGGTGTCTCGGCCAGTCGGAGATTGGCGTCGAGCAGGGCGTCCGGAGTCATGCCGAGACCGCGGTCGTGGATCTCCAGGGTGAAGCCGTTGGCGACCTGCTCGCCGTGCACATGCACGGCGGTGTGCGGGGGCGAGAACACGGTGGCGTTCTCGAGGAGTTCGGCGATGAGGTGGGTGAGATCGGCGACGGCGGGGCCGCCGACGCCCAGCCGGGGCAGTCTGCGCACCTCGATGCGTTCGTAGTCCTCGACCTCGGCGACGGCCGCCCGGACGACGTCCATCAGCTGGATCGGCTTGCGCCACTGGCGGGAGGGAGCGGCCCCGGAGAGGATCACCAGCCCCTCGGCGTGGCGGCGCATCCGGGTTGTGAGGTGGTCGAGGCGGAACAGGTCGGCGAGTTCCTCGGCGTCCTCGGTCCGCCTCTCCATGGCGTCGAGGAGCGTGAGCTGACGGTGCAGGAGCACCTGGTTGCGGCGGGCGAGGTTGACGAAGACCTCGGAGACGCCGCGGCGCATCTCGGCCTGGCGCACGGCCGCCTCGACCGCCGCCCGCTGGAGGGTGTTGAGGGCCTGTCCCGCCCGGCCCACCTCGTCCTCGTCGTATTCCAGGCGCGGGGCTTCGGTCTCGACGTCCACCTGTTCGCCCGCGGCGAGACGGCGCATGACGCTGGGCAGCCGTACGCCGGAGACCTCGTGGGCTTCTCTGCGCAGCCGGGTGAGCGAGCGGACGAGGTCACGTCCCACGCGGACGGAGACGATGACGGAGAGCAGAAGGGCGAGGAAGCCGAGAACGCCGGCGATGCCCGCCTTCACGAAGACCTCGCGGACGGCGGGTTCCACGCGGTCCTGGAAGCGGTCGCCCGCTGCGGCGCCCTCGCGGGCGAGGTCGTCGAGGACGGGGCGGGCGGCCTGCCGCCAGCGCTCCGCCTCCGCCGCGCCGAGGCCTGTGGCCGGGCCCTGGGAGATGAGGCGTTCCTCGGCCTCGCGCAAGGGCGCGGTCCGGGGGCTGCCCCAGATCTGCCGATGGATCTCGCGGTCGCGGGCGGCCAGGTGCTCGTACCCGACGTCGTAGTGGAGTGTGCGCTGCGCCACGAGGTCGGTCAGCGCGCGGATCTCCGGGCCGGTGATCTTACGGGTGGTGAGGGCGGAGGCGATCAGTGCGTCTTCGCGGGCGAGCGTCTCTCGGGCACGCATCAGGCTGACCAGGGCGCGGCCTTGGCGCTCCGTCGTGACGTCGTCCAGCACGAGGAGGGTGCTCAGGAAGCTGTGGCAGGGGTCGACGACGCCGTTGTAGAACTCCAGGGCCTGTCTGCGGGAGATCTCGCCCGCTTCTACGGAGCGGCGCAGGGCGTCCAGACCGTCCAGCGCGTCCAGCAGGGAGTCCAGCTTCCGGGCGCTCTCAGGACGCATGTCCTCGCGGACGCCGGAGCGGTCGGCGTTCTCCCTGACCTTCGCGACGGCGCGGTCGGTGGCCTGGCGCTGCCGGTGAAGCGCCGGCAGCGCTTCGGCCGCTCTGGGGTCGGCGAGATAGACGAGCGTCTGGCGGCGTTCCTCCTGGATGACGTGGGCGATGTCCTCGACGGGGCGGCCGACCTCGCGGGCGACCGAGCCGACGGCCAGCAGTCTGCCCACTTCGCGGCCGGTGAGCACGGTGGCGAACCCCCACAGGGCGGTGAGGGAGACGAGGGGGATGAGCAGCAACGTCACGATCTTCCGGCGGATCGACCTCCCGCGAAAGCGCATGCCCTCCCCCTGCTCGGACCTGCCGGTGATGGCGGTGTTCCGTCAACAAACGGCGCGAGCCTACTACTGCCGCAAGAAGGGCTCGAAGGCGCGTCCGGACGATTTTCGGACGGCTGCGGCCGACCTGGATGCCCGCGGCGTCGGGGGTGCGGGGCATCCGGGGAGTTCACATTCCCGGGTGCGTGCCTGCCGCCTGACGGTTCGTCGCCCCCCGGAGGGGCGCAGTTGGCTGGAATCCTTCTGTCCGAGACGCTCTCCGGGGGAATCTTCCAGGCTGGTCAATCGTCCTTGTGTACGGGGGGATTCACCATGAGGACGGGGGATTCAATGCATTTAATCCGGGCATCCCTCCTCATGTCGGATATAGGTGGGGAGTGACAGGGTCCATGAGTACGGAAGAGCGTCGGCAGCTGTGGGTGGAGGAGCCTGCGGCAAGGCGGCGCATGGCCGAGCCGGTGCGCACGGCCGCCGTGCGTGCGGTGCTGATCGCGGCCGTGACGCTGATCCAGGCCATGGTGGCGTTCTTCTGCACGGTCGCCGGGTCGTGGCTGGCGTTTCCGATGGTGCTCTCCAGTGTGGCCGGCACAGTGGTGGCGACCTGGGCGGTGCTCGACGTCTGGGTGACCCGCCAGGTGTGGAACCAGCGCCACGGGGTGGTGTCCGAGCCCAGCAGCACGGCGCGGCGGCTACGGCGTGAGCGCCGCAGGGCGAGGAAGGCCGCCCGGGCTGCGGCACGGGAGGGCGGCGGGAAGAAGGCCCGGACCGCCCGGATAGCCGACCCCGCCGCAGCGGCCGCAACGGCCAAGACGGGTGGGACTTCCGAGGCTGCCCAGAGCCCTGGAAGTGCGGGGGCACGGCTGCCGCACACCGCGACGCGGGGCGCGGGCACGCTGTCCGGAGCAGTCTGAACAAGCGACCCCGGGCGCACCCCCGCAGCCGGTCGACCGGACGGTCGGCCAACGGCCGGCGACCCGGGGCTGCCCGGGACTGTCGGGACGGCTACCCGGGGCTGCCCGACCTGCTGCCCGGGGCTGTCGGGACGGCCGGCTGACTACGGCACGGGCGCGGCGTCGGTCTCCTCTGCGCCGCCGGCCGGAACCGCGATCCCCTCGGGGGCATGCCCGGTTGCGGGCTCCGGCACACGGTCCGCGGCGCGCCGGAACATACGCGTGGCGGTGATCTCCCCGTGCACGGTCTCCCCTGCCGGGTCGATCTGCGGCAACCCGGGCCGCAGATGCTCCTCCACGCTGATGTACTTCAGCCCCGCCCGCAGATCCGCGTCGTTGCGCAACCGGATGACCAGCGGGAACTCCGCGAGCGCCGTGGTGTCGAACAGACCCGTCGTATAGAGCAGCTGCACACCGAGCGCGTCGGAGACGGCGCGCTGGAGCTCCAGCAGATAGGTGGCGTTGGCGCGGCCGATCGGATTGTCGAGGAACAACGTGCCGGCGTGCCGGTGCCGGTCGCGTCCGCGGTCGTTGCTGCGGAGCGCTGCCATCGTGCAGTACAGGGCGATGGCCGCGGTGAGGAGCTGGCCGCCGGAGAAGACGTCGCCCATCTGCCCGACCGGGACCCGCTCGGCGCGGAGCACGGCGTCCGGCTTCAGGATCTCCACCGCGACGCCCTTGGGCTGCAGCGCCGCCTGAACGCCTCGCAGCAGCAGCGACATTCCGTCCCTGCGGCCGTCCCCGTACACGCCGGAAGGGCTCTTCTTCACGGCGGCGCGGGTGGCCTCGTCGATGACTTCGCCGAGCCGTTCCGCGAGGGTGGCCTGGTCCGGTTCCTCGAACCGGATCCGCAGGAACTCCTGTCCCGACCACTCGCCCAGGCCCTCGGGGAGCCGGGACAGCCGCTGCGCCGAACGGAGCGTGGCCAGGGCGGTCTCGACCAGGCCGCGCAGCCGGTCCACGATGGTGTCGCGATTGCGCTCCAGCTGCGCCAGCTCGTCGGTGAGCACCCGCAGCCGCGGAGCGAACGCCTCCGCCCACTTGGCGGCGTGTTCGGGCAGGGCGGCGGCCGGGAGCTCCCGGATCTGCTGGCGGGCCGGGGTGCGCACCTGCTCGTAGCGGGTGGAGTTGGCATGCCGTACGAGCACGTCGGACGCCTCGCGCACGGCCGCCTCCGCGGCTGACAGATCGGTCGCACAGCCGCGCAGCGAGCGCCGGGCCTCTGCGGCGGCGCGGCGTGCCTCCTCCAGGCCTGAGGCGTACGGTTCAGACACCTCGGCCGGCTCGTCCTCCGGCTGGTGGTCGCGGAGCAGGTCACGCAGGAGCGCGGCGGTCTCTTCGAAGCCGCTCGCCGCGTCCTCGGCGGTGCGGTGTGCCTGGAGGAGGCCGCTGTGCGCGGCGCGTGACGCCTCCAGCTCGTCGGCGCGGGAGGCCAGTTCGGCGTTGGCGGTGCGCAGCAGGGCCTGGGCGTGGGCGGCGTCCGCGGGGGTCAGCTCGTCGGGGAGCCCGGTGTGCGCCTCTCCGTCGGCGGGGGCGAGGCGCTCCGCCTCGCCTCGGAGCCGGCCGAGCTTCTCGCTCGCCTCCGAGGCCCGCTGCTCCAGCAGCTGGACGTGGGACTCGGCGCGGGCGGCGGCCGCCTGACGGGAGGGGCCGTCGGCGCCGTCCATGCTCTCCAGGAGCTGTGCGGCGCGGGTGCGGACCCTGTTGGTGAGGCGGTCCAGTTCGGCGAGGGCGGCGCTCTCGTCGCTTTCGGCGCGGGCCTGTTCGGCGCGGAGGTCCGCGCCGACGCCCACCTTCTCGTACAGCTGGGACGCCGCCCGATAGGCCTCCCGAAGGGCGGGCAGGGACGGGCGGTGCGCGTCGGGGCCGTCTTCGGCGCCGTCGTGTGCGGCGCCGTCGGCGCGGGCGTCATCGGGGGCGCTCTCGGGGGCGCCCGCGATCTCGGCGCGTTCGGCACGCAGGGCGCGGGCCGTGCGGTGCGCGTCGTCGGCAGCGCGCTGGGCGGCCCTGCGGTCCTCGTCCGCGGCCTTGGCCCGCTCCAGGCAAGCGGTGGCGCGGGCCTCGGCCTCGGCTGCGTCATCGGCCAGTTCGCGCAGTTTGACCTGCCAGCCTGCGCGTTCACGCAGCCGGAAGGCGAGACCTGCGAGCGCGTCGGCGGAGCGGCGGGCACGCTGGGCGGCCTCCTGACGCTCGTCGCGGACCCGTGCGGCGTCGGCCGCCGCCTCTTCCGACTCGGTGCGCACGGCTCGCGCCTCGGCCAGGGTCCGCTCGGCCTCTGCGGTTGCCTCGCGGGCCGACTGTGCGGCCTCTGCCAGTTCGGCGAGCATGCCCGCGGGGCAGTCCGCCCGCCACGAGCCGAGGCGGGCCGCGAGCGAGCGGTCCCCGGCGAGCCGTGCCGCCAGTGCGCGGATCTCCTCGTCCCGCGCGGCGGCGCGTGCGCGCAGCGCCTGCCGTTCCTCGTCGGCGGCGTGCTCGTCGTGCATGGCGGGGTTCGGCGGCACGAGGAACACGTCTGCGTCGTCGGCGCCGGGGCCCGGGACCGGGGCCAGCAGGGCGGCCGCGGTGCCGACCGCCACGGCGGAGCGCGGCAGCAGCGCCGCGCCCGCGAGCACATCGCGTGCGCGGGCGTGCGAGGCGGGGTCCGTGATGACGACGCCGTCGACCAGTTCGGGCCGCGCGGCGAGCACGGCCGCATGGTCGGCGGGGTCGACGGCCTGCGCGAGATAGCGCCAGCCCGGCAGGGCGGGAATCGCGTGCTCGCCGAGGAACTCCACGGCTGCCAGCACGTCGGGGCTCGGCGGCAGCAGCCCTCCGTCGCCCAGCGCGCCCAGGATCCGCGCGTCGTCGGCGGCCGCCGTCCGCAGCTCGAACAGCTGCCGTTCGGCGGAGGCGATCGAGGCGTCGAGCAGCTCCCGCAGCTCGTCCGCGTACCGGTCGAGCTCCTCGGCTGTCAGCGGCCCTTCCGCGGTACGGCGGGGAGTCCGGGCCCCGCCCTGCGCGCCGCGACCACCCGCGGCCTCGGGCTGCGCCGCCCCGGCGCGGCCGCCGGGCGTCTGACCGTGCGCAGTCCGCTCGGCGTGAGCCGTGGGGGTTCCGAGCTTGGCGGAGTCCGGGGCCGTACCGCCGGGACCGGCCGCGGCCTCAGCCGGTGCGGCCCCCGTGGAACCGGGCACGTGGCCGTGCGCGGTGTGTTCGGCGTGTTCGGCGCCGGTTGCGCGCCCGGGGTTGGCCGAGGCGGCCGGAGCGGGGCCCGTCATATGGCCCGGAGCGGCCCGCCCAGCCTCACCGACACCCGACGCATGCCCGGCGGGACCCGCAGTCGTACCGGTGCCGGGCGCGGCGGCGGATGCGCCGTCGCCCTGCCCTGCGCCCTCGTTGCCAGACGGGTCCTGTCCTGCCTCGCCGGATGGGCCGACAGCGGCGCTGACGGCACGACCGGAACCCGCCCGGGCCTCGGCCGCGTACGTCGCCGCACCTGCGGGACGGGCGGAGGCGTCGGCAGCCGGGGGGGCTGCCGCCTCCGCGCTGTTCGCCACACCTGGCTCGGCCGTGGGGACGCCGTGCGCGGCGTCCCCGCGGCCGTCGGCGACCGGTGCCGTGTCCCCGGCCGGCCTCGCGGCGGGCGGGGCCGGGGCGGTCGCGGGCTCGGGCCGCAGGGCCGCCCTGGGCAGGCTGAGCAGTTCCGCCAGACGGTCGTCCTCGGCGATGGACCGGGCCGCGCGGCGTTCGGCGTCGTAGGCGCGTTCCGCGGCCTGGGCCGCGTCCGCGGCCCGGGCCGCGGTGAGTTCGGCGCGGGACTCGGCGGCGGCCGCCTCCTTCGCGCGGTCGGCCGTGCCGCGTGCGGTCTCACGGGCGGCGTCCCAGGCGGCCACGGCCGTCTTCTCCGCGTCGCTGGCGGCGAGGGCGGCGCGCGCCGGGTCGGCGTCCGGGGCGCTGTCGTCGAGCCAGCCGGCCCGTACCGCCTCGGCGGTCTCCTGCTCGACCTCGGCGAGCCGCTGCCGCAGATGTCCGATCTCGCTGCGGGCGCGCTGTGCTTCGGTGGCCGCGGCCGTGGCGTCGCGGTGGGCGACCTCGCCGGCCTCCTGGAGCGCGGCGGAGCGAGCCTCCTGCTCGTCGGCCACGCGCTCGCCGTCCCCGGCCGCCCGGTGCAGGGCGCGGACGAGCTCTGTCGCTGCTCTGGCGCGGGCGGCGAGGGCCGGGGCTGCGTCACGCTCGGCCTCGCGGATCGCCGCGGCGACGCGTGCCGAGCGGTCGGCCGCGGCTCGGTGGCGCAGCACGGCTTCGGCCGCCTGCCAGGCGGAGTGGAGGGTGCGTGCGTCGTTCAGCTCACGGCGCTGGGCGGCGGCGCTCTTCTCCGCCGCGGCGAGTGCCAGCGAGGCGTGGCGGTAGGCCAGTTCCGCGGCGACGAGGGAGGCGCGGCTACGGGTCTCTTCCGCCTCCGTCACCCGGTCGGCAGCGGATGTGACCTGCTGTGCGAGGTCCGCGGAGCGCCCGCGTTCCCCGGCGGCGCGGGCGGACAGCTCGCGGGCGAGCGTACGGGTGCGGCGCTCGGCGCTCGCGTGGATCTCCCGGGTGCGGGTGCGGGTCTTTGCGGCCTCCACGATCCTGCCGAGCAGTTCCACCGAGCCGGCGGTGAAGTCGCGCTCCGCGGTGAGTTCGGTGCGGCGGCCCACCTTGTTGCCGAAGTTGCCTACGAGGTCGGCGAGTCCGTCGGTGTCCCGCGTGTCGGTGACGGCCCGCAGCAGCAGATCGGTGAAGTCCGAGTCCTTCTTGACCGCGAAGAGCCCGGCCGCCTCACCCTCGTCGGCGTTCATCTCGCGCTGGTAGCGGAAGAGTTCGGGGTCGAGGCCGAGGTCTCCGAGGTGTTCCTTCCAGCGGTCGTGGATCTCCTCCCAGTACACCTCCAGGTGCGGGTAGGCCTTGCCCGCCTCGGTGAGGGCGTCCCTGAAGCCCTTCATGGTGCGGCGGCGGCCCTGCGCGCCGGACGCCCCTTCGACGGGCGGGCGGACGGCGGTGGATTCGGCGACGGGGAGGTTGTCCAGGCTGAGTCCGGGGCCGGGCCGGAAGGAGTACCAGGCCTCGGCGAACTTGCGCGGGTCGTTGGAGATCTGGCGGCCGCGCCACTCGCTGACCTTGCCGACGACGATCAGTTCGCCGGTGAGCGTGTGCTGCCACTCCAGGGCGACATGCCCGCAGTCGTCCGCCAGGAGGAACTTGCGCAGCACGCCGGAGCTGGCGCCGCCCAGGGTGTTGCGGTGGCCCGGCAGCATCACCGAGAAGATCAGCTTGAGGAGGACGGACTTGCCTCCGCCGTTCTCCAGGAAGAGCACGCCGGCGGGCGCGGGGCGGCGCGGCGGGCCGGCCGGCTCCTCCTCGAAGAACTCGCCCTGGGCCGGGGCGGGGTTGGGCACGGGTTCGCCGACTCCGCGCAGGTCGAGCACGGTGTCGGCGTAGCGCGCACCGGCCGGCCCGATGGAGTAGAGGCGTACCCGGGACAACTCGTACATGGCGGTCGGACTCTCAGTCGTCTTCTCGGTCGGAGGCTGGCGGGTGTGGCGGGGCGGGCGCCCGGCTCACGCGTGGAAGGGCAGGCCGGCGTCGGGGGCCAGCTCCAGGTCGTCGCCTTCGGGCGGGGGCAGGAGGGTGGCGGAGCCGTCGGACACCGGGACGACGCCGAGGTCCAGCAGTTCGGCCATGGCGGCGCCGCCCGCCATGTCGCGCACCTGGAGCTGGTAGCGGGCGGTGGTGCGGTACGAACCGCCCGCGTCGTCTCCGGTCCGCTGCAGGAAGCCGGAGTCGGCGAGGAAGCCGACTGCCTTGCCGATGATGCCTGTGGTGGAGCCGGCGAGGCGGCGGGCGTCCTTGGTGGCCCCGGTGGCGCTGCGACGCGCATAGATCCGCCAGGCGGCTTCGAGCCCGGGGGCGTCGCTGGCGGGGTCGGTGTTCTCCCCCTGCTGCTCGGCCCGTTCCTCCAGGCGGCGGCAGGCCTGGCGGACGAAGGCGTCGACGCCGTTGACGGTGATGCGGCCGATATAGCCGTCGTCGGCGAGGTCTTCGGGGCGGGGGAAGGCGAGGGCGGCGACGGCGAGGTGCGCGAGACCGTGCAGAAACCGGTCGGCGGAGTCGGCGGCGGCGCGGCGGGCGTAGTCGCTCATGCGGACGGCGAAGACCGAGTCCTCTCCTGCGGTGACGGCCATCCCGGCGCGCGGGGAGACCTCGAGGACGACGAGCCCGAGGCCGGTGGCCACGGCGTCGGCGAGCCGGGCGAAGGCGCCGTCCTCCCGGTAGCGGCGGAGCAGATCCGTGTACTCGGCGTCGCGGGCGGGGAGCAGCTTGGGCTGGAGTCCGAAGGAGACGAGCCGCGCGGCGTCGGCAGCGTCCGCGGGTGTGACGGCCCCTCCTGCGGCGGGGGTCGCCGCGTCGGGTGCGTCCGCCTCACGCCACGCGTCGCTGCGCTCCGCGGCGTGGGAGGGGTGGTCGCTCACGGCTGGGGCTCCTTGTCGGGGATGGTGCGGTCGGCGGTGCGGCGGGGGCTGGGGCGGGGGGCTGGGGCGGGCGGCGTGCTCATGCGGAGTCCTTGCGGTCCGCGGCCATGCCCGCTGCGTCCAGCAGTGCCGTGCCGACGATGAGGTCCGCGCCGCCGAACTCCGGGTCGTCCAGTTCCGTGCCGTCGTCGACCGCGAAGAGCAGGCGCTGCTCGCCCTGGCGGTAGGCGGTGCCGACGGGCGGGCTGGCCGCGTGGACGGCCAGCAGGGCGACCAGATAGGGCAGTTCGGGGTCGCGCTTGCGGGCTTCCGCGAGCAGCCCGGAGAGACGGCGCGGCGCGTCGTGTTCGAGATCGAGCAGCTCCATGGCTCCGGCGAGCTGTTCTTCGCTGAAGCGGCTGTCGTCGGGGGTGGCGATGAGGTCCGGCTCGGGCATCTCCGCGCCCAGGTGTTCACGCTCGACGGGCGGGGTGAGCAGGAGGTCGACGAGGTCGCCGAGGCGCACCGAGGCGGGGGTGCGCAGTCCGGCGCCGCGGGCGAAGTACGCCTCCGTGACGCGTGCGGCCTGCTCGACGGGAAGGGGCAGCAGGGGCGCGAGGAGTTGCCCGTACAGATCGAGGCCGGCGCGGGCGGCAGGCGGGGCGAATGCCTGGCGGTCCTGTTCGGCGCGGAACAGGGGGCCGGCCTCCAGGAGCCTGGACTGGAGCTGGGTGTGGCGGCGGATGCAGTCCTTGACGATGTCGACCAGCTCGGCGGCGCGCCTCTTGTGTTCGGGGTCGGTGGCCTCGTCGCGTGCCTTGCGGATGTTCGTCAGGATGGCGTTCTCGTGGCGGTAGCGGTCGGCTACGTGGTCGAGTGCCTCGGCGATCATGTCGGGGACGGTCTCGAGCCAGTCGACGGCGCGCACATTGCGGCGGGTGGCCTCCAGCGTGCGGCGCAGGGTCTCCGCGTACTGGACGGTGCGGTAGCGGGCCTGCTCGGCGGCGAGCTGGGCGTCGGCGAGGCGACCGCGGCTGATGAGGACCTCGAGTTTGACCTCGGCGGCGATCTGGGCGCTGGTGACGTCCGTGTCGAGCGCGCCGACCAGGACGTTGACGGCTTCGTCGGTGGTGCGGAGGTAGACGGCGCCGCCGTAGCCGGGGACTTCCTCGATGAGCTTGAAGTCGTAGTCGCGGCGGGTGTAGACGCCGTCGGGACCGAAGGTGCCGTACACGGCGCGGAATCCGCGGTCCACGCTGCCGACGTTGATCAGGTTCTCCAGCACCCAGCGGGCCACGCGCTCGTGCTCGGCGGCGGGGCGGTGGGAGGTCTGGGCGGCGACGCGCGGCATCAGCCGGGCCACTATCTGGTCGTGGTCGGCTCCGGTGTCGAAGTCCATGGTGAGGGTGACGAGGTCGATCGCGGCGAGGGCGACCTCGGCCATGGAGTAGACCGAGTACTCGCCGGCCAGATTGGCCTTGCGCACGTCGAGGTCGTGCAGCGGCGCGGTGCAGGCGAGCGCGCGCAGCCGCCGCGCCAGCCCTTCGTCGGCGGCCGGGCCCTGAGCTGGCCGCGGCCCCGCGCTGAGCTGGGGCGGAACGAAGTCCGTCGAGGCAGGCGAAGTCACGGTGCACAGGTTAGGTCCTTGCACTGACACCGGTCTAAACGGCGCAGAAACCTCGCGGTGCGGTCACCTTCACCATCCCCGGCGGCGCATGCCGGCCCTGCCGTCGGAGGACGGGCCCGGCACGCCGACTGCTCTGTGCGCGGCGCGGCGCCTGGAGTGCGGCGCCGCCGACGCGGGTCCGGCGTGCGGGGCGGTCCTTCCGGTGTCCGGGGCCACGGGCTGCGGCCCCGGGGCGGGCCACGCGGCCCGGGCCGAACTGCGCGCCCGCAACGGCCCGCGCGGGAGGGCAGGACCGGTGTCGTCCTCACCTGCGCGGAGCGCGCGGGTCCCGGTGTCCGACCCGGGCGGGACGGCCGGCGGCCGACGCCGCAGGCCGCCGCCTCCGAGCGCGGCCGGGCCGCCGCCG
>NZ_JARWBG010000071.1:0-26711 GCF_029846775.1 Streptomyces chengmaiensis
CGGTGCACAACGTCCGGCACCGGGTTGTGAAGGCGCCCGAGGGGTTGCGGCGGGGGCTGCTGGAGTTCCACTGGGTGCCGCCGGTGCTGTGGATCGGGATCATCGGGATGCTGATCCTGACCCGCTGGTGGGACTTCTGGACCGGCTGAACCGCGGGCAGCGCACGGCATGCCGAAGCCCCCGGCGCTGGCTGCGCCGGGGGCTTCGCAGTGCCGCCTGCGGGAGGCCGGGGCCGGGCTGAAGGGGCAGACGGCGGCGGACCTCAGCCGTTGCCGACGCCGTTGCCCGAGAGCACCGGGATGTTGCTGAGGATGTGCGAGAGCGGCTCGTCGCCCTTGGCCTGGGTCGAGTTCTCGGAGCACTGCTGGTTCTGCGGCGTGGAAAGGACGTTGACGTCCTGGACGGCGACGGGGATGGCGCCGACGACCGAGCCCGCGTTGAGCTTCGCCGGGAGGCCGACGCAGGGCTTGTTGAGCGAGCCCTGGACGAGGCCGAGCTGCGGGCTCATGTCGCCTGCGGTCGTCGAGTTGCCGTAGTGCTGCGACGCGCTGTTGCCGCTGTACGAGGTCGTGCCGGTGTCGTTGCCGACGGCCATGGCCTGCGGTGCCATGGTCGCGCCCGCGGCCGCCACGGAGGCCGTGACCGCCGCAGTCGCCATAACCTTCTTGAGCATGTTCCGTCCTTCTGTCGCGTGGATGCCCGCTGATGGAGCTCCCTGGTCAACTGGAAGTAGTGGGATTGGTTGCGTCAGTTCACTCAATCGGCCGCTGCCGAAAAGAGCGCAAATCTGCTCAGCAGACACCTGACTTGATAGGGAAAAGGAGCTGAACAGGGGGAAGCGTCCGTGGCGGCCGTGTCATGACGCGCGGGAATGCGTTTCTCTCGGTGTGAGCCCCGTCGTTGGGCAGAACATCGAGCAGAAGGTGCTATTTCCATGAAGACTGCCAAGAAGGCCGCAGTGGTGCTGGCTGCCGCCGGCCTCGCCGCCGGCGCTGCCGCCGGCAACGCGTTCGCCGACTCGGGCGCCCAGGGTTCCGTCGCCGACTCGCCGGGCGTCGGCTCCGGCAACGTGGGCCAGATGCCCGTGCATGTGCCGACCATCGTCTGCGGCAACACCGCCCAGCTGATCGGTGCGCTGAACCCGACCTTCGGCAACATCTGCGTCAACGAATGACCTGACGGGCCGGTTCGAGGCAGGCCGTTCGCCATGACGCAGCAGGGTGGCGCCCCACGGGGCGCCACCCTGCTGCGGTCTTCTCTCCGGTCCGCGGTTCCCGCGGCTCTCCCCGCGAACCGCGGACCCGGAACACAACGAGGGGAGGGTACGGCCGACAGTCGGCCGTACCCTCCCCTCGTTGTGGCGGGGGAGCGGGCGGGTTCAGCCGCCCAGCCCGACGCCGCCCAGCAGCGGGGGAAGCTGGCCGGTGGTTGGCAGGACCTTGCCGGGGGCGTCGCCCTTCACGTTGTTCAGATCGGAGGCGGTGTCGACGACCTGCTTGACCGGCGGGCCGTCCTGCGTCAGATCCAGTGCGGGCAGCGAGTTGAGGGCCCCCGCGGCCTGGGCCGCGCCGCCGTTGAGGCTCATCGGGGGCATCGGAGCCGACTCCGCGGCCACGGCGGGAGAAGCGGCGCCCAGCGCCGCGACGGAGCCTGCAACGATCGCGGCAACCCTCGTGTACTTCATCTTTTCCAACCCCTTCCTCCGGCGACGTTCGCCGCCGTCGCCATGGGTAACGAGACTGCGCCGCGCGGGAAACCCCTCGTCACAAGCTTTTCTGTATGTCACAGCGAGTGCAGTGAACCCCTGAAATCGCCGGTGCCGGGCCGCTCAGGTGACCGTCCGACGCCTTTCGCTTCTGTCGTCTCACAGCCTTCACGGCGCGCAGGCTGACCATGGGCCTCAGAGAACGGCTGCGCGGCCGGACGCTCCCCGTCCGCCTGCCACGCACGCCCGCGTCACACAGAGCTGATTCCGCAACGGGGGTGACGCAGGCCGTTCGCGATCGTTAGGCCCCTCAAGTGGGGTGCGGCTCCACCAGCCAGCCCTTGCGGGGAGACGGGGGGCCCGCGTGCCCACCGGAGCCGGCGGACGCGTGCGTGAACGGATAGCGCGACAGGCGTGTCCACTCCGCGTCCGGCCGCCCCGGCAGCATCCGGCCCGCGGCCGCCCACTCCCGGGCGAGCTGCTCGTAGATGGGGCTGGGCTTGCCGTCCCCCGCAGGCTCGGCGGACGGCGGCTTGCTCGGGGGCGGCACCGTGTGAACACGCTGCCACCGGGTTTGCGCGGAACTGCTTCCCATAAGACGGCCAACGCGCGCGTGCGGGGGGAAGTCACGCCTCGCCCCCTCGCATGCCCGCACGGCAGACCCCGCCGTCACCACGGGCGGGCTGACCACCGGTTCCACCGCACCGTCGGCGGCCCACCCGCAGCCGGCAACTCCAGGCGCACGGCTCTCGCACGCCCGGCGGGACTTTGCCGGTCCTGTTCGTCCGTACAGGTGAACAGCGATCTGCGCGCCGGGTGTCAGCACCTAGGGTGCCGACCCATGACCACAGCTCAGTCCGGCACGCAGACCGGCAACAGCACCTTCCAGCGCGGCCACTTGGGCACCATGTCCCTGCTGGCATGGACCGGCGACCCGGAGCAGGGCCACGACATGCCCTATCTGATCGCCTACTCCCTCGGCGACGGCCCCGAAGGCCCCGAAGCGACGCACCAGGCACTGCTGAAGGTGATCGCAGACGCGGGACTCGCGGTGGACGGACAGCTCGCCGACGTCACCCGCAGCACCGGCTCGCCCGTCAAACTGCTCGTCGAAGCGGGCCAGGCCGTCCTGAGCATGCCGCATCTGAACGCCCAGTGCCCGGCGCCGCCGGAGTGGCTGACCGCGGTCGAGCAGCGCGGCCACGCCCACTTCCTGTTCGCCACGCGCCCCTGGCCCGAGGCCGTGCCCGGCGAGCCCGTCACCGAGGAGATGCTGCAGAGCTACCTCGGCGACGAGTCCACCCTGACCACCGCCGCGCATGCGCTGCTCCCCGTCAGCAGGCTGCGCGGCTGACCCCGGCCCCCGGCACGCGGCTCGGCACGGCACCCGGCGGGCCGCGCGGCTCGGTTCGACACCCGGCAGGGGCGTGACGCTGCCGACCTGCCCGGGGCGGCTCTGGGCGCGCCGCCGTCCTCGCCCCGACCCGACATGCTCGGCCTGACCGCCGTCAAGCTGCCCGACGCGGGTCTCGACGCGCCCGCGCTGCGCAGCACCCCGGTCGCGAACCTGCTGGTGCGCCAACCCGCCCTCGCATAAAGGGCTTATCAGAGAACTCTTTGGCCGCCGTCTCGTTGTCCTCATTGTCAACTCCGAAACACACGGCGCAAGTACACGCCGGGTGCCGGTTGATCACACGACGAGCAGATCACAAGACGGAGGCGGTCGGCATGCGCTGTATACCCGGAACGACCACGCGCCGCACGCTGCTGCGCGCGGCCTTCACGGCAGGTGTGCTCGCGGGCACCGCGGGCGCGTTGGCCCCGGTGCTCCTGCGGCAGCACCGCCGGGACCGGCCGGACCGCCGGGAGCAGCGCGTCCGGCGGTCGGCCGAGCAGACGGAGGGGGCCGCACCGGC
Organism: Streptomyces chengmaiensis; assembly: GCF_029846775.1. Taxonomy (NCBI): domain Bacteria; kingdom Bacillati; phylum Actinomycetota; class Actinomycetes; order Kitasatosporales; family Streptomycetaceae; genus Streptomyces; species Streptomyces chengmaiensis. Next base: position 3,622 of record NZ_JARWBG010000071.1, read on the forward strand.
GGAGGGGGCGATCGAGGAGTTCGCTCAGACCTACCGGGGCCGCCGCATCCAGGGCAGTGCGACGGTGCTGGCTCCGGCGGCCGAAGCGGCCCCGGTGCGGCAGTCGGCCGCACGGAGGCCCGCCGCCACCGTCGAAGTCCGCACCGTCGAAGTCCGCATAGACGGCCGGCCGCTGCCCGTCATGAGGCGCGCCGACGGCAGCTATCTGAGCGCGGTCAACCACTACGAGTCCTTCCCCACGCTGCTCGCGCTGGCCCGTGCCGCAGTCGACGCGTTGGGCGGCGCCCGGCTCGCCCCGGACATCGCGCACAGCCACTGACGGACCGGGACCGGGAGGGACGGCATGTACACCCGTAAGAACCAGCGCGATCTGACGGCGTCGGAGAAGCGGCGACTGGTCAACGCGCTGCTGGAGCTCAAGCGCTCAGGCCGGTACGACGCGTTCGTCAGGATGCACGGCGAGTATGTGGTCTCCGACGCCGAGGACGAGGTGCGGGCGGCCCATATGGCGCCGTCGTTCTTCCCCTGGCACCGCCGCTTTCTGCTGGACTTCGAGAAGGCCCTGCAGCAGGTCGACTCCGGTGTGTCGATCCCTTACTGGGACTGGACGCGGGACCGATCGACGAGGTCCTCGCTGTGGGCGGACGACCTCATGGGCGGCAACGGCAGGTTCGGCGACGACCAGGTCATGACCGGGCCGTTCGCCCACTCGAACGGCAACTGGCCCATCCGGGCCGACATAACCGAGGGCGTCTACCTCACCCGCGACCTCGGCCGCCGCAGCAACCCGCTGGAGCTGCCGACGAGGGCGGACGTCGACGCGGCGTTGGGCGATCCGGTCTATGACTCCGCGCCCTGGGACTCCACCGTGGCCACCGGCTTCCGCAACACCCTCGAGGGCTGGAGCGTCGGCGGGGAGCGCTGGCGCAACCACAACCGGGTGCACCGCTGGGTGGGCGGGCTGATGCTGCGCGCGGCCTCGCCCAACGATCCCGTGTTCTGGCTGCACCACGCGTACTGCGATCTGCTGTGGGACCGCTGGCAGCGCGCCCACCGCGGCTCCGGTTACCTTCCGGTGGAGCCGCTGCCCGCGTCCGACCCGCAGCACGGCCGGGTGTTCAGCTTGGACGAGCCGATGCCGCCGTGGGACGTGCGGCCCTCGGAGCTGCTGGACCACCGGCGCTGGTACCGCTACGCGTAGGGGTACCCGGCGGAAACAGGCCCGGCGGAAACAGTCCGTCCCACACAACGCTTCGGCCCTTCCCCGCATCGCCGGACGGCGCGGGGAAGGGCCGAGCAGTGCAACCGCGGGCGGTGCGGCCGCGGTGGGAGCGTCAGGCTCAGTGGCCGTATGCGCCGGCGTCCCCGCCGTTGTTCACGCAGCTGTTGCCGAAGGCCGGGTTGAGCAGCGCGATGACGTTGGCGGTGTTGCCGCAGACGTTGACCGGGACGCTCACCGGCAGCTGGACGGCGTTGCCCGAGAGGACGCCCGGGGAGTGGCTGGCGACGCCGGTGGCCCCGGCATCGGCGGCGGCCATGCCCGCGCCACCGGCGAGGATGGCGCCCGTGCCGGCGATGACGGCGGCGGCCTTCGCGATACGCGACATCAGTTCTCCTTGCAGATTGCAGATGAGAGGCGGCCGCAGAGCCTGCGGCCTCACGCTCGTTCAACGCCCGAGCCCTGGGGCCGGTAACGGAGCAACGACAAAAACATCGCCATTTGTGTGACAGACGGGAATCCCTACTTCCGCCGGGGTCGGTGGGAACGTCAGCGGGTGCGCCGTACCGAGCGGCCCGCGAGCACGTGAGTGCGTCGGCCGTCCCGGATCACGAACCGGCCGTCGATCAGCACATGGGGAATGCCTGAGGGCAGCACGCGCGGCTCGTCGAAGCGGGCCCCGTCCGCCACCGTGTCCGGGTCGAACAGCACCAGATCGGCGCGGCAACCCTCGCGGACCAGCCCCCGGTCGGGCAGCCGCAGCCGGGCCGCGGGGCGGGAGGTGAGATGGGCGACCGCCTCCTCCAGGGACAGGATGCCCAGCTCCCGCGCGTACCGGCCGAGATAGCGGGGGAAGGTGCCGTACGCCCGCGGGTGCGGCTTGTCGCCCTGGAGGATGCCGTCGCTGCCGCCGGTGTGGACGCGGTGGCGCATGATTGCCCGGACGTTCTCCTCGTGCCCGACGTGCTGGAGGATCGTGGAGCCGAGCCGGTCCTCGATCAGCAGTCCGCGGACCGCTTCCCAGGGGTCCTCGCCGCGCCGCCCCGCCGTGTCGGCGACGGTGCGGCCCACCCAGGAGGAGAGCGCCGGATCGCCGACGCCGGAGATCTCGACGGTGTCCCACTCCACTGGCACGCCGTGGCAGCCGTCGGAACCCTGTTCCCGGAGGCAGCGGCCGATGCGTGCGGCCGTCGTCTCGTCCTTGAGGCGGGCGAGGACCGCCTCGGGGCCTCCCTCGTGCGCCCAGCCGGGCAGCAGGGCGACCAGTGTGGTGCACCCGGGGGTGTACGGATAGGTGTCGAGGGTGATGTCCGCGCCCCTTGCCAGGGCGTCGTCGAGCAGGGCCAGCAGCTCGGGCGCACGGCCCTCGTTCACACCGAAGTTCATGACGGCGTGGGCCAGGTGGAGGGCGCAGCCCGTGTCCCGGGCGAGGTTGATCATCTCCTGGTACGCCTGGAGCGCGCCCGCTCCGTAGGAGCGGTGGTGGGGGCAGTAGTAGCCGCCATGGCGGGCCACGACCCGGCACAGCTCGGCGAGTTCCGCGAGGTCTGCGTACATGCCCGGCGGGTAGGTCAGGCCGGACGACATGCCTACCGCGCCCTGCTCCAGCCCCTCGGCGACGAGCTGCCGCATACGGGTCAGCTCGGCCTCGGTCGCGGGGCGGTCGTCCCAGCCGACGGCGAGCATGCGGACGCTGCCCTGGGGGACGAGATACGCCGCGTTGACGGCGATGCCGCGGTCGAGGCGGTCCAGGTACTCGCCGACCGTGCGCCAGTCGAAGTCGAAGTCGACGCCGTCGCCGTCGTCGTCGTCGCGGCGGGCGCCGCCGGGCGCGCCGCCGTTCCAGCCGGCGATGGCGGAGCGGACCTCGGCGAGGGTGCGGTCGTCGACCGGAGCGTACGACAGGCCGTCCTGGCCGAGGACTTCCAGGGTGACGCCCTGGGCGGCCTTGGCCGAGTGGTCGGGGTCGCGCAGCAGCGCGAGGTCGCTGTGCGCGTGCATGTCGATGAAACCGGGGGAGAGGGCCAGTCCGTGGGCCTGAAGGGCACGGGCGGCCGACGGGCGGGGGCCGGATGCGGTCTCGGGGTGTATCGCGGCGATGCGTCCGCCGTCGAGGGCGACGTCGGCCCGGTAGGAGGGCCCTCCCGTGCCGTCGATGACCCTTGCGTCGCGGATGACGAGATCCATGGCCTGACCTCTCGGCATTTCTCGAGCGTTCGGGGCGGGTGCGTGCGGAAAGGCGGGTGCGTGCGGAAAGGCGGGTGCGTGCGGAAAGGCGGGCGCCTGCGGAAAGGCGGGTGCGTGGAGAAGGGCGCGCGTCTTCGAAAGGCGAGCGTCTTCAGAAGAAGGTGCGGACGAAGTCGACGACCGTGCCGTCCGCCTTCACCAGCGGGATGAGCTGCCACTTGTCGAAGCTGGTGCAGGGGTGGGACAGCCCGAGGCCCACCCAGTCGCCGACCTCCAGATCGGCCTCCGGGCCGGTGTGCAGCCAGGCGTGCTGGTCGGACAGCTTGGTGACCTCGACGGCGTCGGCGGGGCGGATCCCGCCGGTGCGGGCGTCGCGTACGACCTGGGCCTGCGGCAGATCGAGGTCGTACGCCGCGTCCCGCTTGCCCGCGTTGAGGAAGGCCTGCTCGGAGGAGGGGCGGGAGACGACCTGGGCCCACAGCCGGAAGGCGGGCTGGAGCGCGCCCTCCTGGGCGATGCGGTTGAACGGCGTCAGCCGGCTGTAGTGGCCGTCGTCGTGTGAGACGTACGCGCCGGAGCGCAGCAGCTTCAGGACCGGGAGGGAGAGCGGCGGCAACTGGGCGAAGACGTCCGCCACCGTGTCGAACCAGGCGCTGCCGCCCGCGCTGACCACGATCTCGTCCAGCCCGGTCCCGGAGAACCGGCCCGTCTTGTCGAAGTCGGCGGCGAGTGCGGCAAGGCGCTCCAGCCAGGCGCGCACCCGCTCGGGGTCCGCCCGCGGGACCTCGCCCTCGTATCCGGCGACGCCGACGAGGCGCAGCGTCGCGGTGCGGGCGACGGCGTCGGCGACCGCGGCGCAGTCGGCATCCGTACGGGCCCCGGTGCGCGCCCCGTCGCCCGCGCCCAGCTCGACGACCACGTCCAGCGCCCGGCCGTCGGCCCGGCCGCGCAGGGCCTCGTCCATCAGCTCGACGCCGCGGACCGAGTCGACGTAGCAGATCAGGCGGAAGTCCGGGTCGGCGTCCAGCTCCCGGGCGATCCAGCGCAGCGCGACCGGGTCGACGACCTCGTTGGCCAGGAAGATGCGCTGCACGCCGTAGGCCCGGTAGACGCGGACCTGGTGTGGGACGGCGGCGGTGATGCCCCACGCCCCGTACTGCAGCTGGCGTGCGAAGAGCTGCGGGGCCATCGACGTCTTTCCGTGTGGGGCGAAGGCCAGGCCATGGCGCTCGGAGTAGCTCTCCAGCAGGGCGAGATTGTGCTCGACCGACTCGGCGGAGAGCGCCAGGACGGGTGTGGTGAAGCCGCCGGTGAAGAGGGAGCGCCGCTCGGCGGCGAGCTGCCCGACGGTGAGGCCCGCGGCTTCGGCGTCCGGCGGAAGTGACTTGAAGCGACTGTCGGCGGGCTCGTCGGCGAGTGCGGCGAGTGCGGCGAGCGCATCGCCGGGCAGTGTGCGGTTCGGGGTTGCGGCGGCCATGGGGCCTCCTCTTCGGTCGCCTGAGGACGTGCGTACCGCACATTCTGTCCGTTGCGTTATACGCAACAGTCATTGCGTATGGCGCTTTGCGCCGGCCAGTGTCGCGACCGGCAGTGTCTGCCCGTCGAGGAGCGTCGTCCGGCGCCGGACGACGCTCCCTGAGGAGGGACGGACATCGCCGGTCGCGGCACTAGTCCGCGCAGTACTGCTGCTCCTTGCCGATCGACCGGTACATGCAGTCGGAGTTCTCCAGCAACTGCAGCACCGCGTCGCGGTTGCGGCTGGTCTCCCGCTCGATCACCTCGTCCGGCGGGTAGAAGCCGCCGTTCCAGGCCGACCGCGGATACATCTCGAAGGTGTAGCCAAAGATCCGCTGGTCGCCCCAGAGCCAGTCGTCGATCGAGCCGTCGGTGATGTAGAGGTCGCTCGACTGCTCGGGTGTGTAGCCGTTGCTCGCCGCCATCTTCTGGCCCACCGTGGCGAAGGCGTCCCGGTCGTCCTGGGTCATGCCCGGCGCCGTGTCGGAGTAGGTGTAGCCGAAGGGCCACAGCACCAGCTCGCTGTAGGTGTGGAAGTCGATCGCCGTGGTGATCTGCTGCTCGCCGCCGACGATCCGGCCGCGGACGAAGTCGGCGACGACCTTCGCCTCGGGTGCGGACTCGGGGGAGGAGCCCCGGTACGTGGCGGAGCCGTACGAGCCGGAGGAGCCGCCGCAGCAGCCCCACTTGTAGTCCCAGTTGCGGTTGAGGTCGGTGCCGATGTACGAGGAGCCGGGGTTGGGCTGGCGGTTCTTGCGCCAGCTGCGGTACCGGCCGGTGGCGATGTCGTACTCGCCGCCGTCGGGGTTGAGGTCGGGGATGATCCAGATCTCGCGGCCGTTCACGGCCTCGGTGATCCGGGGGTCGCTGCCGTAGTCCTCACCGAACTCCCGCAGCAGATACAGGGCCATCTCGACCGTCAGATGCTCGCGTGCGTGCTGGTGATGGGTGAAGAGGACCTCGGGCTCGTCCTCGTCCGCCGCCACATTGTCGCTGATCTTGATGGCGACGATCTCCCGGCCCTGGTGGCTCCGGCCGATGACCCGCTTGCTCATGATGGACGGGTACTGGGCGATCCGCTGGTCGATCTCGGCGCTCATCTCCGCGTAGTTGTGGTAGCGGGCGTCGGAGGGCGGGAAGTCGAGCGGCTCGGCCGCGCGGCCGCCCGACCTGTCCGGGGGTGCGGGCAGCGGCTGAAGGCGGTGGCCGAGTGCGCGCAGCCGTGCCGCCTGGGCGGCGTTCGCGCTGACGACGACGGAGTGGTCGTCGGCCTCGTCGATCGACACGCCGACGGCGGCGACGGCGGCCCGAGCGGCGGGTGTGGCCGGGCCGTGGATCTCGTACTGCCTGATCTCCTCCTGCAGCTCCGGCCGTGGGCGGGGTTCGGGGGCGTCCGCGGAAGGGGACGCGCTGGCGGTGAGAGGTGCGGCCAGGGCGAGGGTCAGCAGCGCGGCGAGGGCCGCGGCTCTGGGTCTGCCGCCGCGAGTGCCGCTGCGGCGGGGGTCCCTGCCGCGAATGCGAAGTCGCATGGTGTCTCCTGGGTGTGGGGGGTGGTGCGACGCGTGTGGCGTCGAGGTTCGCATATCGGTCGCACATATCGGTCGCATTATCGTCGCGTCCGTGACATGGCCCGGTCAATACAATCTTCAGTCAGTCAGGCCCTCTTGCGCGGAACTCCGCCTGCCGATTACGTGACTGCAGTTGCCCAGGGGACGAGGCGCAGACAAGGCGCATACGGGGAAGGCGGCGGCAGACCATGGCAGGGACGACACGGGACGCGGCGGGAGAGTCCACCGGCCGGCCGCGGAAGGCGAGCTGGAAGTACATCGGACCGGGCATCGTCGTCGCCGCGACCGGCGTCGGCGCGGGCGATCTCGTCGCCACTCTCATCGCGGGCAGTCGCTTCGGCTACACCCTGCTGTGGGCCGCGGTCATCGGATGCCTCGTCAAGATCTCCCTCGCGGAGGCGGCGGGCCGCTGGCATCTGGCCACCGGCCGCACCCTGTTCGAGGGCTGGCGCACCCTCGGCCGCTGGACCACGGTCTACTTCGCCGTCTACGTCGTCGTGTGGGGCTTCGTCTACGGCGCGACCGCCATGTCCTCCAGTGCCCTGCCGGTCGTGGCGCTCTTCCCGGACGGTCCCGGCCTCAAGACCTGGGCGGTCATCACCGGTCTGACCGGGCTGGTCTTCGTCTGGTTCAATCGCTACGCCGTCTTCGAGAAGGTCATGACCGTACTCGTCGGCGTGATGTTCCTGATCGTGGTGTATCTGGCGATCCGTGTCTCGCCGGACCTCGGGGCGACGCTGGCCGGACTGGTGCCCGTGCTCCCGGACGGCTCCCTGCTCTACACGCTCGGGCTGATCGGCGGCGTCGGCGGCACCATCACCATGGCCGCGTACGGCTACTGGGTGAACGCCAAGGGCTGGCATGACGCCGGATGGATGAAGGCGATGCGGCTCGACAACCGCGTCGCCTATCTCACCACCGGCATCTTCGTCGTCGCCATGCTGGTCGTCGGCGCCGAGCTGCTGCACTCCTCGCAGATCGCCCTCACCAAGGGCGACCGGGGGCTGATCGACCTCGGCGCGGTGCTGGAGGACCGGTTCGGCGCGGCTACGGCGAAACTCTTCCTGATCGGGTTCTTCGCCGCGTCGTTCTCCTCGCTGATCGGCGTCTGGCACGGGGTGAGCCTGCTGTTCGCCGACTTCGTGCGGAGGCTGCGCGGCGGCGAGGGCGGTGCGGCGGCCGTCGGCGCGGAACGCTCGCTGCCCTTCCGCGCGTATCTGCTGTGGCTGACCTTCCCGCCGATCGCGCTGCTCTTCCTGGACAAGCCGTTCGGCCTGGTCGTGGCGTACGGGGTGCTGGGCGCGGCCTTCATGCCCTTCCTGGCGCTCACCCTGATCTGGCTGCTCAACACCTCCCGCACGCCCGCCGAGTGGCGCAACGGCATCCTCAGCAATGTGATGCTGTCGGCGGCCGGGCTGCTGTTCGTGGTGCTGTGCGTGCAGCAGGTGCGCCAACTGCCCTGGTGAGCAAGGCCCCCACGGGAAACGGCAGCGCCACCGCAGGAGGGGAGGGCGGCGGCGCTGCCGGGCTCAGCGGCCGGGGGCGGCGGGCCTACGGAAGGTTGTGCACATGGGGTCCGACCGCGTTGGACCAGGCGCGCCCGGCCGTCGCGTCCCAGTTCGTCGACCAGGTCATCGCGCCGCGCAGCGAGGGATAGGTCCTGGACGGCTTGAACGAACCGCAGTTGACGCCGCGGGTCAGACAGTCCAGCGCGTTCTTCACGACGGACGGGTCGACATAGCCGCTGCCCGCGCCGCGCGGCGAGGCGGGCACGCCCAGGCCGACCTGCGACGGGTCGAGGCCGTTCTCCAACTGGATGCAGGCGAGCGCGGTGAGGAAGTCCACCGAGCCCTGTGAGTAGACCTTGCCGTCGCAGCCGAGCATCGAACCGCTGTTGTAGTACTGCATATTGACGACGGTGAGGATGTCCTTCACCGCGAGCGCCGTCCTGAAGTACTCGGTGCCGGTGTTCTGCATGTCGATGGTCTGCGGGGCCATCGTCAGCACCAGCGAGGAGCCGGCCTGCTGCGACAGCCGGCGCAGCGCCTTGGTGAGATAGGTCGAGTTGATGCCGTGCTCGAGGTCGATGTCGACGCCGTTGAAGCCGTACTCCCGCATCAGCGCATAGGCGCTGTCGGCGAAGGCGGTCGCGGAGGCGTCGCTGTTGATCGTGACATTGCCCTTCTCGCCGCCCACCGAGAGGATCACGTTCTTGCCGTCGGCCTGCTTGGCGGCGATGTCCTGCTTGAACTCCGCCGTCGACCCGTAGCCGACCGCCGCGTCGAGGTTGAAGGTGATCTGGCCGGGCGTGGCGGTCGAGTCGGCGAACGACACGGCGATGATGTCGTACTGCGCCGAGACGTCCCGGATCTTCTGCACGGCGGCGCCGTTGTCGAAGTTCTGCCAGTAGCCGGTCACCGCGTGGCGGGGCACGGACGGGCCGGGTCCGGGGTCCCCGCCCCCGGCGGTGGTGCCGGTGACTGCGGCGGACTTGGCCGATTCGCCCGCCGAGTTGGCCGCGCTGACCTGGAAGGAGTACGAGGTGTTCGCGGCCAGCCCGGTCACGGTCGCCGAGGTCCCCGTGACCGACTTGACCTCGGTTCCGTCGCGGTAGACGTGATAGCCGGTGGCGGCGGAGACGGCGTTCCAGCTCAGCGACACCGACGAGGAGGTCGTCGAGGAGACGGCGAGACCCGCGGGCGTCGCCGGGACCTCCGGCTCCGGGTCTCCGCCGCCGCCCCCGTCCGGCCCAAACGCGGACACGTCGTCGACGAGGTAGGGAGCCTGCCCGTACCAGCCGTGGGTGTAGACGGTGACCTGAGTGGTGTTCGCGCCGGTGGTGAAGACGGTGGACAGCTGCTTCCAGCTGCCGCTGTCGGGCGTCCAGGTGGAGACGTCCGTCGTGCCCGTGCCGCTCACCCCGAGATAGGTGTAGCCGCCCTGCACCCAGGCGCTGAGGGTGTACGTCGAGCCGGGCTTGACCGCCACGGTCTGGGTGCACTTGGCGTTGTCCTGCCCGGAGGGCGTCGCCCTGAGCGCGCCCGCGCCCGCGTGCACCGGGGATGAGACGGCCGCGCCGCTGCCGGCGGAGCAGCTCCAGTCGGCCAGTCCGTTCTCGAAGCCCGCGTTCCTGACGTTGTTCACATCGGCGGCCTGCGCGGTCCCCGCCGTACCCATGAGGCCGGCTCCGGCCCCCAGCGCGAGCGCGACGGAGAGGCCGAGCCATCTCCGTGCGACGCTCCGCGAGTGTGTCGTGCGGTCCACTTGCTGCCTCCAGTGGGGGAGTTGGGGGGTGGAGGTGGTGCGGAACGGTGGCCACCGCTGGCCGTCCAAGCTGGTCCAGACCAATAGTGTTGTCAAGACCTCTGGCGTCGATTCGCATACAGCCGCCGGCCCAGGCGCCTGTTCGGCGACGGCCGTCGGGGGAGTCTGTTCACCACACTGAAACAGGAGTTAACTCCTGACGGGTTCAGCCGGATTTCGGAGATGCGCAGCGTGCGCGGATTGCCGCTCTCGGTTCTGAAAGCTGTTCTCTGGCCTCCGCCTCGTGGATAAAGTGCTCGTGCAGGAGCACGGGGACGCCGGATCTCCGGCGGCCGTAGCGAACGGGGAACCAGCGTGCCGACCGCGATAGCCGTCACCAGCGCCGATCTGGTGCTGCCGCCGAACGACCGCCAGACGCCCCCCGCTGCGCTGCTGCGGGCCCCTGACGACCAGTCCCTGGACGACGCCCTCGCGGAGACGACCGTCCTGCTGGAGCAGCACGGCCATGTGGTCGTGCTCTGCCCCTCCTCGCTGCCGGCGGCCCACCGGATGCGGCTGCATACGATCCGGACCGTCCTGGAGAGCAATCGCATCGCGCTGCTCGGAACGGACCTGCCGCCGCTCGGCCTGGCGGTCCTCGTCCGCCAGCTGAGGCAGCTGTCGATCTGCGACTTCGGCGCGGGTGTGATCGCCTCCGCGGCCCGGCTGCTGGCCCACTATGTGTACGCGGGCGCCCTGCTCGGCACCGTGGCCCGACTGGACCGGGTGCCCGTGAGCCTGAAATCCCACGCCAAGTCCTGGCTGCCCGGCGCCCAGTTCGCCGTACTCGCCAACCCGCGTCCCCAGCTGCTGCGGATCGGCGCCGGCGACGAACGCATCCAGGGCCCGGATTTCGTCACCCAGCTCGCCGTGGCCAACGGGCAGCTCCACTCGGAGTGGGTGACCGGCACGCTGGCCCACCAGTGGCAGGTGCGCGGTGTGCAGGAGACCCTGCTGCCCGCGGACTCCCCCGGCTGGTGGGGCACCCCCAAGCTGATCGAGTTCGCGGCCTTCCTCCCGGACGTCTCCGTCCTCTACCAGCTGGTCGCGTCCGTACGGCGAGAGGTGTGCACCTGGTGCGGCATCCAACTGATCGGTGACCGCTGCGGCTTCTGCTCGGCGACGCTCGCCAGGCACGCCGTCCGGGAGCCCGCCGCCGCCCTGCCCGCGGGTCCGCACGGCACATGAGCCCGCCCTCGAACCGCGTCTGCGGCCGCGCACCCGGCGGTGTGCGCGCCCGCTCCGGGTACACGTCCTCGTATCCGCACCCGCACCCGCACCTGTATCCGTATCCCTGTCCGTGTCCGTGTCCGTGTCCGTGTCCGTGTCCGTGCTCGCACCGTCCGCACCCCGCCCCCGAACGAGGTCGTCCCGTCCATGAATTCACGGCAGCGCCGCGGCATCGTCCTTCTGCTCCTCTCGGGCCTGTGCGCCCTCGGCGCGTTCGCCGGCGTGATCTCAGTGATCAGCGATGTGAATTCCAAGGTCGGCCCGGAGACCGTCGCCTATCGCGTCAAGGCGGACATCGCCCCGTACACGCCGCTGAGAGCCGCCCAGTTCGAGAAGATCACGATGCCTGAGCGCTGGCTGTCGCCCAGTGCCGTCACCGACCTGGACGCCGTCGACGGCAAGATCGCCGTCACCACGCTCCGCAAGGGATCGCTCCTCCAGACCGACATGGTGGTCGCACGGCCCCGGCTGGAGGAAGGAGAGCAGGAGATCGCCATCATGATCGACGCATCGACCGGCGTGGCCGGCAAGATCCGCCCGGGCAATCTCGTCAACATCTTCGCCACCTTCGCCGCCCAGAACGACGACGAGGTCGACCAGTCCCGGCTCATCGTGCCGAACGCCAGGGTCATCGACGTCGGCGAGCTCACCGCCCTCGAACCCGGGAAGAGCGACCGCTCCAGCGGCCTGACCGAGGCGGTGCCCATCACCTTCGCCCTGACCACGAAGGACGCCCAGCGCGTGGCCTACGCCGAGTCCTTCGCCGAACACGTACGGCTCGCCCTCCTCCCGGGCGACGGGCCAGCGGCCGTCCGGCCCGGAGAGGGCCGCTACGACCTGTCAGAAGACAAGAACAGGTGAGGGCCGGATGACCACTCGCATCCTCCCGGCCGTCGGCGACCCCGACGCCGCCCGCTCCATCGCCGGCCTGCTCGGCCAGCTCCCGGACGCCGAGCCGGCCACCGCCGTCGGCGACTCGACCTCGCTGCTCGACCTGCTGTCCCGGCTCGCCGGGGAGTCCCTCGACGAACTGCCCGAAGTGGTGCTCGTCCACGAGCGGATCGGGCCCGTCCCCGCGCTGGAACTCATCCGCGAGGTGGCGCTGCGCTTCCCGGCCGTCGGCGTTGTGCTGGTCACCTCCGACGCCAGCCCCGGGCTGTACTCCGCCGCCATGGACTCCGGCGCCCGCGGACTGGTCGGGCTGCCGCTGTCGTACGAGGTACTCGCCCAGCGCGTCCAGGCCGCGGCCGGCTGGTCGGCCGGCGTACGCCGCCACCTCGGCCACGGCCCCGACACGCTGACCGGGCCGGGCGGCACCGTCGTCACCGTCACCGGCGCCAAGGGCGGCGTCGGCGCCACCGTCACGGCCGTGCAACTCGCGCTCGCCGCCGTCGCCTCCGGCCACCGCACGGCCCTCGTCGACCTCGACCTGCAGAGCGGAGACATCGCCTCCTATCTGGATGTGCAGTTCCGCCGCTCGATCGTCGACCTCGCCGCCATCCGGGACATCACGCCCCGCATCCTCCAGGACGCCCTGTTCAGCCATGAGTCGGGCCTGGCGCTGCTGCTCGCACCCGCCGAAGGAGAGCGCGGCGAGGACGTCGACGACCGGGTGGTGCGCATGGTCGTCAGCGCGCTGCGCCAGCGGTACGAGATCGTCGTCGTCGACTGCGGCACCCAGATGACCACGGCCAACGCCGCCGCCATCGAGACCGCGGACAGCACGCTGCTGGTGACCACCCCCGACGTGGTGACGGTGCGGGCGGCGAAGCGGATGGTCAGGCTCTGGGACCGGCTCCAGATCCGCAAGGCGGAGGAGACGGTGACCGTCGTCAACCGCCATACGCGCAGTACGGAGATCCAGCCCTCGCTGATCGAGAAGATAACGGCTACGCGGATGGCCAAGGTGTCGGTGCCCGCCAACTTCAAGGAGCTTCAGCCGGTCGTCGACGCGGGCCGGATGCACGACCTGGAGGCCAGGTCGGCGGTGAAGCAGGCGCTGTGGGGGCTGGCGGGCGAGCTGGGGCTGGTGAAGGACGCGGCGACGGGTGGGGCACACAGAGCCGAGGGCAGGCACAGCCGGTTCCGGCAGGACCGGGGGTCGTTCGGCATCGGCATGATCGGCCTGCGCCCGGGGAGGGGCCGATGATGGCCGAGTCGGTGACGGCGGGGCCGGTGACCGCCGAGGCGGTGACCGCGGGGCATATGGCGTCCGACCCCGTGACGGCGGGGGTCGTGACGGCGGGGCCGGTGACCGCCGAGTTGGTGACCGCGGGGCCGGTGACCGCGGGGCATGTGGCGTCCGACCCCGTGACGGCGGGGGTCGTGACCGCGGGGGCGGTGACCGCCGAGGCGGTGACCGCGGGGCCTGTGGCGTCCGACCCCGTGACGGCGGGGGTCGTGACGGCGGGGCCGGTGACCGTGGGGCTTGCCCGGGACGACCGGGGCCAGTCGGTCATCGAGTTCACGGGCATGGTCCCGATCATCCTCGTCACGCTCGCCGTGCTCTGGCAGTCGGCGCTCGTCGGCTACACGCTCGTCCTCGCCGGGAACGCCGCGGACCAGGCCGTCAGGGCCGGCACCGTCGCCGAGGGCGGCGCGCATGCCGCCTGTGAACGGGCCGGCGGGGAGCACATCCCGGGGGCGTGGTCGTACGACATCGACTGCGGACGGCAGGGGGACGTCTTCACCGCCCGCGCCGACCTGCGCGTCCCGCTGCTGTTCCCCGGGGCGTTCAACCTTCCGGTCACCGTCCCGGGGAAGGCGGCCGCCGCGACGGAGAGGAGGGACCGGCCGTGACACCCGCATCCGGACCTGCATCCGGACCTGCATCCGGGCCTGCATCCGGGCCCGCATCCGGACCCGCATCCGGGCCCGCATCCGGACCCGCGCACGGCCCGGGAGTCCGCCCGGGAGTCCGTCCGGCAGTCCGCCCGGGTACCCCGCCCGCTGCCGTGCCCGGAACGGGAGCCGCACCCGCCTGCGCATGCGCACCCGGGGCGGACTGCCGACCGGAGCCCGCACCCGTGCGCCGCCGGAACCGGGGCCGGAGCCGGGACCGGGGCCGGAACTGCGGCCGGGCCCCCGGCCGCGACCCGGAGCCGCGCCGGGCCCACCGCCCGGACGGCGGCGACCGCGGCCAGGCCGTCATCGAGTACGGCGGCTGGCTGGTGCTCCTGCTGTTCGTCGCCATGGCCGCCGTCCAGGTCGGCCTCGCCGTGTACGCGGCTCAGCAGGCGGGCACCGCGGCCCGCGCCGCCGCCCGCGTCGCCTCCCAGAAGGAGGCGGACACCGGCTACGAGACGGCGGGCCGTGCGGCCATGAGCTCCTGGCTGGACGCCGGGTTCGCGCTGTCCGGCGGCGCCGACGAGGTGACCGTCCGGGCGACCGTCACCGTGCCCTCCGTCGTACCCGGCCTCTTCAGCCTCCGGACGAGCAAGAGCGCCACCATGCCGCGCGACTGAGGCCGCGCGGGTACCGAAGCGAAGGAGGGGAGTCGGACAATGAGCCTGCGGGCGCGCATCAACAACCCCGAGCCGGTGAAGGGCCTCAGCGAGGAGAGCCGGCTCGTCGGCGTCTACCGGGCCAAGCTGCTGGAGGAGATCGACCTCGCCGAGATGTCGGCCCTCGCCGCCGCCGAGCGGCGCGTCCGGCTGGAGCGGGTCCTCGGGCACATCATCAGCCGCGAAGGCCCCGTTCTTTCCACCGTGGAGCGTTCGCAGCTCATCCGCAGGGTCGTCGACGAGGCGCTCGGCCTCGGCATCCTGGAGCCGCTCCTCGAAGACGCCTCCATCAGCGAGATCATGGTGAACGGACCCGAGCAGGTCTTCGTCGAGCGCGGCGGACGCCTGGAGCTGCTGCCGATGCGCTTCTCCTCCGCCGAACAGCTGATGCAGACCATCGAGCGGATCGTCTCCACCGTCAACCGCCGGGTGGACGAGGCCAATCCGATGGTCGACGCCCGCCTCCCCAGCGGCGAGCGCGTCAACGTCATCATCCCGCCGCTTTCCCTCTCCGGCCCCATCCTCACCATCCGCCGCTTCCCCCGGGCCTTCACCCTCCAGGAGATGATCGGCCTCGGCTCCCTCGACGAACACATCCTGATGCTGCTGGCCGGACTGGTCCGCGCCCGCTTCAACGTGATCGTCTCCGGTGCCACCGGCACCGGCAAGACCACTCTCCTCAACGCCCTCTCCGGTCTCATCCCGGGTCATGAACGCATCGTCACCATCGAGGACTCGGCGGAGCTCCAGCTCCAGCAGTCCCACGTCATCACCCTGGAGAGCCGGCCCGCCAACGTCGAGGGCAAGGGCCGGATCACCATCCGCGACCTGGTACGCAACTCCCTGCGCATGCGCCCCGACCGCATCATCGTCGGCGAGGTGCGAGGCGGGGAGACGCTCGACATGCTCCAGGCGATGTCCACCGGCCACGACGGCTCGCTGGCCACCGTCCACGCCAACAGCGCCGAGGACGCGCTGATGCGACTGCAGACCCTCAGCTCGATGTCCGAGGTGGAGATACCGTTCGCCGCGATCCACGACCAGATCAACAGCGCCGTCGACATCATCGTGCAGCTCTCCCGCCATGTCGACGGCAGCCGCAGGATCACCGAGATCGCCATCGTCGACTCGTACGGACGCCAGGACTACCGCATCGTCACCGTCTGCCGCTTCGAGGCCGAGCCGCTGACCGGTGACGGGGTCGTACGCGGACGGTTCGCGTACTTCCCGCTGCCCCGGCGGCTCGCCCAGCGCCTGTACATGGCGGGTGAGGCACTTCCGCCGGCGTTCGGCGTGGCCCACACGGAGGAGCAGCTCGCGATACGCACGACGACCGCGTGACGCCTCGCTCGACGACGCCCGCGCCGTACGCCCCGCCCCGCCCCTGCCATCCGATACCCGCCCCCTGATACCCGACCCTCGCCCCCTGATACCCGACCCCGGTACCCGCCCCCCGACACCAGCCCCCCGACACCAGCCCCCCGACCACCTGGGAGAACCGCCCGCCATGACCAGCCTCCCCCTGCTGACCACCGGCGTCACTCTGCTCTCCGGCGCGCTAGCCATCGCCGGCGTACAGCTCTACGCCAAGGGCCACGCCCAGAAGCAGGACCTGATGGAGCGGATGGCCCAGACGGGACCCCTCGCGATCGAGAGCGGGCGTCGCCGCCGCTTCAGCGGCCTCGACCGCCGGCTGCGCCGGACCAGGCTCGGCAAACGCATCGAACAGCAGCTCTCGGCGACCGGCCTTGACCTCACCCCCGGCGAGTACACCGCGTACGCCGCGGGCGCCCTGCTCACGCTCTACCTGCTCGTCGCCACCGTCTTCGCGCCCTTCTTCGGCCTGCTCGCCGCCGTCATCGGCCTGTGGGGAGCGCACGGCTTCCTCAACTGGCAGCGCCTCAAACGCACGGAGGCGTTCATCAACCAACTCCCCGAGCTCACCCGCGTACTGGCCAACGCCACTCAGGCCGGACTCGCACTGCGCACGGCGATCGGCCTGGCCGTGGAGGAACTGGACGACCCGGCGCGCGAGGAGCTGCGCCGCGTCGCCGACCAGCTCGCCCTCGGCCGCTCGCTCGACGACGCGCTGGGCGACCTCGCCGAACGGCTCCCCTCACGCGAACTCAACGTGCTCGTCTCGACGCTCATCCTGTCCAACCGGGCCGGCGGCGCCATCGTCACCTCGCTGCGCAACCTCACCGAGACGCTGGAAGAGCGCAAGGAGACCCGGCGTGAGGTCGCCACCCTGCTCTCCCAGGTCAAGGTGACCGCCGTGGCCGTACCCGTCCTGGGCCTCGGCTTCCTGCTGATGATCAACAGCATGCGGGACGGCGCCCTGGACGATATGACCGGCTCGGTCGGCGGCAGGCTGGCGGTGCTGGCCGCCGCCGGGCTCTACGCCGCCGGATTCGTCCTGATCAACCGTCTCACACGCGTCCGGATCTGACCCGTCGCCGCCGGGCCCCGTCCCACCTCCGCCCACGGCCTGCCCCCTCCAACGGGCCACCCGCCACCACCCCCGACCACGCCCCCACTTCGACCTCCTCGAACTCTCGACTACCTCGACCACCTCGACCACCGTCCCGAAGGGGGGCAGCCCGATGGCCCTGCTTCTCGCGGCCGTCATGGGACTCGCCGTCTACGGCATGTTCCACGGCATCCGCATGTACCGCGCGGAGGCCCGCCTCCCCGGCGACCTCGCCGTTGCCCTGGAAGTCGGCGCCACCCGCACCACCGCCACCTCCTCCGCCATCGACCGCCTCGGCATGCGCTACGCCCCGCAGGTACTGCGCCTCATGGGCCCCAAGCGCGTAGAGGCCCTACGCCGGAAACTGGACATGGCGGGCAACCCGGGCGGCCTCACCGTCGACCGCTACGCCGCCCGCCGAGCCGTCTACGGCGGCCTCGGCGGACTGGTCTCCGTCGGCATGCTGCTCAACGGCCATCTGTTCTTCTCGGTCTTCTTCCTCCTCTACGGCCTGTTCTGGACCGACGTCCTCCTCCGCGCCGCCATCAGCCGCCGCAAGGACGACATCGAACGCACCCTCCCCGACTTCCTCGACGTCCTCGCGGTGGTCGTCTCCGCAGGACTCGGCTTCCGCCAGGCCCTGGAACGGGTCGCGGAGAAGTACGAGGGCCCCTGGGCCGACGAACTGAGCATCACCCTGCGGCAGATGGACATGGGCGTGGGACGCCGCGAAGCCTTCGAGCAGCTGCGCAAACGCAATGAGTCCGACCAGGTGTCGATGTTCGTCTCCGCGCTGCAGCAGGGAGAGGAGCTGGGCGCGCCGATCGTCGACACGCTGATCCAGATCGCCAACGACATGCGCAGGACGGACGCCCAGAACGCCCGCCGCAAGGCCGCCAAGGCGGTGCCCAAGGCGACGCTCATCGTCACCGGGTTCATGCTCCCGGGGACGATGATCCTCATTGTGGCGGGCTTCTACTACGCGTCGCAGGTCGACCTCAGCGACATCTTCGGAGGCTGATGTGACGGTGTCTCCGGAGACCGCCCCGGCGCCCGAGGACGCGCAGGCTCCCCCCGAACCCCCGCCCCCCGTCCCCATCCAGATCAACGCGCTCCAAGCCATGTGCCGCCAGCTCTTCGGCTTCCGCCTCGCCATGACCGCGCTCGCCGCCCCATTCGCGCTGTCGGGCGTGGGTCTCGGCCTGGGAGCCTGGCTGGTCGGCTCGGCGGCGCTGGTCACGGTCATGGGCTCGTACGTCCTGCTGCGCGACTGGGAGCGCTTTGGCCCGATACTGCTGCGCCACCCCTCGCTGCTCGCCGTCGACATGCTGTTCGGCGCACTGCTGCTCTTCTCCGCCTCGCCAGGCTCGACGCTCACCTACGTCACCCTGTGCACCCCGCTGCTGGCCGGCCTCGTCTACGGCTGGCGCGGCGCGACGATCTTCGCCCCGCTGCAGGCCCTGCTGCTCACCGCCGCCTACGCGGTCGACCCGGACGCAGAGGCGGACGCGTCCGCCCTGCTCATGGCGGGGCTGTGCGTGCTCGCCGGCGCGGCCGGCAGCTCCCTGCGCGGCCTGCTGCTGCGCTTCGGCGCGGCGTCACAGGCGCTCACCGAGGCGCGAGCACGCCTCGCCGTGCGGGACGCGGTGGAGGAGGAACGGGCCCGGCTCGCCCGCGAGATGCACGACTCCGTGGCCAAGACCCTGTACGGGCTCTCCCTCGCCGCGGAGGGCCTGGCGCGCAGCGCCGACCGGCTGGACCCGGCCGCAGTCAGACGACGGGCCGAGGCGGTGGGGCTCGCGGCCCGCCGGGCGGCGGCGGAGTCCCGGAGCCTGCTGACGGACCTGCGCGCCCCGGCCGCGGCCGGCGACCTGTTCACCGAACTCGCCGCCAGGGCGGAGCGCTGCGAACGGGTCCATGGCGTGCGCACGACCTTCCACAGGCCGCACGGTCCGGATGTGGACGCCGCCGCACGGATCCCGCCCGCGGTGTCCCAGCAGGCGCTCGCCATCGTCGAGGAGGCGCTGGAGAACGCCTGCCGCCACGCCGGTCCCACGGCAGTGGAGCTGACGGCCGGCGCCGTCGGGGACGTCCTGCGGATCAGCGTCTACGACGACGGCCCCGGCCTGCCGCCCGGCACCTGCCTGGAAACCCTCAGGCGGAACGGCCACTTCGGCATGCTGGGAATGGTGGAGCGGGCGGCGTCCATCGGCGCGCGTATCCGCATCGGCAGGGGCCGGGCGCAACGGGGCACGGAGGTGCGGCTGGAACTGCCGGTGCCGGCGTCCTTGACACGTGTACCGGCGGGGTCGACCTCGCTGAGAGCCCGGGCCGTCCCGACCGCTCTCTGACAACCTCCTCCGCTCCCACCCCCATGGCCCCTCACCCCCTCACCGCCTCTTCCTCACCCCCTCCTTCTCACCCCCTCATCCCCTCTCCCTCACCTCCTCCCCCTCACCTCCTCCCCCTCCACTCCCACTGCAAGGAGGCAGCACCCATGCCGGACGGGAAGCTGCGTATCGTGGTCGCCGACGACAACCCGGTCGTACGGGCCGGACTCACGGCACTGCTCCACGACCGCGACGGCCTCCGTGTCGTCGCCGAGACAGCGGACGGCCGCCAGGCCCACGCCGCCGCGCTCCGGCTGCGCCCGGACGCCATCCTGCTGGACGTCCGCATGCCGGGCGTCGACGGCATGGCGGCCCTGCCATATCTGGCCCGACTGGCGCCGGTGCTGATGCTCACGTACAGCAGGGAGCAGAAGGCCGTCCAGGAGGCCATGCGCCGCGGGGCGAGCGGCTATCTCGTCTACGGGGAGTTCACCGCGGACGACCTCTCCTCGGCGGTACGGGACATCAGCGCGGGCCGCCACCGCTTCACCCCCTCCGCAGCCGAAGCCCTGCTGCCCGGAGGACGGCCCTCAACCCCTTCCGCCCCCTCCATCCCCTGCACGACTGGAAACAGAACATCTGCGACCGCATACGGAGCGAATTTCATACAGCCGTCGCATGGGCATGATCTGCCCGTCACCCCAACGGGCAAGGCGGCTCCGGAGGTTCACTCTGCAATTCGACGCGGCCAATCTGCGCAACCGGCTTCGCTTGCTCAAGCGAATGTGGCACATTCTTCACAGGGGTCCGGCGCGGTCGGGAGACCACGTGCTGAGAACACCGCGCTGAGCCGCCGGGAGGTGGAGGTCATGGAACTGATCGCAGCGGGCATGACCAACCAGCAGATCGCCGCCTCCTGCTTCATCAGCCAGAAGACCGTGAAGAACCACATCAACCGTATTTTCGCCAAGCTCGGCGCAGGCAGCCGCGGCGAGGCGATCGCTATCTGGCACGGCGACGCAGGGAGAGGGGGCCCCGCGCAGCATGGCTGACCGACGCATATTCGGCCGCCTCCGGCGCCATGCAGGGGTGCTCTCGCGGAGTTGGGCCCACAGACCCATGTCGAGGACGACGACGACGGCGTACGTTGCCGGTGTCGAAGCCACAGGGGTCGAAGGGGAAGGCCATGACGGACACCGGTACCGACACCGGACTGAGGGCCGTGACCGCCGCCAAGGTCCACTTGTCGAACTGGCGGGACGCGGTCCTGGAGGGCCTCGGCCGACGCCGGGAGGCGGGGCAGGGGGCGATCGAGTATGTGGGGATCACCATCCTGGTGGTGGCGATCGTGATCCTGTTGCTCAACACCAACATCGGCTCCGAAATCGCCAACACCTTCACGGCGAAGATCCGCTCCGTCCTGAACAGCGGCGGCGGAGGCGGCTGAGCCGACGGCGGCCTTACGGCACATACCGGGAGAGAGGGCAGGCCACACCGCTGTACATGGCAGCGGTCGTCGGCCTGCTCTTCGTTGCGCTCGTCTATCTCGCCCTGGGCCAGGCGGACATCAAACGCAGCGGCACGCAGACCGCAGCCGACGCCGCCGCCCTGGCGGCGGCCCAGGAGTCCAGGGACGAGCTGGACCTCGCCGACTTCCTCGACGACCTGGAAGACCTCTTCGACGGAGAACTGAGCGGAACCGCCGACGGCTGCGCCGAGGCGGCGCGCTTCGCGGCCAGAAACGACGCCACGGCCTCCTGCATCCGACTGACGGACGGCCGCTGGGGGTTCACAGTCACCGCCACATCCCGTGAACCGATGGGCGACAACATCGTCAGCGGCACGGCGGGTGAACGTGCCAAGGCGACTGCCACCGCGATCGTCGAACCCCGTTGCACGTTCACCCCTGCGGAGCCGGAGGCACCCCCGGAGGATGCGGAAGATTCACCCGAAGGCGAAGACGACGGCCAGACAGAAGATGGGGCCGAGGCCGAGGAGCAGCCGTCTCCAGGCACGCTCGCCTGTGACGGCGAGGAGTGGATCGTCGATCCTCAACATCTCGACCTGCTGCCCGACATGGCAGACCTCTTCACCGTACGGCTGGCCGAGGACTGAACTCCATTGAGCGCAAAGGAACGGGACCGATGAGCAAGCGGCACATGAGGACCATGCGCCGGGCAGGGGCGGTGACGGCGCTGTCGGCTGCCCTGGCCCTGACCCTGACAGCCTGCGGCGGCGATGGGGAAGGTGACGGCGGGAAGGACGAAGGCAAGCAGCCGGTCGCCGCCTCCCCCGCGCAGGGTGGCGGCGAAGGCGCCCCGAAGGGGGTGGGAGCGGGGGCCGAGGCCACTTCCCCCACGAGCGGAGACCCCATCGCCAATATCAAGGGCGACGGCGGGCTCGAACTGCTCATCCACTCGGCCAAGCGGGACGACGGCGGCTTTCTCACGGTGGACGGCCAGTTCAAGAACACCGGGTCAGAGGGGTTTTCGGTGCCCGTCAGCTGGAACGGCCTGGAACAGGCGGTCGCCGCGACGGGGCAGTCCTTCGCCGGCATGACCCTGGTGGACTCCAAGGGAAAGAAGCGCTACTACGTCCTGCGCGACACTGAGAACCGCCCACTGACCACCTACGGCTACAACGGCTACATCCAGCCGGGGAAGACCCTGACCTTCTTCGCTCAGTTCCCGGCTCCGCCGCCCTCCACAGCGAAGGTCGACCTCCAGTTCCCCGGCTTCCCCAGCACGACGATCGAGATCTCCTGATGAACGCCGCGAACACCGCGAACGCCGCTGGCACGCGTATCGGCATCCGCACAGCAGCGACCGTGCTCGCCGGAGCGGCCCTCTCCCTGGGGCTCGGGAGGGCGGGGGAAGCCCGCGCGGACGAGAACCCCTACCCCGCACCCTCGGCATCGGCCCCGGTCCAGGTCAACGCGTCCGACCCTGACCTGAAGCTCCCCGAAGGAGCCACCCTCGCCCCGCCCAAGGTCCTCGACATCAAGTCGGTCATAGAGGACCTCAGCGGCGAGGAGCGCCGCGAGGAGACCAACGCGGACATCACACTCGCCCTCCAGTCGGAGGTCCTGTTCGGCAAGGACAGCTCGAAGCTCTCGCCCGAGGCCACCTCCCGAATCTCCACCATCGTCGCCGAGATCAAGAAGCACAACGCCACCAGGGTCCGCATCTTCGGCTTCACCGACGACCTCGGCTCGGCGGACCACGGCGACCAGCTCTCCAAGAAGCGCGCGGACGCCGTGCACAGCGTGCTCTCGCAGCAACTGAGCGGCAAGCGCATCACCTACGAGATCCGCGGCTATGGCGAGGACTACCCGATCGCCGACAACTCGACCGAGGAGGGACGCAAGAAGAACCGTCGCGTCGAGGTCTCGTTCCCTTCGGGCGGAGGCAGCTGAGCACTCCCCGTGTTACCAGTTGGTAGCAGCGGCTTGCTGTCGGACTCCCCGTCAGCTCCGCTCGCTAGAGTGGTCTCTGATGTCGTGTGGTACCACGGGGAGTCGGGGTCATGGTTAACGCAGCAGTCGGTGGTGGGCGCGGCGGTACGCCGTTTGAGGGCATGTCGCATGAGCAGATGTTGGCGTGGCTGGATGAGGCGTCGAGTTTTCATGTGCGGGATGCGGGGGATCGGCTGGCTCGGGCTGCGGGTGAGATCCGGAAGATTGCGTTGCAGTTGAAGTTTCGTCCTGAGCGGGTGGAGTGGCAGGGCGAGGGCTTTGAGGCGTTTGTGGAGTGGGGTGCGAGTCTG
>NZ_JARWBG010000072.1:0-27009 GCF_029846775.1 Streptomyces chengmaiensis
CCGTTCCCAGGCAAGGGACAAAGCCTGGGCGCCCAACCTCAGGGCATCAAACCGAACTCCAACCCGCAACCGAACACAGCAAAGCCCACACCCGCCTCCGACGGCCCCGCGCCAACACCGACCCGCACAGGACCGGGCTACGACCGTCCTGCCACGATCAACGACCTGCCGACAGGCCAGGCCCCGCATGCCCCATCCAGCACCGGCTCGTCCAAGGACACCGGGACGACGATGAACAGAGGCGGCAACGGCTCGGCCACCGAGGTCGAGCACCCCGCCACGTCCATCGCCAAGCCCGGGGACCCGCGTGATGCGGGCGGGTCGGGAACGACGTCGGTGTCGCAGCGCCCCGCCGACACCCCGCGACCACCGAGCACGCCTGGGGGCGGTACGACACCGCGTCCCGGGCCGACGGCGGGTAGCCCGGACTCGACGGGCCCGACGAACGGTCCGGTGCGGAATGCATCGGCTGTCGACAGCCCGGACCCGACGACACCGACAACGCACACGCCGCCTGGTGGCCCGACCCGTACCCCCGACACGAGCCACGTCGGCACGACCAAGCCCGACTCGACTGTTTCGACGGGCGCGCAAGCCCGTCCGGCGTCTGGTGCCGACACCCCGGATCAGACGCGGCCCACGACGAACACCCCCGACTCCGAGGTGCGGTCAGGGCCGGACTTCCCGGTGCCCCAGCAGACCGGAGCGAACGCGTCCGGACGCCCGGTGCCCGACGGGGCGAACAACACCGCGGGCGGCAGCCCCCAGGGCAACCCCGCCAGCGGCGCGCGCCCTGACGCCGGGAAGCCGAACAGCGACACCAGCAACCACGCAGACGGCTCCGGTGGTCGCGTGCCCAGGCCGACCCGTACCGGT
Source organism: Streptomyces chengmaiensis (assembly GCF_029846775.1). NCBI lineage: Bacteria > Bacillati > Actinomycetota > Actinomycetes > Kitasatosporales > Streptomycetaceae > Streptomyces > Streptomyces chengmaiensis. The sequence goes on from NZ_JARWBG010000072.1 coordinate 877, forward strand.
CCCGACTACAACCGGCCGGCGTCGATCAACGACCTGGCGGCGGGTGAGGGTGCACACGCCGCTACGCCGGCCGGGCACTCCGCGCCGGCGCCGGACCGGCCGAAGGACCCCCGCTGGGACCCGGACGCGGCGCACACCGTCCTCACCGACCCCGACCGCGACCCCGACACCGTCAGCACCGCCCTGGCGAACGCCTCCACGATCCTCGCGGTCCGCGCCCACCAGGTGCTGCCGGGTGTCGACCCGCGCGGTATCGCGCCACTCGTGCCCCGGCCCGAGAGCCGCCCGGGGGCGGTGATCCACCCTGCGATGGTCCGTGCGCAGCACCTGGTCGCCGCGGAGATCATCCGGCACGGTGTCCTCTCCGGTCAGGTGCTGGCCGGGCAGATCCTGCCCGGGTCTGTGCAGCCGGGCGGCGAGGTGCCGCCGGTGCTGTACGAGGCGACGTACGACCAGGCGCAAGAGAGCGTGCAACTCGGCACGTACACCGTGCCGTTGACCGACCTCCCCGACTTCCTGCAGGAGAACATGGGCTGGCGCCCGGGCCAGCCGGTGGTCCTCCCGGTCCCGCTGACCCCGGACACGCTGGGAGTCCCGGACGCTCAGGGGATCAGCCCGCTCACCCTGCCGGAGATGCTGGCCAACGCCCTGGACGCACCGGTCGTCATACCGGTGGCCGACGACCGCGACCCGGCCACCGCGCTGATGTGGGCAGAAGTGGGCCCGGACGGCGAACTCAACGAAGCCGCGCACTCCCTCGGCGCGCTGGTCTCCGGCACTCCGCGGAGACCCTCGGATGCCGGGGTGGAAAGCATTGAGTCCTCAGGCGGGTCTGAGATGTTCTGGGATGCAATGTATGAGTATGCGCATGCGGCAGGGGCGTTGGTGGATGCCTTTGGGGACAGGCTTGGTTTGCTGTCCCGGGTTATGGGTGCGGGTACTTCGCAGGATCCGGGGCGCTTGGCCGAGAGTGAGCGGCGGTTTGTTGCTGCGGCGGGGCTGTTCGATGCTGCGGAGCATCGAATGGTGGGATTGGGGCTGGGTGATCTTTCTGGCAGGGATGACGGGCGGCTGCCTGGTTGGATGAGGGAGTTGTCCGGCTGGAACTTCCGCGAGGTTATGGATCGGGCTGGTGAGTTGCTTGGTTCACCTGCGGTGGTGCTCGGGTCGGGTGAGGACATTCAGGCGGCGCGTGATGCTTATGAGGTTGCGCGGATAGGTGTGGCGGAGGAGTTGGCGCGGGGTAGGGAGGATACTGCCAGGGAACTCGCGTCCCAGTTGGCTGGTGAGCTTGGTCTGCGTCACGGTGGCCTTTCTGGTGGCGCCTTGGAGGTGGATGGTACGAACCTCACGGAGGGGTTCCGAAGTTATGGGGAGCAGCTTCGGAGAGATATAGACGATCGTGTTGCCAAGCATGAGTCGGGTCTGCGGAAGCAGATCCGCGACACGGAGGCGCGCCTTCAGGTTGATGTGCAGGAGGCGGTGAAACAGCGGCGTCTGGGGAACCAGCGGCTTGCTGAACAGGAACGTGCCGCTGTGGATTTGCTGCGTACCGCTGAGGGTGAACTGCTGCAGTGGCAGCAGCACTATTTCCGACATCAGCACAGCATGTTTGGCCAGCAAGTGGTTGCTGCGCAGCAGCATGTGAGGGCGTTGCAGCAGGCGGTGGAGTTCAGGTCGGGGACGGTTCGTCAGACCGCTGATGCGAAGACCCAGTTCAATCGGGATTGGGATTCGAAGGACGCGGAGTTGACGCTGCGTGGGCAGCGTTTGAACTTTGATAAGTCTTCGCTTGGGCGTCGCGTGCAGGATATGCGGGACAGGGAGTCGGCTGCCGGGCTGCGGAGGTATCGGCAGTATCTTGCGGACCTGGTAGGGCAGTTCGATACACAGTTGAAGGGTCGGCAGCATCTGATGTCCCGGCCTTTGAGTCCGGGTGAGCAGGCGAATTATGACCAGGATTTTGCGAGGATCCAAAAGAAACTGAAGAAGCTGATTGTGGAGCCTACGGGCCATCGTGGTTATCATGATCTGCTGGATTTTGAGGTCGGGCGCCATCCGGACTTCGGTGCGAAGATGCACAATGTCAAGGTGAACAATGCGACAGAGCTGGCCCGTGGCCTTATGGGTTGGGTGGCGGCGAAGGAGAATCGGCACGCGGAGAAGGTGCTTGCGCATCAGGTGGAGGCTGAGGGTCATGTCTCGGCCTTGCTGAACGTGCTCTTCACGCGTATCCACAGTTTCTTGATGTCTCATGTGCGCGGCTCGGCCATTCTTCAGGAGATGGCGTCGGGGGTTTCGCATGTCGATGGCCGCGAGCTGGGCACGTATCTGACGTATTTCAGGCAGAAGAATCTTCCTGACAAGATCAAGCATCTGGCGACGTCGGTGTGGGACCGGGGTGGTATGGCGGGGGTTCTGCAGCGTCCGCATGAGTTCGATCTTCGCGACAAGATGATGGTCATGCATGACCTCTATGAGTATTTCAGTGGGGAGGCCAAGCGTTCACCGAAGACATACGGCACGGGTATGTTGCCACCGGAACTTCCCGAGGAGGCACTGAGTACTGCCGCCATTGATGCTTTTGGGATGCGGGTGGCCACTACGCCGGACCGCGGCCAGAATCCCATCAGGAGCAAAGACGGTACGATGAAGACTCATCCGTCGACGCGGAACGAGAATGAGGCGTCGACGATGCTGGCTCGTTCTCTGAGGATCCCTGTCTGGGCGGGTCAGTCGTTCACTGCGATGCGCATGTTCAAGGTGGCGCGTTGGGTGGGGGCGACGGAGTTCGAGTTGGGGGCGGTCGCGTGGGGCATCTTCTCGTTCTGGCGGCTGCATTTCGACCACACGACGCAGTTTGCCTATCACACGTTGCACGAGACACTGGATATCGCGCAGAACTTCGGTGTTCCCTATTCGATGCGCAACCAGGCCGCTGGTCTTTCGAGGGTACGTCTCGACGTTCTCCTCACTGAAGCGAGGAGCCTGGTCGAACAGCTGAAGAAGGTACCGCGATCCGTCGCACCCGTGCGGTTCCGCGACCACGACGCGATGGATGTCGACGGTCCTGACCCGCTGGTCATTGACTACAAGCGCCGTGAGATACGGCAACTTGCCCGGGACCTCAAGGAAGAGATCAGGAAAGCGGAGCAGTTGGTGGGCCGGGGACACCTGCCCTTGGCCGACATCGTGGGAATCACCGAGCTGGCCAAGAAGGGCGCTCTGCTCCAGCAGGAGCTGCATGCCCTTGAACGGTACCGGGGGCCGGGTGGCCCGGTGGCGCTGCCGTGGGTGCCGCAACCTGGCGGTTCACGTGATGCCTGGGTGGATCCCCGGGAAGAGGGCTGGGCGCTCGGGCATGACATCACGGTGATGCAGGAGCGCTTCGGGCTCGCGGAGCCAGAGACGCCGATCGCGAACCGGAAGGGCAAGCAAGCAGCAGAGACCTTCCAGGAATTCTCCCGGGCATACCTCTACTCCTCGGGCTTCTACGCCTACCAGGTGGGATCGGCGGGGACCGTGATCCTGCCGGACGGTGTCACCCTGCACGGCACATGGGCCCGATTCGGAGACGACTTCCTCCACGAAGACGGCTACATCCTGCGAGGGGACAACGGCTGGATCGGACGAATAGCGAACCGGGAGGAACTCCGCGCCATTCCCCGGACAGTCGAGACCGACTACCACCTGTCGACCGATACCACCCACATGCTCTTCGTCCCGGCCAACGGCGGAAACACCGTCCGACTGGCACTGAACGAGACCACCATCACCCCCACCACTGCCGGACCGTCCCGGGACTCGCAGGACAAGGGGAAGGGCAAGGCCACAGACCCCGAGGCGGGGACGGAGCCGCAGCCCGGGCCGCCTCCGGTAGGCGAGTGGCGGGATGGGGCCGAGGCCCGGGCGGCCGTGCTCGCAGCCCAGGAGGCGTTGGCGGCGGCCCAGGCGGCGCACGCCGCCGGAGTGGAGTCCTCCGCCCATGCGGACGGCAGCGCGATCGCCGCCGCGTCCGCGCGTTTGGCGGATGCCCTGGCACGTGTGCGCGAGGTCGAGCGGCAGTGGTACGCCGCGCGCGCGACTTCCACCGACACCGGGCTTCGGGTTGCCGATCTGCACACGCCTGTCGCGAGCGACGTCGATGAGGTGTCCCGTGCGGACAGCGACGACACACAGGAGCAGCAGTCGGCGCAGGCCGAGCTGGCCCCGACCGGCCCGGGTGCGCCGGAAGTCCTGGCGCCTGAGGGCGAGAGGGCTGACATTGAGACCTACGGAGCGACTCCTCTGTCGGCATTCCTGCCAGAGGACAGATGGTGGATGCTCTACATCGACCCCAGGCATCACGAGGAGGCGGCAGCCGCTTTCCAAGCTAATCCCGAACGATACCGTGACATCGGCCGATACTACGACGAGGATCAGTCCCCTGGCTTCCAGCAAAGCATGGTCGATGCCTATCGAACGGCTCTGGACGATGAATCCGCCCTCACTCAGCGGATGAATTCCAGTGAGTACAAGCGGCTGCACGAGCTCGTCACGCGTCACGTCCAGGGTAAGTTCAAGTGGTCCGGGCAGGGTTGGACTGGTTTCCCGCTGCGCGCCGGTGACCTGAGCGCTGATCTGCTCGAGGAGAAACTGAACGGCCGGATCCTGATCGCAAGGGTCACGGACAGCCTTCTCGATGGCACGACTGAGCCGCCCATCACCTTCCTCAACACCTTCCAGTACAGAAACCCGGTAATTCAGACCACGTACGGCAGCGAGGAGGTACCCGGACTGGTAGACGCCATATTCAATCGCCACTATGAAGAAATCCAGGCCGCGGCGAGCAATGACCATCTTGTTCTCGCCGCCATCGCTCGCACCGTTCGCGCCCTCCAGGTCGTCCATCCATTCACCGACGGCAACCGCAGACTCAACGTTCAGCTGCTGCTGTTCAGGCTCTTGCTGGAACAAGGCCTACCCCCGGTTGTCTCCACCGATCTGCATCGCCTTTTCCAGGGCGGATATTCGGTTAAGGAGATGGCGAGCTCACTCGAGGACTCCCTGACCACACTGTGGGGAGCCATCCTCTCCGGACCGGACACCGACGCATCCGATGCTCAGGACGGACCAGAGGACGGCTACTCCGCCGTTGCGCTCGCCGCGGCTTCGGATGGCTCCACTTCCCTGGCTCAGCCGGCGCCTCCCGTAAACGACGGCTCTTCCGGTACCGAGCCCGGTAGGGCCACGGCGTCCGACACCTCGATGACCCGGATCGAGGCGCAGCTCGACACCCACCGCCCGCCCCGCCTGGACCGTTCGCTGGTCCCTCCGTCCCGCACCGGTGGGCCGGTCGTCTTCAGCGACGGCAGCCGCCTGCCCGCCTACCTCACCGGTGACGGCACCGACGAGACCCGGGGCGTCAGCTACGGTCACAGCCAGGTCACCCTGCGCGGCATCGAGCAGGTCGTACGCGAGATCGGCGACCGGATGGGGTTCGCCGGGTCACCCAACCCCGGCCCGGACAATCCGCTGGCCCATCTGGAACGGGCGCTGCGCACCACCCCGCGGGTCTTCCACGGCGAGGGCTACGAGTCCCCGCCGTTCCGGGACGCGTGGGGCCGGGTCAGGGTGCTGCGGGTGACGACCCGGCCGCACGGCAACTGGGAACGGTTCACCGACGCCCACGACACGAAGGTGGACGAGGCCCAGCGCAGCCAGGTCACCACGGGTGCGGACAAGAGTGTGAGCACGACCTTCCAGGTGGCCCCCTCCCTCTCCGTCGGACCGGCGTCCGGAGTGGTGGCGTACGGGCGCGTCGGCGGCGCGCTTGCGCTCAACCGCGGGTACGCCTACGGCATGCAGGTCCAGACGCTCAGCCAGGTCGAGACCCGCATGGCCGACGGCTCCCATCTGCACCTGGACGATGTGCAGTACGAGGTCTTTCTGGGCGGAGCTCCGTCGGGCCTGGCTCCCTCAGGACTGCCCAGGACGTTCTCGCCGGGAGAGACCCACTTGACCTTCGCAGTCCGCAACGGGCTGACCGTACGGCTGTCCGACAGCGAGACCAGGCCGGCCGAGCCGGGCCCGGCTCCCCGTACGATGACGCTCGGTCCGCACTCCGACTACCGGCTGGTGCACACCGAGGGCTACGGCCCGGTCAGGAAAATACGCGAGTGGGCTGTCTCCCAGGTGGGCGCCGAGCCGGGCAGCGCCGCGTACGACGAGATCGCCGGGTTCTTCTCTTCGGAGAACTTCCACCGCATGGCCGACCGGCTCGCGCACGGCAGGGTCACCGGCCGCCAGTTGTTCGGCGAGGACGGCTCCCGCTCCCCGCTGGGCGCGTTCGTCGTGGACCGGGTGGTGCCCGGGGAGGCGACGCTGCTCACGGAGACGGCCGCCGCCGAGATGCGCAGCACCGTCCAGCAGACCGTCAAGAACGAGCGGACACTGTCCAAGACCTACAGCCAGGAGGTCAACGCCGCCCTCGGCCCCAGTTTCGACCTGCTGGGCTTCTTCGGCTCCGCGGCGAACCTGCGCGCGATGCTCGGGGCGGTCGGCAGATACGGGCGCAGCACGACGCACAGCAGCGTGTTCGGCGGCTCGGGCGGGCGCAAGATCGTGGGGCGGGCCAAGAAGGTCCCGACGGATCTCTACCTGGTCCGCAAGACCGTCTACGTGCGCAGGACGGGCGACAAGGGGGCGACGCCGTTCACCACGTGGAGCCTGGACCGCATGACGCGCACCGAGGCGCGCCGCCTCGCGGGCTGGGACGACGGCACCACCCTGCGCCGCCGCAACCGCAACGAACCCTTCGCCCCCGTCTATCTGACCGTGGACAACCCCGCGGTACTGGGCATGAGCCGACCCGAGGCGTTCACGTACGGCAACGGCGATCCGGTCCGCCCGGTCGGCGACGACCCGGCTCTTCCGCTCACCCTGCTGGACTCCTTCACCGACCAGGTGATCCGGGCAGCCGCCCGCGCACACCCGGGCTCGATCGCGCCGCTGGACGAGTTTGGCAGCCCTTCCGACAAGCGCTGGCGCGACGCCGAGCACTACCGCATGGCGCTGCAGAATACCCTCACCGTCATCAACACCCTGTCCGAGCACAGCGTCGCGGGAAATCTCGAAGCGCTCACCACCACCGGCATCGGGATCGGCCTCGTCGAGCCCGGCCGCCTCACCCGCGCCCACCGCTGGATCTGGATCGACGGCAAACTGTCCGACCGGCGGTACCAGGGCACCCAGAACGACCTCATCCTGCGGGGCAGCGCCCCGGGCACCGACCGCCTGGACGGCCAGCGAAGCGTGGTCCGCACGGTGGAGGTCGGCTTTGACGCCAGTCTGTCGGTGCGCGACGCCGCGACGGACGGCATCGGCGCGCCCTCGAACATCGGCACCGTCCAGGCGGGCCCGCGGTGGGGCCGGCAGAAGGGCCACAAGACCGGCTACGGAGCCACGGTCTCGTACGAGCCCCTGGCGGCCAGCGCCGGCCCTTCCCATCTGCACAGCTACCGGCTGGAGTTGACCGCGCGGAGCGGTGGTTACCGGCGCCCGCGCAGCATGTGGCGGGGCATGGGCTCGCTGGGACTGCTGGGTACGCGTTTCCTGGTATGGCGGGAGTCGGAGGCGGACCTCCTCGCGGAGCCGGTGGTGGGCCGCGTGCTGCTTTCCGTCCCCGACGAGCACACCCCGGACACCGACCCGCACGGGGCGTCCGCCGCGACCGCACCGCCGAGGGACGAGGCTCTGGACCCGGCTCAGACCAAGGCACTGGCGACCGGCGACACACGTGAGGTGTCCGCGAGCCATGCGACGGACCCGTTCGGCGACCAGCCGTACCAGACCGTCAGTGTGGGCGCGCACAGAGAACTCGTTTCCGCCGTCGAGGCGGTCATGGGTGACGCCTCGGGCGGGTCGTGGCACTTCGCGCAGATCGGGGCAGCGCCGCACGACGCCGCGGTGCGGCCGTTCCAGCCGCAGTACCTCACGGGCGGCTTCGACCAGGCGTCCGGACCCGCGGGCTCGCGGATCACCGGGCTCTTCGGGAAGGGGCCTTACCTCAACCGGCTGGGCATTCTGGTACACCGGATGCGGGTGGTCGACCCCGTCGTCGTCTCCAAGCCCGTCAAGATCGAAACGGAGCAGACGGTCGGCAGCGACCGCCAGGCCTCCGGAGCGGTCACCACGGCCCAGACCTTCACCGTCGCCGGCGTCGGCGCCCTCGCCCACACCCATCCCGTCGGGCCCTCACTCGGCGGCTCGTACGGTCTGCTGGGACGCCTCGGCCGGTCCCGCACCGCCTCGCGCACCGTGACCCGCACGGTGACCTCGGAGATCGACCGGGACGCCGAGGGCCACAAGGTGCTGGTGGCCGGTGACACGCAGCACGACATCGTCGGCTCGGTGCGCACGGACGGTGTGCTCGCCCCGCTGCACTCGATCGTCACCTGGCACCGCACCATCTGGGCGGGCAGGCGGCTCACCTTCGCCTCCGACTGGCTCGGCCACCTCCCGGAGAAGGCCGCGCACCGGCTGGGGCTGATCAGGGACCGGCTGGGAGAGGTGCCTCGCTACACGGACCGGGTCTGGAGCCAGCCGAAGTGGCTGCGGGACAACCCCTTCGGCTCGTATCCGGTCAACTCGCTGGACACCACCAAGGTGCTGGCCGACTTCGACCGGCAGCTGATCGCCCTCGGTATCGACGACGCGAGCCGCGACCGCGTCCACTCCCTGGTCACCCCGCGCACCGTGCGCGCCCTGCGCGACCAGATGTCCTACGGCGGGACCGCGACCCGTGCCCGGGTCGGCGGCTGGGGCCGGAACAACGTCCGCGTCGGGGGCCGGACCGGCTCCCTGCGGGTGGAACTGATCGCGGACGAGCCGCAGTTCGACGGCCTCGACCACAGCGCCACGCTGCAGGACAACCGGGCCGCCACCGAAACGGTCGAGGAAGGAGAGGTCACCACCCGCACGGGCACGACGGGGGTGAGCGTCGGGGAAGGCGTGCGCACGGGGGACAGTACCGCCAAGGCCGCGGGTCCGACCTACAGCGAGCTGGGCACCACCTCCCAGCCCACCTCCACGAGCCGCTCCACCGCGCGCCTGAAGACGCACGTCTTCTACGCCAACGAGCCCTACGCCGAATTCCTCACCGGCTACCGGCTGCGGCTGACGCTGAACGTGGACGGCCGTACGGTCGCCCGGCAGGAAGGCGATGTCGGCCGGCTGCGCGAGCAACTGCCGCTGAGCCTGACGGTTCCCCGGACCGGCAGCGATCCGGGCGATCCGCTCGGCACCCCCGTGCTGGACGCTCCCGCTCCCGTGGTGACCGTCTGGCAGCAGGGCAGCGTCACCCCGCAATCCATCGACGCCTGGCGCTCGGTACCGCACCCGGACGGGTCCCACCGGCCATTCCCACTCCCCGCCAACGGCTTCCACGTCCGCCGGGTCGTCGGCCTGGACACGCTGCGGGCGGCGGGGGACCTGGCCGTCGCCAAGGCGTACGGCACCACGGTCGGCCCCGCCACCGGCGGGCAGCACAATCTGGCGGGCAAGCAACTGGACGCCGCCGTCGCCAAGGCCCGCCGCACCGGGCTGACCCTGCCGGGCACGGCCTCCGCGCTCGCGCTGCACGACGGCACCGAGAGCGCGACGCTGGCCGCCTTCTTCGGGGACAGCACGACCACCCACGGCTATGCGGTGGCCGGGCTGGCCGAAGACACCTTCGCGGGCGGCGCCCAGGGCGACTACCGGCTCTACTCCAAGCCCGACTTCTCGGGCGCCCGGCTGCTGGCCGTGGCCCCGGACACCACCATGGAGAGCGCCGAGCGGCACACCGACAGCCGGGACGCCTCGGTCTCCCGCACCGGCGTCCAGGACTCCTCCCTGGGCGGGCAGCCGCTCCTGATCACGAACACGGCGGGCGCCGCCATCCCCCAGGCCTCGAACACCGGCGTCAACACCGCCGAGACCGACGGCGGCAGGCTGGCCTCGGCCGAAGGCGCCCAAGTGAACGTCAAACCCAGGACCGGCCGCAGCTTCCTGTTCGCCATCCCGACGAGTTGGCTCGGCGTCGCAGACGTCGACCGGCACTTCAAGGACAGTACGGTGGGCTCCTGGCTCGGCCGGCGCCTGGGACCGTTCGGCTATGTCAAGCCCGGCCCGCAGGCCGTGGAGGCGCGGACACAGGTCATCGCCTGGGTGCGTGAAGACGTCGCCCGCGAACTGGGGCTCGTCGGCGACGACACCTTCCCGCCCCGGGTCGCGGACGCGTGGGCGAAGGTCACCCGGGCGAGCGACGCATGGGTGGCCGCGGACAAGAAGTACTGGGACCACCGCCGGGCCGTGCCGGAGCTGCGCGACCACCGCAACGCCCGCCGGCGCGACCTGACCGCTGCAAAGCACCGACTCACACAGGCGAGGGAGGCGGACCGGACCCCGCAGCCGGACCCGGGCCACCGCGCGGCTCCGGATGCCGCACCTCCCGAGTCCGCCGAGACGGCGCTCGCCCGGCAGGCGGTACGCGACGCCGCCGCCGCGCTGAAGGCAGCCCGCCGCGCACTGCACCTGGAGGTCGGCGCCATGAAAGCCGAACTGCGCGGGGCGGAGGGGGCAGCCGCCGACTTCCACCGTGTACGGGCCGAGACCGACCGGCTCACCCGCTGGCACCGGCTATCCGCGGAACCGCAGGGTCCCGACGAGCCGGAAGTGCGCGCGGGCCTGCTCGAACCGCCGCCCGTCGTCTTCAACACGCCTCCGGCGAACCGCGCGCCCGAGCGGGCGCGCTACACCGAGGCCCCGGGCGAGTCAGGCGGCCCGACGACGCTCACCTCGCCCACCGGCGATGTCTACGCCCTGCGCGACGTAACTGCTGACGGCGACGCCTTCCACCATGCCCTCGTCGAGGGGCTGCACCACGCCGAACCGGCGCTCCTCGGCGACCTGGGAACGCTGCCGGACCGCGGAACGATCGTGTCCGCGCTCCGTGAGCGGCTCGCCGACCGGCTGCGCCATCCGGACAACGCGGACCTGCTCGGCTTCGCCTCCCCGGACACCATGGACGCCTTCAGCGCGGCCGAACTGGCGGCTGCCGGGATCGTCCTCGACCGGAACACCCCCGAGGGCCGCGAGTTCGACGACTCCGGCCGCATCCCCATGCACGCCGGGCTGTCCGACGCGCAGCGCGGCGCCCTCGCCGCGGCCCAGGTACTCCGTCCCGGCGACGCCGCGGACGACGCCGGGTGGGACCACGGCGCCGCCGACCTGCTCCCGGCCCTCGCGGCGCGGACCTTCGGGGCGCGGATCACGGTGGTGCGCGGCGACGACGGCCACTTCCAGGACTTCACACCGCTGGGGGCCGCGGAGGACGAGGAGCTCCCCCACGTCGTACTGCATCTGAAGGACCGGCACTACCAGCTTGCGGTGCGCGACGGGGATCTGGTCCGGCAGCCCGCGCTGCCCGGTCCGCGCTCCCGGGACGGGCGGGCCCCGGAGGCCGGTGCCGGGCCCCGGCTTCCCGCCCACGACACGGCGCCGTGGAACACCGCGGGCGCCAACGCGTGGCGGCACGGCACCGAGGCCGGGAAGCCCACGCTTACCTCCCCGGACGGCACCGTCTACGACCTCGTCGAGCCGTCGGGCGACGGCAACGGCTTCTGGCCCGCACTGGCCGCGGCCCTCCCTCCCGGCCGCGACCGCGATCCGGTCGCCCTCGTGAGCAGCCGCCCGCTGCCGCCGTCCGCCGTGCTGGATCGCACAGCGCCCTTCACCCACGACGAGCTGGTACGCGCCGGAGTCACCCCCGACGCCGCGCGGGCGGAGCGGTCCCGGCGCGGCGGCGGCACGCTGCCCGACGACCTGGCCCTGACGCAGCGCCAGACGCGTGAGTTGATCCGTACGCAGCTGCACACGGCCCGTCGCTGGGACGACGCGACCGCCCGTACCGCGGCCGAACTCGCCGCGGCCGCCCACCGAATCCGGATCACCGTCGTCTCGGAGGACGGCAGCGCCGAGACCCATGCCCCACACGACGCGGAGGACGGGCGCACGGTGACGCTGTACCGGCGCGGTGCGGAGTATCTGCTGGCCCGCCCCAGGACCCCTCAGCCGACGGTGACCGTCCCCTCGAACACCTTCGGGCACCAGGCCGGGGACTGGACCGGGCTCTGGTCGCCCGCACGGCCGATCCCGGAGGAAGACCTCGCGAACCTCCGGGTGCCGGACCGGGCACGGGACGACATCGCCGAGGAGCTGTCGCTCTCGGAGGAGTCCGGGCCCGCGTCTCCGGCCCGTCGGCCAGCGCCCGCGGTCCCGGAGGCGTTCCTCGACGCACCCAGACCCCGTGAGCCCGAGTGAGGGCGGCGGCCGCGGCTGGCGGTCCCTCTGGCGCACACCCAGCTGGACGGTGCGTTGGACACCGTGTCCAATCCACTCTAACCTTTGGGATGTTGAGGCTGCCGCAGGCATCGGGCAGCCCTCGGAAGGTGCTGCATCCGGCAGCCGGTCTTCCCCCCCCAGTCGGCTGCCGGATGCACATCTGCCATCACTGAACCCGGCCCATTTCACGGGGCCGCGGCGGCCGAGAAGCCGACAACGCCTCGAACAGCTAGGAGATTTGGTTTGGCTACCACCGAAGCACCCCGACCCACCTTGCTCCTGGTGCACGGAGCATGGCACGGCCCCTGGTGCTGGGAGGGGCTGGAATCCGCGCTCATTTCCGATGGTTGGGCAACACGAACGGTTGCACTGCCCAGCGCTGCGACGCCGGACGCTCCGACCAGCCAGCCACTCGCCGGCATGCATGCGGATGCGCGGGCCGTCCGCGAATCCCTTGAAGCCATCGACGGGCCCGTGGTCGTCGTCGGTCACTCCTACGGAGGCATTCCGGTCACCCAAGCCATCGCCGACGCCCCCAACGTCTCGCATGCCGTCTACCTGGCCGCCTATCAACTGGACGTCGGCGAAAGTCTGTACGGGTACCACGGTGCTCCTGAACCGGAGTACGCGACAGGCGTCATCCAGCCCGCGGAAGGCAGTGTCGCGGCGGCGGCGTTCTACGCTGACGTATCCGAGGAGGAGGCCGCGCGAGCGGTCCGGAGGCTCGTACCGCAGAGTTCGAGGTCATTCAGCGACCGCGTGACGAAAGCCGGATGGCGAGCCGTCCCCTCCACTTACATCGTCTGCGAGCAGGACCAGGCACTGCCCTCCGAGGAACAGGAGAAGCTCGCCGTCCGGGCACATGCCGTTCATCGGCTGCAAAGCAGCCACTCGCCCTTCCTGTCCATGCCGTCGACACTCGCCGCCCTTCTCGCCTACATAGCCCATGGGAGCCGACCGACCCCCTGAGGCGAACCTCAAGCCGGTGCCCGAGACCACACCGTGTCCTGCCCGCTCATAGGATGGGAACATGGCATCAACCACTCGACGGCCTTCCACCGCCGCTGACCGGCGCGCCGCAGTGGAGGAGCGGATTCTGTCCGCGATCGGAGAACTGCTGCACGACGGCAGGACCTACACCGAACTGGGGGTGGAGCAGATCGCGGCCGCCGGGGGCATCTCCCGCTCGGGGTTCTACCTCTACTTCCGCGACAAGGTGGATGTGCTCCTGCGGCTGAGCGGTTTCCTGAAGTCGGACAGTTTCGGGATCGTACAGGGCTGGCAGCCCTGCGGCCCCGCCGGCGGACTTGACGGGCTTGCCCGCACATACGAGCAGCTGCTCAGGCACTACCGCAAGCACGCGGCCCTCCTGGCAGCGATCAACGAAGTGGCCGCATACGACCCTTCTGTACGTGAGTCGTGGACATCAACCCAAGACCGGTTCATCGACCACAGCACGAAGCTGCTGATCGAGGAACAGTCGGCCGGTCGCACACCTGCTGATGTCGACCCGCTGTGCGCCGCGAGAGTGATGGTGCGAGGCGGCGGACAGGTCATCGCCCAGCAAGTAGCCACAAGCGACGGCCATGACGATCCCGTGGTCGCCCGCGAGTTGGCTTACGGCTACTGGTACGGCATCTTCCGGCGCCCTGAGAGGTCGTGACACGATCTCGCGGCGGCTACCGGGCCGGCGGCGCTTGTTCCCGATGCCGGATCGCGCCTCCGTGCGCTACGTGCAGCGCCTCTTCCGAGCAGGCCGGAACGCACCAGCCGTAGCCGAACTGTCTGCGCCCTCCCGGGGCGTCCGGGCCGAGGAGTTCGGCCCAAAGCCGGGGCACTGCGGCCTGGCCGCTGCATGGTTGGACGCTCGAACGGGCGGTGCTGGTGGCCGCCATCAGAACGGCAGCCACTCATGGGCTCGACACGCACACCTGGCAGCTCGCCTGGGCCGTCGGTGACTATCTGGACCGGAAGGGCTGTGGCACGAGCTCGAAGCCACCTCGCACCTCGCGATGGAGGCGGCAGAACGCCTGGGCCACCCCTGTGCCCAGCACATATCCACCAGAGCCTCGCGCGAGCCGTGTCCAATCAGGACCGGGTCGAAGAGGCGCGGAACCGCATGGAGCGAGCGGTGGATCTATTCGCCATGGCGGACGACGTCACCGCCTGCGGCGGCAGCTGAGCCGGGTGGCCGAGCGGCAGGACGACCTCGAGGCAGCGCCCTTCCACTCTCAGCAGTCGCTCACTCCTCATCGGGCCGCAGGCCGCAGTGCGCGCACCGCCGCGGCGCTCCACGCCGCCGGCTGCCGCCGGGGCGAGAGGAGCGGACGCGGGATGGATGGAAGGTGCGGGACGCTCGGGCTATCCGGCCTTGTGGCGCTGGTAGTGGCGGGCGACACGCACTCGGTTGCCGCAGCGGGCGGCCGAGCACCAGCGGCGGCGCGGATGGGCGGCCAGGAAGAGCATCACGCAGTGGTCGGCCTCGCACTCCCGGATCCTGGTGACCGCAGGATCCGCCAGCAGTTCGGCGGCGGCCTCCGCGAGGCAGGCTGCCAGCCGGCGGCCCGGTGAGCCGTCGCGTCGGCGCGTGGCAGCCAGCGCCGACCCGTCCCACGTCAGCTCGTTGATCGCCGGTGCGGCACGCTGCGCCCGGTTGAGCGCCTCCAGGTCGGCAGCCTGGGGCTCATCGCCTCGACGGACGCGGTCGAGGACGCGGGCGGTGTGCTCGCGCACGGCGTGCACCGCTGCCAGATCCGCGGCGGTGACCTCCTGTGGCACCTCATCCGGGAGACGGTCGGCCTGGAGGACCCACCAGGCCCTCAGGTCGTCCGGGGTCGCGAGCAGGTCGTCGGCGGTCGGACGGCTGTTGACCAGGTCCAGCGCCAGCGGTTCTCCGATCAGCGGTACGAGATCACCCATGTGGCTAATGGTACACCGACGCATTGACGCGTTAGCCAGACACGAGCTATACCTAATGCATCAATCGCCAAACAAGGAATTAGGCATGCTCGCTCCGTTCGCCCGCACCGTCCACAGTCACCTTGAGGTCGACGGCGTCCGCGTCTTCTACCGGGAGTCCCTCCCCGACCGGGCCGACGCGCCCGTACTACTGCTCCTGCACGGCTTTCCGTCCGGATCTCACCAGTTCCGCCGCCTCATCGACGTACTCGGCTCGCACTACCGGCTGATCGCCCCGGATTACCCCGGCTTCGGCCACACCCAGGCCCCGGACGGCCTCACCTACTCCTTCGACCGGCTCGCCGACATCACCGAAGGCTTCGTCCAGCGCCTCGGCCTCGCCCAGTTCGTGATGTACGTCTTCGACTTCGGCGCGCCCATCGGCTTCCGTATCGCCGAACGCCACCCCGAGTGGATCGCCGGGCTGGTCGTGCAGAACGGCAACGCTTACGAGGAAGGCCTCTCAGACGCGGCCCGCGGCCTCATCGGCCTGACCCCCACCACCCCCGGCGCCCGGGAAGCCATCCAGGGCATGCTCACCCTCGACGGCACCCGCAGCCAGTACGAGACCGGCGTCACCAGCCCCGAACGGATCGCCCCGGACGGCTGGACCCTCGACCAGCATTTCCTGGACCTGCCGGGCCGCAAGGAGGCCCAGCAGGCACTGATCTTCGACTACCACTCCAACGTCGAGCGCTACGACGACTGGCAGGCGTGGCTGCGCCGGCACACTCCGCCCACCCTCATCACCTGGGGAAGCCACGACCCCTTCTTCCCCGAGCCCGGGGCCCGTGCCTACCTTCGCGATCTGCCCGACGCCGAAGTCCACCTCTTCGACACCGGCCACTTCGCACTGGAGACCCATCTGCCGGAGATCGCCCCGCTGATCGCCGACTTCCTCAACCGCGCCTGGAGGTAATCAGGGTCCGCTCACTCCCGTACGCTCCCCACACGGAGCGGCCCCTGGGTCGTCACGGGCGTCCTGTCTTTCTGGACTGGGAGAACGGCCACATCCTGCAGCTGACCGGGCAGGGCCGGATCGACTGGAACCCCGCAAGCGCCCAGAAGTACCCCGGAGCCCTGCAGGTGGTCGAGTTCGACATCGCCAAGGTGGTTCAGATCCACCACGCCACCTCCCTGAGGTGGGAGTTCCACGCCTACTCGCGGGTGAGCGCGCGGCGCGGGTGCCGGAAGGCGGCGTGAGGGCCCTCCGTCCACTGGATCGTCCCCGTGTCCACCAGGTGTCCACTGGATCTTGATCTGAACGGATGAACGGGGGTCGCCACTCTGGAGTGGCGACCCCCGTTCTCACGTTTCCACAGGTAGAAACGATCCTGCACACCACGGGCGTGGTGGGGCGGGTGGGACTCGAACCCACGGCCGACGGATTATGAGTCCGCTGCTCTAACCGGCTGAGCTACCGCCCCCAACGGCGTGTCGCGCACATTTGTGCACGCCGTCTGCCGCAGCATAGCCGCTCATACGATCTCCTGCCTCGGCTGGTCGGCCATGCCCAACCATCAGGACCGCGAAGCGTGCCGCCCGGTTCCCCGGCGCAGGGAAGTCACATAGAAAAAGGACCCTCGCGGGTCCTCTTCCGTGTCTGCTCCCCCGGCTGGACTCGAACCAGCAACCCTCCGGTTAACAGCCGAATGCTCTGCCAATTGAGCTACAGGGGATCGCGCTCCCCCGACTGGACTCGAACCAGTAACCTGCCGGTTAACAGCCGGCTGCTCTGCCAATTGAGCTACAGGGGATTGCCGCGTGTGCACCGAACGTACCTACCGGGGGCGTCCCGGAGGGCGTGCGCTCGCTGCGACACATACATTAGCGCAAGCAGGGGGGTGCTCCGCCAATCGGTATGCGGCGGGCGCCCGCGGATGATCTCCGCGGCCCGCGGGTAGGCGGCAGGCCCGTGAGTTCGACACGGCGCCGGGCAGCCGAGGCAGGGCGCCGACGCAAGGGAAGGTGGCAGCCATGCGGTACAAGCTCACGTTCGCGGTCGGACTGGCCCTGGGCTATGTGCTGGGGACGCGCGCCGGGCGCGAGCAGTACGAGAAGATGAAGAAGTCCGTGCGCGAGTTCAGTCAGAACCCCGCCGTCCGCAATGCCGCCGAGTCCGCCGCGCAGGGCGGCCGCGAGGCCGCCGGCCGGGCCTTCCACGTCGTCAGCGACAGGGTCGGCGACCGGGTCCCGTCCTCGGTGGCCGACCGGGTGCGCTCGCTGAGGGAGCGCGGGCAGGGGGACGCCG
This sequence comes from Streptomyces chengmaiensis, assembly GCF_029846775.1. Classification (NCBI taxonomy): domain Bacteria; kingdom Bacillati; phylum Actinomycetota; class Actinomycetes; order Kitasatosporales; family Streptomycetaceae; genus Streptomyces; species Streptomyces chengmaiensis. Next base: position 18,449 of record NZ_JARWBG010000072.1, read on the forward strand.
AGGACGACTGGGGCACCAGCAACACATGACATGACGGCCCCGCGCGTGCGGCAGAATCTCCGGACATGGGGATAGTCGCCGGGTTGGACAGTTCGTCTGGGTTCACACGCATCGTCGTCTGCGATGCGGACACGGGCGCCGTGTTGCGCCAGGGGTACGCTCCGCACCCCGTCGAGGCCAAGGCCGTCGAGGTCGATCCGCAGGCCTGGCTGCTCTCGCTCGGCGAGGCTGCCTCGGGCGGGCTCCTCGAAGGCGTACAGGCGATCGGCGTCTGCGCACAGGCGCACGGTCTGGTGCCGCTGGACTCCGCGGGCGGCCTGGTGCGCCCGGCCATGCTCGGCAATGACAAACGCGCCCAGGCCGCGGCCGCCGATCTCGTCGACGCCCTCGGCGGACGGCAGGCGTGGGCCGAGGCCGTCGGCTCCGTGCCGCAGGCCGCCCAGCCCGTGGCGAAGCTGCGCTGGCTGGCGCGCACCGAGCCCGAGGCGGCGCAGCGCACCGCCGCGCTGCTGCAGCCGCACGACTGGCTGGTGTGGCAGCTGCTGGGCCGGCCGGCCCGCCGGACCACCGACCGCGGCGGCGCGTCCGGCACCGGCTACTGGTCGGCGGCTGCCGGGGCCTACCGGCCCGACCTGGTGGAGCTCGCCATCGGCCACTCCTGCGCGCTGCCCGAGGTGCTCGGCCCGGCCGAGGCCGCCGGCATGACCCCCGAGGGGCTGCTGATCTCCGCGGGCACCGGCGAGACGATGGCGGCCGCGTTCGGGCTCGGCGTCGGCACCGGCGACGCCGTGGTCTCACTCGGCGCGTCCGGCTCCGTGACCGCCGTGCACCACGAGGCCCTCGCCGACCCCAGCGGAATGATCACCTCGCTCGCGGACGCGACCGGGATGCACCTGCCGGTCGTGCACACCCTCAACGCCGTGCGCGCGCTGCGCGGCACCGCCGAGCTGCTCGGCCTGGACGGTCTCGAGGAACTGTCCGCCCTGGCGCTCAAGTCGACCCCCGGCGCGTCCGGCCTGGTGCTGCTGCCGTATCTGGAGGGCGAGAAGACCCCGCAGCTGCCGCACACCGCGGGCACCCTCAGCGGACTGCGCCGTGAGTCGATGAAGCCCGAGCATCTGGCGCGGGCCGCCGTCGAGGGCATGCTCTGCTCGCTCGCCGACGCCATGGACGTGCTGCGCGGACGCGGAGTGGAGGTGCGCCGGGTGTTCCTGCTGGGCGCGGCCGCCGAACTGCCGGCCGTCCAGGCCGCCGCCCCGGCGATCTTCGGCGCCCAGGTCGTGGTGGTGCAGCCCGCCGACTATGCGGCACTGGGCGCGGCCCGGCAGGCCGCCTGGGCGCTGGGCGTCTCGCAGGGCGCGCTGACCTCGCAGTCGCCGCCCGCCTGGCAGGGGGCCGCGGCGCAGATCTTCGAGCCGGGCGAGGAACTGGCGGTGGGACAGGCCGTGCGGCAGCAGTACGGGGCGACACGGGACCAGATCCACCCGGGTGCGTTCCCTGCGGGGGCTTGATTCCGGGGGCTCCGCCCCCGGACCCCGCTACTCAATCTCCCCCGGCTACCTCCCCCCAGACTCCTCCCCCAGCTACCTCCCCCAGACTTCGTCCGGGGGTGCCCCCACGGAGGTGCCCCCAGGGGTACCCCCACGGAGGTACCGCCAGACGGGGCTCATTTCGGCGGGCGCCCGGTCGGGTAAACCCTTGGGGGTTCGCGAGCGTCCTGCCGCAAGATGGTCGGGCTGCCCCTGACCGACCCGTGCGTGTGCCGTGCGTATGCCGAGCCCGAGAGACCGCGTGTGCTGATACGAATCCTGCGGACCTATCTGCGTCCGCACCGCAAGCCAATCGCCCTGCTGGCGGTGCTGCAGCTGCTGCAGACCAGCGCCACCCTCTATCTGCCCACCCTCAACGCCGACATCATCGACAACGGTGTCGTACGCGGGGACACGGGCCATGTGCTGAGCGTCGGCGCGCTGATGGCGGTCGTGAGCGTGATCCAGGTCGCCTGCAATGTGGGGGCGGTCTACTTCGGGGCGCGCACCGCGGCCGCGGTAGGACGGGATGTGCGGGCCGACGTCTTCGACCGGGTGCAGAGCTTCTCCGCCCGCGAGATGGGGCACTTCGGCGCGCCGTCTCTGATCACCCGCACGACCAACGACGTCCAGCAGGTGCAGATGCTGGTCCTGATGGCGTTCACGCTGATGGTCTCCGCTCCGATCATGTGCGTGGGCGGCATCGTGATGGCGCTCGGCCAGGATGTTCCGCTGTCGGCGGTGCTGCTCGCGGTGGTTCCGGTGCTCGGCGTCGCGGTGTCGCTGATCGTGCGGCGGATGCGCCCGCTGTTCCGCACGATGCAGGAGCGGCTCGACTCGGTGAACCAGGTGCTGCGCGAGCAGATCACCGGCATCCGAGTCATCCGCGCGTTCGTCCGCGACGGCTACGAGAAGGAACGGTTCCGCGAGGCCAACGCCGAGCTGACCGGTGTCTCCATGTCCGCAGCACGGCTGATGGCGCTGATGTTCCCGACCGTGATGACGGTGGTCAACGTCTCGTCGGTCGCCGTCGTCTGGTTCGGGGCGCACCGGATCGACGCGGGCGCGATGCAGATCGGTTCGCTGACCGCGTTCCTCGCCTATCTGATGCAGATCGTGATGGCCGTGATGATGGCCACCTTCATGTTCATGATGGTGCCGCGCGCCGAGGTCTGCGCGGAGCGCATCGAGCAGGTGCTGTCGACCGCGTCGAGCGTCGTGCCGCCCGCCGCGCCCGTGCGGCGTCTGCACGGCCACGGCCGGCTGGAGCTGCGGGACGTCGGCTTCCGCTACCCCGGCGCGGAGGAGCCGGTGCTGCGCGGCGTCGGTCTGCTGGCCCTCCCCGGCGAGACGACCGCGATCATCGGCTCGACCGGCAGCGGCAAGTCGACGCTGCTGGGACTGGTGCCGCGGCTGTTCGACGCGACCGGCGGGCAGGTGCTGGTCGGCGGGGTGGACGTACGCGACCTTGACCCGGAGCTGGTGGCGCGGACCGTGGGTCTGGTGCCGCAGAAGCCGTATCTGTTCTCCGGCACCGTCGCGACGAATCTGCGGTACGGACGGCCCGACGCGAGCGACCAGGAGCTGTGGCGGGCGCTGGAGGCGGCGCAGGCGCGGGACTTCGTCGAAGTGCTCGACGGGGGGCTGGACGCGCCCGTATCCCAGGGCGGCGTGAACCTCTCCGGCGGGCAGCGGCAGCGGCTGGCGATCGCCAGGACGCTGGTGCAGCGGCCGGAGATCTATCTCTTCGACGACTCGTTCTCCGCGCTGGACTACGCCACGGACGCGGCGCTGCGCCGGGCCCTGGCGGCCGAGACGGCGGAGGCGACCGTGGTGATCGTCGCCCAGCGGGTGTCCACCATCCGCGACGCCGACCGGATCGTGGTCCTCGACGAGGGACGCGTCGTGGCAAGCGGGACGCACGAGGAGCTGATGGACCCCGGACACGGCGATGACACCTACCGGGAGATCGTGCTCTCCCAGCTGACGGAGGCGGAGGCCGCATGAGCGGGCCGGGCGGACGGATGATGGCGGGCGGCTCTCCCGCCGACCGGTCCCTGGACTTCAGGGGGTCGGCCAAGCGGCTGCTGCGGGCGCTGGCCCCGCAGCGGGCGGCGCTGTGGACGATGCTGGCGGCCGGACTGCTCAGCGTGGCGTTCTCGGTGATCGGCCCGGTCATCCTGGGCCGGGCCACGGATCTGGTCTTCGCGGGCGTCGTCGGCCGGTCCATGGACGAGGGCGGCAGCAAGGCCGGGGCGATCGAGGAGCTGCGCGAGCGCGGCGATGGCGGCGTCGCGGACATGCTGACGGCGGTGGACTTCGTGCCGGGGCACGGCATCGACTTCGCCGCCGTACGCGATGTGCTGCTGGCCGCGCTGGCGGTGTACGCGGCCGCCGGGCTGCTGATGCTGCTGGCCACCCGGATGTCGGTGCTGGTGATCAACCGGACCGTGTACCGGATGCGCGAGGAGGTGCAGGCGAAGCTTGAGCGGCTGCCGCTTGCATACTTCGACCGGGCCAGGCGCGGCGAGGTGCTCAGCCGGGCGACCAACGACATCGACAACATCTCGCAGACCCTTCAGCAGACGATGGGCCAGCTGGTCAACTCGCTGCTGACGATTGTGGGCGTGCTGGCGATGATGTTCTGGATCTCGCCGCTGCTGGCGCTGGTCGCACTGGTCACGGTGCCGCTGTCGGTGTGGGTGGCCACCAGGGTCGGCAAGCGCTCGCAGCCGCACTTCGTGCAGCAGTGGAAGTCCACGGGACGGCTCAACGCCCATGTGGAGGAGATGTACACCGGCCATGCGCTGGTGAAGGTCTTCGGACGGCAGGACGAGTCGGCGCGGGCGTTCGCGGAGCAGAACGAGGCGCTGTACGAGGCGGGGTTCAAGGCGCAGTTCCACAGCGGTGTCATGCAGCCGCTGATGTTCTTCGTGTCCAACCTGAACTATGTGCTGGTGGCGGTGGTCGGCGGGCTGCGCGTGGCGTCGGGCGCGCTGTCCATCGGGGACGTCCAGGCCTTCATCCAGTTCTCCCGGCAGTTCTCGATGCCGCTGACGCAGGTGGCGTCGATGGCGAACCTGGTGCAGTCGGGCGTCGCCTCGGCGGAGCGGGTCTTCGAGCTGCTGGACGCGGAGGAGCAGGAGCCGGACGCGCCCGCGGTCGCGGGGGTCGCGCGGCCGGTTCCCGAAAGGCCCGCCGGGAGGGTCTCGTTCGAGCATGTGGCCTTCCGCTACGAGCCGGAGAAGCCGCTCATCGAGGATCTGTCGCTCACCGTGGAGCCGGGCCACACCGTGGCGATCGTCGGCCCGACCGGCGCGGGCAAGACCACCCTGGTCAATCTGCTGCTGCGGTTCTACGAGGTGACGGGCGGCCGGATCGGCCTGGACGGCGTGGACATCGCGAAGATCCCGCGCGAGGAGCTGCGCTCGGGCATCGGCATGGTGCTCCAGGACACCTGGCTGTTCGGCGGCACGATCGCGGAGAACATCGCGTACGGGGCGGCCCGGGAGGTCACCCGCGAGGAGATCGAGGCGGCGGCGCGGGCGGCGCACGCGGACCGCTTCATCCGCACCCTGCCCGACGGCTACGACACCGTCGTCGACGACGAGGGCTCCTCCGGATCAGGGGTGAGCGCCGGTGAGAAGCAGCTGATCACCATCGCGCGGGCGTTTCTGTCCGACCCGGTGATACTGGTCCTCGACGAGGCGACCAGCTCGGTCGACACCCGCACGGAGGTGCTGATCCAGAAGGCGATGGCGCGGCTGGCCCACGGCCGTACCAGTTTTGTGATCGCGCACCGGCTCTCCACCGTCCGGGACGCGGACGTGATCCTGGTGATGGAGCACGGCTCGATCGTCGAACAGGGCACGCACGACGAGCTGCTGGCCTCCGACGGGGCGTATGCGCGGCTGTACGCGGCGCAGTTCGCACAGGCGGTCGCCGAGGTGGACTGACGTACTGTCGTACCCTGATCGGGCCGGACACATCGCAGCGCGCACGGGAGGTACGGGGGATGGCCGAGAAGACCGGATCGGGCGACGGCGAGGGCGGCGAGGAGTGCTGCGACGACGCCCGCGGCAGGTCCATGGCCCTGGGGCTCTCGCTGGGCACCGCGATCGGCACCTCGCTGGGTGTGGCGCTGGACAATCTCGCGCTGGGCCTCAGCATGGGCATGTGCCTGGGCGTCGCCTGGGGCGCGGTCGTGGGCGCGCGCCGGAGGAAGTCCGGCGAGAGCTGACGGGCGAGAGCTGACGGGCGAGAGCTGACGGGCGAGAGCTGACGGGCGAGAGCTGACGGGCGAGGGCCGCGCCCGCCCGGCGTACCGGCCCTGGCCGGAGCGCCGGGCGGGCCCGGCCCTTCCGACCGCTTCAGTCGAGGTAGCCGCGCAGCTGGTCGGCGAAGGCGTGATCACGCAACTTGTTGAGGGTCTTGGACTCGATCTGGCGGATGCGCTCCCGGGTCACGCCGAAGAGCCGGCCGATCTCCTCCAGGGTGCGGGGGCGGCCGTCTGCCAGCCCGTACCGGAGCTGCACCACTTTGCGCTCGCGCTCGCCGAGCGTGGACAGCACGGCGTCCAGATGCTGGCGCAGCAGCAGGAAGGCGGCCGACTCGACGGGAGACGCGGCGTCGCCGTCCTCGATGAGGTCGCCGAGGGCGACGTCCTCCTCCTCCCCGACGGGCGCGTGCAGCGAGACCGGCTCCTGTGCCAGCCGCAGCACCTCGCTGACCCGCTCGGGCGGCAGGTCCAGCTGGGCCGCGACCTCCCCGGGCGTGGGCTCGTAGCCCCGCTCCTGGAGCATGCGGCGCTGCACCCGCACCACACGGTTGATCAGCTCGACGACATGTACGGGGACGCGAATGGTCCGCGCCTGGTCGGCGAGGGCGCGGGACATGGCCTGGCGTATCCACCACGTCGCATATGTGGAGAACTTGTATCCGCGCGCGTAGTCGAACTTCTCAACGGCCCTGATCAGACCGAGGTTTCCCTCCTGGACCAGGTCCAGCATGGTCAGCCCGCGGCCGATGTACCGCTTGGCGACGGAGACGACGAGCCTGAGGTTCGCCTCGATGAGGCGGCGCTTGGCCATCCGGCCCATGACGACGAGCCGGTCGAGGTCGAGGGCGAGCCGGGTGTCCAACTCGGGGGTGCTGACCAGCTTCTCCTCGGCGAACAGCCCCGCCTCGACACGGCGGGCGAGCTCCACCTCCTCGGCGGCGGTCAGCAGGGGTATCCTCCCGATCTCCCGCAGATACTGGCGGAAGAGGTCGGAGGACGGCCCGCCGCCGTCGATGCGGCCGACCGGCGTTTCCGGCGGCTCCGCCCTCTCCGGCTGCGGCTCCGGTTGCGGTTGCGGCTCCGGTTGCTCCTTCGCTGGCCGCTCCTTCGCCGGGGGCGCGCCCGCGGGTGCGCCGACGGGAACGCCGACGGGCGAAGCGGGCGGCCCCTCCGGGTGCCGGGCCCCCCGGCTCTGCGGGGGGACCTGCGCGATGAGATCGGTCTCGGTCAGGGTCTGGGTCTGCACGGGGGCGACCTCCAGGGTGATCGCTGCCGGTTCGGGGGCGTGCGGCAGCGGAACGGCGGCGGCCGCGTCGCCGCCTTCCGTCCCGTACGCGATGAGCGGATCCGCGGGGGTGTCTGGCCTGCCATCGCCAGCCCGGCCGCGCTCCGAGGACTCAGGCACCGCACCTCAGTGTGGGGTACGACACATCACTGCCACGAGGGGCGTGCGGTGACTTTTTGAGTCCTGTGCGTGACCGGGTGGTTACCGAGGGGGTGTCATTCCCCTCCTCTCCCCCTACGCCCCGGGGGCAATGCCGTTGCTTTTGCGGGGGCCGGGCGGTTGAAGTGGTGTGCTGATATCGCGTCTGGAGCGGCTGGGGTTGGGGGTCCTGACCCGGTCGTGTCCGCCTGAGCTGGTGGACCGGGTGGTGGGTGAGGCGAGGTGCTCGGAGNGGGCAATGCCGTTGCTTTTGCGGGGGCCGGGCGGTTGAAGTGGTGTGCTGATATCGCGTCTGGAGCGGCTGGGGTTGGGGGTCCTGACCCGGTCGTGTCCGCCTGAGCTGGTGGACCGGGTGGTGGGTGAGGCGAGGTGCTCGGAGAAGCGTCGGCGTCTGCTGTCCGCCCGGTTCACGGTGTATTTCGTGCTGGCGATGTGCTTGTTCCCGCAGGCCGACTACCTGGAGGTCCTGCGGCTGGTGAAGACTGGCGACAAGGGGCTGCGGTCCTGGCCCGGGGTGAACAAGTCGTCGCTGACCAGGGCCCGGCAGCGGCTCGGCTGGCCGGTGATGCGGGAGCTGTTCCGGTCCGTGGCCCGGCCGCTCGGCACGGACAGCGAGCTGTTCCACGGGCTGCGGGTGCTGGCCTTGGACGGGATGCTGCTGGCCGTGCCCGACTCCGCACGTAACAACGATGCCTTCGGCAAGTCCGGCTCTCATCGCAGTCCCATGGGATATCCGCAGGCCAGAGTCGTCGCGGTGGCTGAGTGCTCCTCCCACGCCGTTCTGGACGCCGCGATCGGCGGGTTCAAGGACTCCGAGCGCATCGTCTCCGACACCCTGGACGCTCATGCCGGGCCTGGCACGCTGTTACTCGCCGACCGGGGACTGTGGGGTCTGGCCCGCTGGCACCGGCTGAGGGCCCAGGGCACGCACCTGCTCTGGCGGATCGAGCGGCGCAAGGCCCGTCGGGTCCAGGACGTCTTGCCCGACGGCAGCTACCTCGCCCGGATCGAGGCGAACAAGCACAGCAAGGCAGCCGGGACGGCCAAGGCCCCGCCGGTGCTGGTCCGGGTGATCGAGTACCGCGTCGATGGACAACCCGACGTGGTACGGCTCATCACCAGCCTCACCGACCACGAGAAGTACCCCGCCGAAGAACTTGCCATCCTGTATGCCCGGCGCTGGGAGATCGAGCTCGTCTTCGACGAGATCAAGACCCATCAACGCGGCCGACCAGTCCTCAGGTCGCAGACACCGGACGGCGTACGGCAGGAAATCTACGCGCACTTGATCGTGCACCACGCCACCCGG
>NZ_JARWBG010000073.1:0-25863 GCF_029846775.1 Streptomyces chengmaiensis
GCTGGATGGGGCATGCGGGGCCTCGCCCGTCGGCAGGTCGTTGATCGTGGCAGGACGGTCGTACCCCGGACCCGAACGGGTCGGTGTTTTCGTGGCGGTGCTCGGAGTCCCGGCGTCAGGGCGTGCGCCGCTGGCGGTGTTGCCCTGTGGGCTGCCGCCCGCGGTGTTGTTCGTCCCCTCGGGCACCGGGCGTCCGGACGTGTGCAGTCCAGTCTGTTGGGGCACCGGGGACTCAGGTGCGGGCTCGCCCGTCCCCGGCCGCGCCTGAGAACCGGGAGTGTTCGTCGTGGGCCGCGTCTGGTGCGGCGTGTCGGCGCCGGATGTGGGACGGGTTTGCGCGCCCGTCGAAACAGCCGAGTCGGGCTTGGTCGTGCCGACGTGGTTCGTGTCGGGGGTACGGGCGGGGCCACCGGCCGGCGTGTGCGTTGTCGGTGTCGTCGGGTCCGGGCTGTCGACAGCCGATGCATTCCGCACCGGACCGTTCGTCGGGCCCGTCGAGTTCGGCACGGACGAGTCCCCGCGCCCTGTGTTCGGGCCGGGACGCGTAGGACCGCCCGGCACGTGTGTGTTCGGGGTGGTCGAGTCCGGGCTACTCGCCGTCGGCCCGGGACGGGTTGTACCGCCGCCCGGCGCCGTCGTGTTCGGTACCGACGAATCCGGTCCGCCCACCGTTGGCCCGGGACGCGGTGTCGTACCGCCCCCAGGCGTGGTCTGCGGCGGCGCGGCGTCGGCGGTGCGGATGGCGGTGATCGGGCGGCCGCCGCCGGGGCCGCCGCTCGGGGGCGGGGCGGGGGTGGCGGTCTCCGGGGTGATCTGGCCGTTGCCGCCGGGGCGGACTCCGCCGGGCGTGGGCGTGTTGGTCTCCGGGCTGCCGTTGGCGATGGCGGTGACCTTGTTCGGGGTGTCGATCCTGCTGGGGCCCTGACTCAGGGACACCGCATCCGAGGAGTTGTTGCGCAGCGGCGGAGGTGTGGCGACGCCGTCCACCGGAGGAGTGCTGACGGCGTGCGGGGTCGGGTTGTGTGGAACCGGCGTGTTCTTGGGGACGTTGACGTTCGGGACGCCGCCGTCGATGGTGGCGGGATTCCCGCTTGGCCCCATGCCGCCGCCCGGGCGCCAGTCCGGGCCCATCCAGGCGCCAATGCCGGCGCCGAGCCCGATGTTGACGCCCTCACTCTTCCAGTCGATGTGGAATTCGCTGTGCGTGGCCCAGGAGGCGAGGGCCTGCGCGAACACATCGGTGCCCAGCGTGGTCGCGGCGCCCAGGATCGCGTTGACCGCGAAGTTGCCGACCGGCGCGAAGGAGCCCATCGCCGAGATGATGCGGCCGACGACGGAGGCGACGAACGAGATGACCCTGCTGACGACCCCCAACAGCGCGGCGAGCAGGGCGCCGAGGGCCGGAAGGACGAAGCCGAGCGCGAGCCCGAAGAGGGCGGCGAGCCCGGCCAGCGCCTCCGCCCTGTTGATCTCCTCGATGGTCCGGTCGAGCTGGTTCGCGTAACTCTGCAGCGCCTCGCTGATCCGCCACGCGGTGATGGCGGCCTCGAGGAGCTTGAGGGCGACACCGCCGCCCGGCGCGCCCGCGCCCGCGTTCTGGCTCGAGGCGTAGGCCTCCCGCGCCGCGTCCGAGGCCATGCCGGACCAGGGGATGCCTCGGACCGCTTCGGTCGTGGACACATACGTCTCGAAGAACGTGTTGCCCACCCGCATCCAGTGGGCGGCCAACTCACGGATCGGCTGGGAGTCGAAGCTTACGGGCATTCTCGGGTCCTTCGGAGCGGCCGTGCGCCTGGGCGGGCGGCTGGGCCGGAGGCGGTAGGGGGGTGGGTCCGGGGGCGGCGCGTAGGCTCCGCGGTACTCCGCGCGTCGCACCGAGGGGTGCGCCGCGGAGCAACCGCAGGCGTACCCGGCGCTAGTCGACCGCCGGATCGAGCACGGTCTGCACGATCGCGGGCTGGCTGCGGCGGCCGACCAGCAATCCGCGGCCCGGAGGCCGGCGTGCCGCGCGCTGGTCGCCGATGAGGGTGCCCTCGCGGGGGTCGCCGGAGAGGATCAGGCCGCCGGTGCCGAACTCCTGCACCCTGCTGACCAGCGGATCGGACAACAGTGCGCGCCCCGCCCCGGTGACCCGGCGGGCGATCACCACATGGAAGCCGATGTCGGCGGCGTGGGTGAGGTAGTCGGCGAGCGGGGCGAGTGGGCCGCGCTGCCCGGCCTGGCCGGCGACCAGGTCGTAGTCGTCGACGACGGCGTACAGCTCGGGCCCGGACCACCAGTCGCGCCGCCGCAGTTCGCGGGAGCCGATCCCCGGGGGCGGCATTCGCTCGCTGAGCTTGGCGGTGAGCTGCTCGGCATACGCCACCGCGTGGTCGTTGTTGGCGGCCTGCGCGGCCAGGTACTCGTCGGGCACGGCCTCGAGCAGCGAGCGCCGGTAGTCGAAGACCATGAAGCGGATGTCGTACGCGGAGTTCCGCTCGGCCATGCCCCGCATCCAGGACCGCAGGAACGAGGTCTTGCCGGAGCCGGAGTCGCCCAGCACCAGGAAGTGCGAGTCCCCCTTGCCCAGGTCGATCGTGGCCGGGGCCAGGTCGAGCTCCCGTATGCCGATGGGCACTTCGCTCGGGGACCGGGCTTCGGCTGCGGTCTGCGCGGCTGTGAGCTCCTCCGCACCGGCAGCGGACCCGACGGCGGCCGCCGCGGCGGCCTGCGCGGCCTCGACCGCGGCCGCCAGCTCGGCGGGGGTGATCAGCTCGGGCAGCACCCGCACCCGCGGGGCGACCGCACCGGTCCACCGTGCCGCGGATTCCGCGATCGCGCTCTGCTGTGCGGCGCCGAGGCCCTCCACGGTCTGCGCCCCGTCGAGCCGGGGCAGCGCGATCTGCATAAGGTCCCCAGGGGGTGCGATGCCGCGCCCGGGGACGGCGTTGACCAGCTGCTTGGCGGCCTTGCGGCTGACCTCGGACTCGCCGGTCTCGTTGAGCCGCAGCTCCAGTCGGCCACCGATGGCGTCGCGCAGGCTGGTGCGTATCTCCATCCAGCGATTGGCGGTGATCAGCAGATGGACACCCACACCGAGGCCGCGCGTGGCGATGTCGTGCACCTGGCTCTCGGCCTCGTCCACCGCCGTGCGCAGCGCTGCCCAGTTGTCGATGACCAGCACGATGTCGGTCGCGTTCTGCCCGTCGGGGAGGCCTCCCCCGGTGCGCAGCCCACGGAAGGCGGCGGCGGAGTCGATCCCGAGCCGCTCGAAGAGCTGCTCCCGGTCGATCACGGCCTGCCGTACGAGGGCGAGCACTCGGCGTACCTTGGCCTCGTCGTGCCGGGACGCCACGGCGGATACATGCGGCGCCTCCTCGAAGGAGCCCAGCGAGCCGCCGCCGAAGTCCACGCAGGCGAACTGGAGTTCCGCGGGGGTGTGGGTGAGCATCGCGCTGAGCATGGTGGTCCGCAGCGCCATGGACTTGCCGGTCTGCGGGGCGCCGACGATGGCGACATGGCCGTGCGCGCCGCCAAGATTGACCTGCAAGGCGCGTTGCGCCTGCATCAGCGGCAGATCCACGACGCCCAGCGGGAAGGTGAGTTGACCGAGTGCCGTGGCGCCCTTGACGACCTGGAAGCCCCGGTCGGGGTCCTCGCCGACCGGGCCCAGCAGCGAGTCGAGGTCGATATGCGGCGGCAGCGGCGGCAACCACACCTGGTGCACCGGCCGGCCGTAGAGCCGAAGCCGCTCCACCGCGATCTGCATCTCGGTGCGCGCCCCCGCGGCCGGCAGCGGCACCGGGGACGCGACCGGTTCCTGCTCGTTGTCCCCGTCGCGTGCCTGCTCGGCGGTGCGCAGTCCGTACGGCGCCGGATCCGGCACGGGGCCGGTCTCCGCCGCCTCGCTGTCGGCCGCCTGGTAGCTGCCCGACACATGGGCGACCCGGAACCGCACGTAGACCGACTCGTCGACCTTGAGGTACGCCGAGCCGGGGATCGGCGGCAGCTTGTACGCGTCGGCGGTGCCGATGACCGCCTTGGACTCGCCGGCCGAGAAGGTCCGCAGGCAGATCCGGTACGACAGGTGGGACTCCAGGCCGCGCAACCGGCCCTCGTCCAACCGCTGGGTGGCGAGCAGCAGATGCATGCCAAGCGACCGGCCGACCCGGCCGATCTGGACGAACAACTCGATGAAGTCCGACCGCTGGGAGAGGAGTTCACCGAACTCGTCCACCACGATCACCAGGTAGGGCATCGGTTCGAGCGGCTTGCCGTGCACATCGGTGCCGCCTTGTGCCTGCAGGATCTGGTACGCGCGTACGGAGTCGACGTTGCCGGCGTCGCGCAGCATCCGCTGGCGGCGCTGCTGTTCGCCGATGAGCGCGGCGCGCATCCGGTCCACCAGGGCGAGGTCGTCGGCGAGGTTGGTGATCAGACCGGCCACATGCGGGAGTTCGGTGACGCCGGCGAAGGTGGCACCGCCCTTGAAGTCGACCAGGACGAAGCTGAGGTGCTCCGGCGAGTGGGTCATGGCCAGGCCGGTGACCAGGGTGCGCAGCAGCTCGCTCTTGCCCGAGCCGGTGGCGCCGACGACCAGCCCGTGGGGGCCGACACCGCCCTGCGCGGACTCCTTGAGGTCCAGCACCAGGTCCTCGCCGGTGCCGGCCACCCCGATCGGGATCCGCAGCAGCGCCTCGTCGTCGGGGGCGCGCCAGAACGCGGTGGGGTCCAGCTCGGCGAGGTCGCCGACGCCCAGCATCCGCGGCAGCGAGACCATACGGGAGAGCACCTGGTCGCGCTCGCCGGACAGCCGCAGCGGCGCCAGGGCGCGCGCGACCTGTTCGTACAACGCGGGCTCCGCTTCGTCGGGGGCGGCGTCCTGGACCGCGTGGCACAGACTCGGGTCCCGGCTCTCCAGGGCCAGGCCCCCCGCGTCCTCCAGCCGGGCGCGGACATCGACCCGGCCGGGCTCCTCGTTCTCCTTGTGCACCAGGCAGACCACATGGATGCCGCTGCCCGGGCCGGCCTCGGTGAACAACTCGGCGAGCAGGGGGGTACGGGCCCAGGGGGCGTCGGGGCGGTAGCCGTCGAGGACCACGACACAGCGCTGGCCCATGGTGGCCTTGTCGCGCACCGAGGGCAGCATGGTGGCGCGTTCGGCACGCTCGGCCCGGGCCCGCTCCAGCCTGCGCTCGAGGATGTCGGCGACGCCGTCGAAACGGCGGGCGACGGTCGGCACGACGCCGGCCGGGACGGTCCCGGCGTCGGTGTCGTGAGTGTGCGGCAGCCATTTGGTCCATTCCCAGGGCGAGTCTCCCTCCTGGCCCTCCTGGCCCTCCTGGTCCTCCTGGCCCTCCCGGCCCTCCCGGTCCGGCTCCTCCGCGGCGAGCACGACCAGCTGGACGTCGTCGGGGGCGTGCAGCACGGCGAGTTGGAGCAGCAGCACCGCGGCGGCGCCCCGGGTGCGCTCGGGGGTGCCCAGCAGGCTGACCACGCCGCTGCCGGCCAGGTCGATCCAGGCGGGCTGAAGCCCGACCGTCGCGTAGTCGCGGACCAGTTTCTCCGAGGCTCGCTGGGACAGCGGCTCGTACTCGGCGGTCGGATCGGCCTTGTTGCCCTGTACCAGCGACAACTTCGGGAAGCCGCGGCCCAGGCCGAGCCGTACCTTGAGGAAGTCGGCGTCACTCGGGCGGCGTTCCCAGACCCGGCGGCGGCCGCATGCGATGGCCCACAGCCGGTGCGGGCTGGGGTGCAGAAAGGCCCCGACCGCGCGCTGGGTCGCCGCCGAGGCGCGGGCCTGGGCGCGGATGCCGGAGAGGTACTCGAAGTAACGGTCCCGCTGGCGCAGCCGCTGCCGCCGGGTCGTGGAGCGGGACTGCCAGCGGACATAGAGCGTGATGCCCACGGACAGCAGCACGAAGGACACGCCGAGCATGATCATCCACGGTCGGCCGAAGGTGACCATGTACGCGGCCATGCTCACGCTGCTGAGCAGCGGCAGCAGGATGATCAGCCAGTTGGCGGCCTGGCTGTTGTTGGGCTTCTGGGGCGGGGGCGCCAGAGAGACCTTGTTCTCCGGCAGTGACGGCGGGAAGGTCCGGGCGGGGCGGTGGAAGGCGGTACGCGTCATGTCGGTGTGCCGCTCACCAGTCCGCGCTGATGGCGGTGGTGTCAAAGTCCATCATGTCCTCCGGCGCGGAGCCGGGCGTGCCGCCGCCGTCGCCGGGCGAGTCGACGCCCAGGAGGAACTTCTGGAACATCTCGGTGAGCGCCACTTCGCTCTGCGCGTTGCCTGCGGCGACCGCCATCACTCCGGCGGCCATCACGTTGAGCACTCCGCTCTCCGGGGAGTCCTCTGTGCCGAAGAGCCCGTGCATGGTGGACGTCCACTGGTTGTTCATCGTGTCCACTTCCAGCTGGGTTCTGCCCGCCCAGCCCAGCGCGAGGCCCGACAGCGTCGTGTTGATCGCGCCGATGGCGTCCGCGACCTCCTTCGCGTGCGCCAGCAGCCTCTGGGAGCTGTCGGAGAGACCTGTCGGGTCGATGTAGAGGGAGGAGACGTCGTAGTCGGCAAGCTCAGGCATGCGGGCTCCGCGGTCGGGGCTGCAGCTCCGCCGGGCGGAGGCTGCGAAACCGGGGGATGTGAAGGGCGGGGGATGTGAAGGCGGGGGATGTGAAGGGGCTGCACGGGCCGTCACGGACCGCGGGCGGAGCGCGCGGTGCGCGTCAGGTCATGTTGTTGTAGTTGGCTGTTTCCATCTCGTGGTAGTTGTCGTACGCCACCTGCATCCGGCGTACGACCTCCTCCAGCAGGTCGTGCAGGTCGGTCTGCGAGCGCGCGAACCACTGCTGCACCTCTTCGAGGCTGGCCGATGAGGGGGTCTGCCACTCGGTGCCGACCGTCTCGAACTCGCCGGCGATCCTGCCCAAGGCTGACCCGATATCGCCGGACTGGACTTTTACTGTTTCGATGGCGCGCTTCAGATGGCCCAGGTGTACCTTGAAATCAGACCACGACATATCGGGCATAGTTCGACCCTTTCGTCACGCCTTGCGAGCTGCTGAACACGCTTGGGGGGTCGGCGGTCCACGTCGCCACACCGGTAAACTATGCGCTCGAACTTTACCAGGAAACGAATGCATGGCAATGGCCCGTGGTAATCGGAGGAGAGATGGCCGCGCATCCGCCCTTGACGGATTCTTTACCTTGATGGCTGCCTTTGGATCGCGCCGCTGTACTACCCTCCGGCGTGCGGTCCCATAATGGGTATTCGAGCCGAAGAGCGAGAGGTTGACCATGCCGGATGAAGGTAATATCGAGCACTCGCACTACGACTTCTGGAGGCCGGACCCCAATGCTCCGCAGTCCGAGCCGGAGGCACCCGACCCGGACCACGGAAAAGACCTCGGGTATCTGGTGCCGAATGTCAGCGTCTCCTGGGGTGTCCTCCCGAGCTTCAACAACCCGCCCCCGGGGAGCGAGCAGCAGGGAGGCGGGGACGTCGACGAGGACGTGCCCGCGACACCGCCCATCAGGGTGGACCTCTCAGGTGTGCGCGCCACCGAGATCACCCTGATCAGCGCGGCGCGGACGGTGGTCGACGCCTACCAGGGGCTGCGCGAGCACGTGCTGTCGGTGCAGGACGACGTGTTCGGTCAGAACGACACGGACCTGGAAAAGGACCCGACCTACTACGCCACTTCTGCGCAGGAGGTCCCAAGCCAGATCCAGCCCATCGCCCGGGAATTCGCGGCGTCCATGAATCCGGCAATGGAAAGGGCGCTGTACTTCATGGGGACAACCCTGGAACTGTTCGGAGAGTACATCGCGCTCATAAACAGGACAGGGCAGACCTACTCCGAAGTCGACCGCAATGCACGATTCCCGACCGAGGCCACCAATAGGCAGGTCGTGACGTGACCGGGACCCGCGACTTCCCTTTCGGGCCCGCCGTACCGTCCCGGCCGGGCGTCGAACTCTGACCCGGACCCTGAGGCCATTCCGGGGCGCGGTCCACCGACGGTTCCGCTCCTGCCGTCGGTGGGCATATTTCCACCACATGGAATCCGGGAATGTCAGACCGCCGTCCTCGACGGAAGATCCTGAGGCCGCAGAATCGTCAGATCGTCAGTGCCGGGGTCCAGGAGTTCGGCGACCCGCTGGGCGTGCTGCTCGGTCATCCGCTGGAACATCTGTCGGGCCGTCCGGCCGTTCCCGAAGTGCTCGGTGCGCTCGATCCCGTCGAAGTACTCCACCAGCGCGGCCAGCGTCTCGTCCGGCAGCCGGTACTGGTGCCGGGCCGCCTGGCAACGGACGATCTCCATCAGTTCGTCGGAGGAGTAGTCGTCGAAAATGAGGGCCCGGGTGAACCGGGAGGCGAGGCCCGGATTGGAATCGATGAAGCGCTCCATGTCGGCGGGGTAGCCGGCCGCGATCACCACGACGTCGTCGCGGTGGTCCTCCATCAGCTTCACCAGCGTCGCGATCGCCTCGTGCCCGAAGTCGGTCGACTGCGCGTACGGCACCAGGGCGTACGCCTCGTCGATGAACAGCACCCCGCCCAGTGCCCGCCGGAAGACGGCCGTGGTCTTCGGCGCGGTGTGGCCGACATACTCACCGACCAGCGAACCGCGGTCGGCCTCCACCAGGTGGCCGCGGGCCAGGAGCCCGAGCGCGGCCAGCAGCCGCCCGTACAGCCGAGCCACCGTGGTCTTGCCGGTGCCCGGGTTGCCGGCGAACACCAGATGGCGGCTGAGCGGCGGGGGCTGCAACCCGGCCTCCTCGCGCCGCTTGACCATCTGCATCACCTTGGCCAGCGAGCCGACCTCCTGCTTGACCCGGTCCAGGCCGACCAGCGCATCCAACTCGGCGAGCAGATCCGGAAGCTGTTCCTGGGGGGCGCTCTCCTCGACGTTCTTCTTCCCCGAACTCCCCTTGCCGGCAGCAGTCTTCCGCCGCGCCAGTCCTGCGTCGGCCACCGCCACGGCACCCGCGGACGGCTCCGTCTCCGCCTGCGGCAGGGAGCTGACCGCCACATCGCGCACCCGGCAGTCCTCGAACACGGCCTCCGCGTCCTCGGCCGCCGACAGGTCCTCCTGGACATCGTGCACCAGCAGTCGGCGCAGCACCGACGTCGACCTGGACCCCGTGTAGACCGCGGGGAACGCCGAACCGGAGATCTCGCAGTCCTCCAGTATGCCCGCGCCGCCCTCGTGCACGTACACCCCGTTCTTGCCGGCGCCGGTGACGGTGACCGCACGAATCCGCGGCGCGGCCCCGGTCCACAGCACCAGCCCGCTGCCCTGCGCGTCCGATATCTCCACCTCCTCGATCCACGCCTGGCTGCGCTCCTCCAGGAACACCCCGGCCGACCCGGTGCCGGCCACCTGCCCTCCCCGGATCAGCGCCGCCGTATCGGCCGCCACCTCGATCCCGGTCCGCCGGATCGCCCGGAACTCGCAGCCGTCCAGCAGCGGCCGGTGCCGGGTGGCGAGCCGTACCCCGGTCTCCGCCTCGCTGATCACACAGTCGCGCAGCACCGCGTCGGCCCCGTCCACCTGGACCCCGGCCAGCCCGGCGCGCTCGATCCGGGTGCGTTCGGCCAGCAGGTCGGCGCCCTCGCCGAGCCGGATGCCGTACTGCGCGCTGTCCTCCACCGCGCAGTCCACCAGCACCGCCCGGGCGCTGCCGGCGAGTTGCACCGCGGAGTGGCCGGTCGCCGTGATCCGGCAGTCGGCCAGCTCCAGCACCGCGTTCCCGTCGGCGAGCAGCCCGCCGGAGCCGGTGCGGGAGAAAACCCCGCCCCGCACCCGGACTGCGGCGCTCTCGGCGACCGCGACCGCGGAGCCGGGCACATCGACGATACGGACCGACTCCAGCTCGACGCGCGCGGTGCCGTACGCGAACAGCCCCGCGCCGTGCGCCTCCCGCACATCGCAGTCCCGCAGCAGGACCCGGCTGCCGCCGGAGACCAGCACGCCCTCGGCCTGGGTGCGGAAGATCTCGCACTTGTCCAGCCGGACCCGGCGCTCGTCCTGCCCGGCGGAGGCGCCCTCGTCGCCGTCAGGACCTGTCGCCTCGGGCTTGGGCTTGGGCTGGTGGAGCGTCTGCGGCGCGGGCTGGCCCGGCGCGTCCTCGATCCGTACGCCCTGGGCTCTGGTGTCGTGCAGCCGGCAGCCGCGCAGCAGCGGTTGCGCGGGCGCGTACACCAGCAGCGCCGCGTCGCCGGTGTGGGCCAGCTCGCAGTCGTCGAAGGTGGCGCTGCTGGTGCCGCCGAGCAGCACCCCGCAGTCGGTGGTGCGCTGCACCCGGGTACGACGCAGATCGGCCCGGGCCGTGTCGACCAGGGTGAGTCCGTAGCCGTCGACCGAGCGGACCGTGCAGTCCTCGAAGCTGCCGCGAGCGGTCCCGGTGACATGCACCCCGGCCCGCTTGGCGCCGTGAACCGTGCAGCCGCGTACCTGCGCCGTGCTGTCGCGTGCCAACTCCAGCCTCCCGCCGGACAGTTCGCAGCGCTCCAGCTCCAGCGAGCCGCCCCGGGCCAGGACCACCGGCTCGGCCGCGTCGAAGCCCTCGAACCCAAGTTCCCGCAGTACGACCTGGCCTGCCGTGATGCTGACGGCCGGGCCGTGCGCCGCGGTGATGCGCACCGTCCCCGGGCCCTTCTCGGCCACCACGGTGATATCGCGGTCCAGGACCAGGGACTCCGTGTAGGAGCCGGGCCGGATCGAGACCACCTCGCCGTCGGCCGCCGCGCGGATCGCCGCCCCGATGGTCCGGTGGGTCCCCCAGCCGCGGGTGGCGACGCGGCGCAGGTCGGGAGTCATATCCCCCCGCCCATCTCCATCAGCTTGCCGAACACCCCGAAGACACCGACCGCCAGCGGTACGGCCGCGAGCGCCAGCGTCGAGGACAGCCCGCTGATCCAGGCGGGCCGCTCACCGATCGACTCGCCCTCTGGGAAGGCCCTGATCAGGCCGGCGGCGAGCATCACCGGACCCGCCAGCAGACCGGCCAATGGCCCGGCCCAGTCGGGCGCGCCGAGCTTGCCGGGGGTGCTGATGGCGACAGCCAGCAGGCCCGTCGTACCGGCGACGACCACCGGCAGCACTGCCGCGGTGATCTTCAACTGGCCAGCGCGCAGCAGTAGTACACCGCTCACAGACACCGCCAGGACCAGGCCGTACGCGTCGTCCGAGGTGGCCAGCAGCGTCAGGGCGGCGATCAGCACGGCGGAGAGCAGCTGGGTGAGCCCGGCAAGCACCCGGCGGCCCCTGCGGACCAGCGCCGGGATGGCCTCGCCGGTCGCCGCGTCCTCCTCCGGAGGAGCGGACAGGGCGACGAGGCGCCCGGAGACCGTCGGCGCCACGCTCAGTGAGCCCATCGCCAGCACCGCGACGACCGCGGCGCTCTCGGCGCTGCTGGCGCCGAAGCCGGACAGCAGACCAGCGGTGGGCAGCAGCACCGCGGTGACCACCAGAGCGGTCAGGGTGACGACATGGTTGACGGCGAGCCTGGCCGCGAGCGCGCCCGCCAGTGCCCCCGCGGACGCCGCGATGACCGTCCTGGGAGTCGTGTCCATCGCGGTCGGGAGGAGGACCGTGCCGACTGCGAGGAGCGGTACGGCCGACAGGGCCACCCCGAGTCGCGTCGGCAGGGCCAGTGGCCAGGCACGGCGGGTGGCGTGCCAGGCGAGGAGCGCTACGCCGAACCCGGCCAGCAGCGCCGCCGGCCCGACCAGCGGGAAGCGGGGACCGTCCACGGCCAGCCCCACGAACCAGCCGAGGGCGCCGGCCGTCCCGCCGAGGCCGAGGAAGAGCAGAGTCAGTGCGCGGTGCCGGGTGTCCCAGCGCAGCCCCTCCTCGTTGGCCTCGCCGACGAGTTCGTCGAGGTCGGTGATGAGCGGCTCGTCGAACTCACCTGCCGCCACGTCCCGCAGATACAGCGTGGCGCCGTCCGCGACCCCGGACTCGGTCAGGGACGCGCCCGGCGAGAGCGGCCTGGCACCGGGCAGGGCCAGGGACCAGACCGCGGGGAAGGTCTCGTCCTTTTGCTCCTGGCCGGTGAGCCGCACCAGACTCGGGGCGTACTCGGCGATGGCCGCCCGGGCGGGTACCGCCAGGTCGACCCGCCGCCGGGCGCCCACGACCGTGATCCGGCACAGTTCGTCGTCCACTTGGCTGTCCTTGGAGTACATGGGGGTGGCGGGGCAGGGCGAGGTGGGCCGGCCTCGGTCGGCGACGGTCGCCGCTAGTTGCCGTTGTTCCAGGTCCGGATGTTGGACAGCTCGGCCTCCGCGCTGTTCTGGTAGCTGATGTTCAGCGCCCGGGCGATCTCACCGAGGATGCCCGTCTGCGGGTCGAACAGACCGATGGCGGCTTGGTCCCACTCGGTCTGACGGGCCTGGTAGTAGCCGGCGGCCTCGCTCCGGAGCCAGGACTCGGCGAGCGGCGTGAGGCGCCGCTTCAGCTCGTTGAGCCGGTCGATGCAGTCGTCGGCGCGGTTGACCATGGCCGGCCCAGCGTCGGCGAGGCCGGCGGTGACAAGGATCGGAAGGCTGTCGGGGCTCGGCACGGGAAGCTCCTTACTGGGCTGGTGCGGGGGCGGACCTCAGGCGAGGTTGGCAGCAGGCAGGTTGGCTTTGACCGAGGCCATGTTCCGGTGGTTGGCGACCTCGGTGTTGTCGTAGTTGTGGTAGTTGCCCATCAACCCGTCGCCGATTGCCCGGAGTGCCTCGTTGAGCTGGGCGGCATAGCGGTCCCACAGCACCATCAGGTCCTGGAACTCGTTGGCCGCCATGCCCTGCCACTCGTTCTGGAGGGCGGTCACATAGGTCCTCAGCTGTTGCAGCCACACCGAGACATCGTGCGCGGTCAGATGCGTGTCACTGGAGGCCGCCTGCAGGTCGACCAGCGTGACGCCGTACTCGACACCGCCGGGTGTCGTGTGGGGAGTAGGGGTGGACACGAATCATGTCTCCTAACACATCGTAAACCTGTCAACGCCCTTGCTTTTGCCTGTTCTGGCTTTTGCTCGCCCTGGCAGGAATTGAGGGTATGAGAGGAGCGGGCATGCTCCCATCGCCCGGAAGCCGGTCTGCCCCGGTGGGCAGAGATGCATGGTCTAAAGGGCAACGTGACCGCGTCTCCGGCATTTTCCGGCATAGGTTGAAGTGCGTGAACGGCCGCCTTCGTCATTCAGGTAGCGGCCCGCCTCGCGAAAGGATTCACGGCAGTGGGCGAACCCACCCGTCAGGAACACAGAGCACCAGGAATACCGGGCTTCGCCGCAAGCTTCGCGTCCAGCTCCCGGCAGCCGGGGGACCGCGACACGCCCAGCGTGCTGTCACGGGTACTCGTCGCCGGACTGGTGATTGTGCTCCTGAGCGCCGGTGTCTTCGGCATCGGCAAGCTGATCGACTACCAGCGCGACCGCGACCAGGCCCGCCGCGACAAGGCGGCCGAGCGGGTCGTGGCTGAGAACCACCTGTTCCCCAGCCCGAGCAAGACCCCGCCCGGGGGCAACGAACAGCAGCGCGGCCGCCCGCCGTCCATCCCCGGCGGGGGCGACGGTCCGGCGCGGTCCGCTCCGCCGCCGTACACCCTGCCCAAGGGCCCGACGCCGTTCGCTTCGGCCTCCGCCGGCTCCGACGACAAGGGCAGTACGGGACCCGCCTCGGGTGGCGGCACCCAGTCCGGCGCCAACGACTCCCAGGCCGAGCAGGACGCGCAGCGGCAGCAGTCGTCCGGCAGCCAGCAGTCGGTGAGCGGCGGCGACGACAGCAGCGACCCGGGCGGCTCCACGCACCGCATCGTGGGCGAGGTCTCCGACAAGTGCATCGATGTGACCGACCACATCTCCAGCGCTCCGAACAAGACCGTGCTGCAGATCTACACGTGCGGCAACAACCCCAACCAGCAGTGGACCTTCCATAGCGACGGCACCATCCGCGCACTGGCAATGTGCATGTCCGTTCTGGAGGGCTCCACCGCGGACGGGGCGGCGATCGACGTCTACGAGTGCAATGGCAGCGCCAGCCAGCAGTGGCGCTTCACCACCGCCGGAGACCTGGTCAACGTCAAGGCCGACAAGTGCGTCGACGTCAGGGATCTCAGCAGCGCGGACGGCGCCCGGCTGCAGTTGTGGACCTGCGCCGGCACCGGTAACCAGAAGTGGCGGCTGGCCTGACCACCCTCGAACCGGCCGGAAGAGGCAGGAGTTCACCGTGACAGACCCGCTGGGCGCACACCGCCCCGATATGCAGCAGTTTCTCCAACAGGCCCAGGCGATGCAGCGCAATCTGCTCCAGGCTCAGCAGGAGCTGACCGCGCTGCGGGTCCAGGCCACCTCCGGCAACGGCGCCGTACGGGCCACGGTCGACGGCGCCGCGCGGCTGCAGAGGCTGGACATAGCGCCCGAGGCCGCCGACCCGCACGACACCGAGGGCCTCGCCGAACTGGTGCTCGCGGCCATCCGCGAAGCCACCCAGTCGGCGCAGGAGTTGGCTCAGCAGAAGGTGCTGCCCACCATCGCGCACACGCTCGGCGATTCCATCACCGCGAACCTGCGCGGTTCGACGGGCGGTGTCTGACCTGCCTCTCCGGCCGGTCGGATACCCCTTGGCATAGTCGCGGCCACCACGAGGAGAATGCCGCCCGACAAGCCGGCCGTAGCCACGAAGGCCTGCGCGACATCACCGGTTGGAGCGTCTGGCTCCGCGTCGCGCGTCCGGACGCGGTGGCAAGGATCGGCGGCGCCGGTGTAGCTGACTGAGTATCAGAATGCGACGTGGCGTCCATCGAGGGCCAGAAGGATGCGAGGCGTTCTCGGGCAACCCGAGGCGACCTCTCCGGGAGCGTTTCCCGGTCCCACCCATACGCCGAACCGCTGCCGTACGAGCAGTCGGCGTGCCCTGAAAGGCTCGATCGATCCATCATGTACATCACGTCGTCCTCGACCACTCCGAAGGAAGACGAGAACCCGCCCGCAGTCGCCTCGCTGGACGGCAGCTCCCCGTCGCACGCGGGAGGGCCCGGGAACGCCGTGCCGGACCGAGGCCAGGCCTTCATGCGGGTGATCAGCGCGACGGAGGCAGCCGCCCTGTTGCGCTTCGCCAGGACACTCACCCTGGGTGATGTCCACAGCGCCGAGGACCTCGCCCAGGAGACTCTGCTACGGGCCTGGCAGCATGCGGACCGGCTCATCTCCACCCAAGGGCTGGCGCGACCCTGGCTCTTCACCGTCGTGCGGCGGCTGGCCATCGACGGTTTCCGGGCCCGTCGCAGGCGTCCGGTGGAGCTGCGCCCGTTGGACGCGGACCTGGACGTGGACGTCGTGCCCGACGTCGGCGAGCGCATGCTCACGGCGCATGTGCTGAAGAGGGCGATGGCAGATCTGGCCCCACCCCACCGCGAGGTGCTGGTTCACCGGTACTACGTCGATCGCGGTGTCGAGGACACCGCAGCCGCGTTGAAACTCCCGATCGGCACGGTGAAGTCCCGCACCAGCCACGCATTGAAAGCACTGCGCCAAGCCGTAATGGCCCAGGGAATCCACTCGCCTCAGTAAAGACCCATGGTTCCCGGTCTTCCGTTTGCGGTGAGGGATTCAGCTCTCGAATAGGCCGCCGACGCCCCTATCGCACGCGGGGAGCGAGCAGCTGAATCAGGAAGGCCAGCGACTGCGGTTCCGCGACGGGCCGCGGCCCGGCTGACACGCCGATGCGTCGCAGGAAGGACGTTTGAGGTGATCTCGATCGCGATCCTCGCCAGTGACCCGGTCACCGGGGAGGGAGCCGCCTCCTGCCTGAGTAGGCAGCGGGGACTGACAGTACTGCCCCAGCAGGAGCACGCGCGGGCGGACGTGGTGCTGATGCTGACGGTGGACGTCACCGACGAGACGATGCTGCTGATGGCGGCGGTGGCCGCCCGCTCGGTCAATCCCGGCATGGGAATCGTGCTGGTCACCGGAAGCATGTGCGAGGCCCAGGCGGTACGGGCGGTGGGGTTCGGTCTGCGCAGCGTGATATGGCGTCAGGACGCCGGGTTCGACGGAATCACCAAGGCGATCCGAGGTGTCGCCGACGGATGCGGCGTGCTGCCCGCTTCGATCCAGGGCTGGCTGATCAACCACATCGGGGCGGTCCACCGCGACGTGCTGGCGCCGATGGGACTGACGCCGTCCGGGCTGGAGGCCCGTGAGGTGGAGGTGGTACGGCTGCTCGCCGAGGGTCTGGACACGACAGAGATCGCCCAGAAGCTGAACTACTCCGAACGCACGATCAAGAACATCATCAGCGGCATGATCAGCCGTCTCGGACTGCGCAACCGCGTCCACGCGGTCGCCTTCGCATTGCGCTCCGGAACCCTGTGAGGTCACTGACTGAGGTGAGTGCGGAGTTTTCACAGGCCGGTGACCCTATCGAGGATGCCGGCGCCGACCGGCCGCAGATGTCGTCACCCGGCCGTGACGGAGCCCATGTGAGCTCCCGTCAGGGTGTCGCTGTCACGGTGGCGCCGTGGCCGACCGCGGAGGTCCGCAACCCCCAGGGCTCGAACGCAGACCCGGGTCCGCCGACGCCAGGCGGGGCCGAACCGAGACCGGGGGCACCCGGCCCTTGGGCCCCGGTCGCGGTCGGCGTCGGGTCAGGAGTTCAGCGGCAGACGGTCGGCGGGCGCGGTCTGGCACCAGTCGGGGTAGGGGGCCGGGAGGGCGCTGGCCGAGTCCAGTTCCCCCAGGTCCTCGTCGGTCAGTACCAGGTCGACGGCGGCCAGGTTCTCGGTGAGCTGGTCGGGGCGCTTGGCGCCGACAATGACGCTCGTGACTCCATGCTGGGCCAGCACCCAGGCGAGGGCGACGCGTGTCACACCCACGCCGTGGCGCGCGGCAACGACGCGCAACGCGTCCACAATGTCCCAGCCGCGTTCCCGGTCCACGGGCGGGAAGTCGGCGAGAGCTCGGCGCGCGGTGTCGTCGGCGGTGCCGTCTCGGTCGAACTTGCCGGACAGGAACCCGCCTGCGAGCGGACTCCACACCAGTGTGGCGAGCTTCTGGTCCACAGCCATCGGCAAGATCTCCCGCTCGATGTCCCGTCCGGCCAGCGAGTAGTACACCTGCTGGGACACGAAGCGATCCCACCCGCGCAGCTGCGAGGCGCCGAGGTACTTCATCATCTGCCACGCCGCCAGGTTCGACGCGCCGATATAGCGGACCTTGCCCTGCCGGACGGCGTCGTCCAGAGCGGCCAGCGTCTCCTCCACCGGGGTCAGCGGATCGAAGCTGTGGATCTGGTACAGGTCGATATGGTCCGTACGCAGCCGGCGCAGGCTGTCCTCCAGCGCCCGGCTGACCCACAGCCGTGACAGGCCGATGTCGTTCGGGCCGGCGCCCATGCGGGCGAAGAGCTTGGTGGCGAGCAGCACGTCCTGGCGCCTCGAGCGCAGCACCCGGCCGAGGATCTCCTCGCACTCGCCCGCCGCGTACATGTCGGCGGTGTCGATGAGGTTGACACCGGCGTCGAGCGCCAGGCCCACCAGCTCGTCCGCCGCCTTCTCGTCCAGACCGCCGACGAGGCTCCATGGCGGCGTGCCCGCCCCGCCGAACGTCATCGCTCCCAAAGCGATTCGGGAGACGAAGACCCCCGTGGCGCCCAGCTGCTCGTACCTCATTGACGCACCTTCCGCCGATCCGTGTTCGGGCCGTGGACGGTGCTGCCGCGGCCGTGCTGCCGCGGCCGTCGGCACGGCTGGCTGCGACGCTACGGGCGCCCAGTCGGGCAGGCCATGATCAAGCGTCTGAAGAACCTGTGCGTTCGTCCACGTCAGCCGGCACGCGGAAGGGGACACTGGGCCAGCCGTCCAGCCTCGCCGCCACCGCTTCGAACGGGGCGCCGCGGTAGTGCGCCGGCGAGATGCCGGTGACCCGTTTGAACGCCGTGCTGAACGCGGTCTCTGACGAATACCCCCATTCGGCGGCCACCGAGGCCACGGTCCGCTCACCGCGGCGCAGCTCCCGGCCGGCAGCCAGAATCCGCCAACGCTGGAGGTAGACGAGTGGCGGCAGTCCTACGAGTTCCTTGAAACGGGCGGCGAAGCTCGCCCGGGACATGCCCACCTGAGCACCGAGCGCGGCAACCGTCCACGGGCGGCCGGCCTGCTGGTGCATCAGCAGCAGCGCACGGCCGATGCGCGGATCACGGAGGGCACCCAGCCAGCCCGGCAGGGCGGTCCCGTCCGGTGCCCCCGCTCCCGCCACGACGGCCCGCAGCGCCTGGATGAAAAGGATCTCGGTGAGCCGCCCCGACATCACGCAGGTGCCCAGGCGCACGGCGCTCACCTCGTCGAGAAACACCCCGAGCAGCGGCTGGATCGCCTTCGCCTGGGGAGTGCCGACGAGGATGGGGACCAGAGGTGGCAGTCCGTCGAGCAGCAGGGCGACGGTGGCGTCGAGGAAGTGGACGCTGCTGCCGACGATGAGTGTCCGCTCCTGATCGGTGGTGCCGGGCGGCTCCCCGATCCGCACGACGCGGCTGTCGGAGGTCCGGTAGACCTCCTCCCCGCTGCGGTACGGCGTGTCCAGGTCCCCGGAGAACACGAACGACTCGCGCGCGGCCAGCAGGAAGCAGTCACCGGCTTCGAGGCGCACCGGCTCGGCCCCGTCGGCGCTGAGCCAGCAGGAGCCGTCCAGCACGGCCCCGATCTTGATGTGCTCGTGGACGCCGAAGCGGAGTGCCCAGCTGCCCCACGCCTCCAGGCCCGAGAGCGACCCCGTCCTCACGTTCAACGAGGCGAGGACATCGGACAGCGGGTCAACCGGTGATTGCATGTCGGGCAAGTTACTGGAGCGGCCCGGGCGGCGGGAGGCCCGGCTTCAGGGCCGGTCGCGCAGCGGGGCGTAGCCGCGCTCGTACAAGGCCTTGGCGCCGTAGCGGAACGTGATGTTGGGTACGGCGGGCGGCAGGGACCTGGTCCGGTCGCGCCGGTGGGTCTGCCGCTGCGCCCACCGGGCGCGGGGGAGCCTGCGCTGGACGCACTGCTGGAGGAGGTCTCCGGTGTCGCCCCTGCCGGCCAGTACCTCGGCGAGGACCTGAGCGTCTTCGACGGCCGTCGCGACGCCCCGGGCCATCTTGGGCGAGCTGGCGTGGGCGGCGTCCCCGACGAGCACGACGCGTCCGTGTGCCCATGGCTTGCAGCTGACCTCCCCCACCGGTGAGAAGTACGCCTCTTGGGCGGCGGTTGTGGACAGCAGGTCCCCGGCGCACCGCTCCCCACCGGATCTTTCACTCAGGTGACGTATGCACCTGCTGGAGTTCCGCCTTGCCGCGTCCACCCGCGTTGCGGTGGCTCCCGTGCCGGCTCCGGGCGGCGCGCCGGCGGCGGCCGGACACGCGGCCGGACGCCAGGCCGGGCACGAGGCCGGACGCCAGGCCGGGTACGAGGCCGGGGGATACGGCCGACCGGTCCGGGACGCCGGTGAGGGTCGCAGGCGGGGTGTGTTTCGGCGGGCGGGACCCTGCGGGGCTGGCTAGCGTGACAAGCCGGACCATTCATCGAGCAGGAAGAGCCTTGAGTCATGGCCGCACAACCTGAGGGAACGCCGGTCTGGGCCGATGCCATGTTCGCCGACGTCGAAGGGGCCAAGAGCTTCTACGGCGCCGTACTGGGCTGGACGTTCGGCGAGGCCGCTTCGGAGTTCGGGAACTACACGCAGGCGTACCGGGACGGGAAGGCCGTCGCCGCGGTCGTGCCGCCGATGCCGGGCGCCGAAGGGCAGTCCGCCTGGTGCCTCTACCTTGCGTCGCCGGACGTCGGCGCGACCGCCGACAAGATCCGCAACAACGGCGGAGAGCTGCTCATGGAGCCCATGCAGGTCGGAGACTTCGGGTCGATGCTGCTGGCCCGCGACCCCGGCGGCGTGGTGTTCGGCGTATGGCAGGCGGGTACGCACAAGGGCTTCGAGGCCTCGGGTGAGCCCGGCGCCTACGCCTGGGCCGAGGTGTTCACCCGCGAGCCGGAGAAGTCCGATGCCTTCTTCCCCGCCGTCTTCGGCTACAGCAGCCAGCGAATGGAAGACGACAAGATCGACTTCAAGGTCTACAACCTCGGCGACGCCACCGTGCTCGGCCGGATGAAGATGGAGGAGGACTTCCCGCCCGAGGTGCCGCCGTACGTCAATGTGTACTTCGGCGTCGACGACTGCGACGCGGCCGTGCAGAAGGCCGTGGATCTCGGCGGAGTGCTGCGCTTTGGTCCGATGAGCACGCCCTTCGGGCGCTTCGCGGCGCTGAGCGATCCGCAGGGCGCGTCGTTCTCGGTCATCGACGCATCGACGACCGAGGGCGACATGCCCAAGATGTCCCCCGCTTAGAGGCGGTGCCTACGGGGCGCCGCGTCGCCCTGGCGCACGCCGACGTGACGCAGCGCCCCGTGCCCCGAGGTGCTGAGGGACGCGGGTCTGGTTACGCTGCGGCAGGACGGCACTGTCGCCAGTCGATGTGGAGCAGCCGACTCGACACCCTCGCCGAGCCGGCAGAGGCCGCCGGGCACGCCGACGCGGGCGGGACGGCGGAGAGGGAGGAATGACCCCATGAGCTCCGAGGCGATGAGTCAGGACACCGTGACCGTCGGGCGGCGCATCGCCGCCCGCCCCGGCGCCGTGTTCTCCTTCTTCACCGACCGCGAACGCTGGCTCTCCTGGATGGGTGTGGACGGCGAGTTCACCTTTGAGTCCGGAGGCCCCTACCACACGAACGTCACCGGGGCGGACCACGCTTCCGGGCGTTTGCTGGAGATCGATCCGCCCAAGCGTCTCGTCTTCAGCTGGGGCTGGACCGAGGAGGGCGCGCCGGTGCCGCCCGGCTCCAGCATCGTGGAGATCACCCTTGATCCGGACGGCGAGGGCACCCGGCTGACCCTGGTACACAGCGGCCTGCCCTCCGCGGAGGCCTGCGCCGCCCATGCGGAAGGCTGGGAGCACTACCTCGACCGCCTCGCCGTACGGGCCGAGGGCGGCGACCCCGGCCCCGACGACTGGGTCCGGAAGCCGGCCTAGGACGTAGGGCGTCCTGGGGCGGACTCCGCCCCGGGCCCTCGTACGGTCCAGAAAGCTGTGCCTCGAGCACCGTACCGGCTGGGAAGCCCGGGTGGCGCGCGCGGTGCGGCGGCTCCTGTGCGCGCCGCGACGCCACGGGGAGCCTGCGGAGAAGCCGGCCCGGCGTGACCGCTTCGGAGCTTTCTCCAGCGGTCTTGGCGTTTGCCATGAAGCTGAGTGACTTTCCTTGCAAATGCCAGAGCAGCCGGCCTACTGTGGCGCATATGCAGTCCTACACCATTGGGCAGGCGGCGCGGCTGCTGGGCGTCAGCCCCGACACCGCGCGCCGCTGGGCCGACGCCGGCCGGATCGCGACCCACCGCGACGAGGGCGGCCGACGGCTGATCGACGGCCGGGATCTGGCCGCCTTCTCCGTCGAGGCCGCCCAGAACGGCGACGGGGAGGACGGCGAGCCGTACACCTCCGCCCGCAACGCCTTTCCGGGGATCGTCACCGCGGTCAAGCTCGGGGACGTCGCAGCGCAGGTCGAGATCCAGGCAGGGCCGCACCGGCTCGTCTCCCTGCTCACCAGGGAGGCCGTCGAGGAACTGGGCCTCGAGGTCGGCATGCAGGCCACCGCACGGGTGAAGTCGACCAGCGTCCACATCGACACGCCATGACCCGCTGACGCCATGACTCTCCCGAGGAGCATCACCGCCATGCGCCCCCCGGCCGCCGGGCCCGCACGCCCCGCCGGGTCCGCACGCCCCGGACGCCGTGCCGCCGCCGCGCTCGCCGCCGTCGCTCTGCTCGCCTCCCTTGCCGCCTGCGGCGACGGCGGCGACGAGGCGTCCTTTGGCAAGGCGTCCGGGAAGGCGACACGGCTGACCGTGCTCGCCGCCTCCTCGCTCACGGACGTCTTCAAGGCGGCAGGCGCCGCGTACGAGAAGTCGCACGGGGACGTGACCGTGACGTTCTCCTTCGCCGGGTCGCAGGAACTGGCCGCTCAGGTCCGCCAGGGCGCACCCGCCGACGCCCTCGTCACCGCGAACACCAAGACCATGGACGACGTCAGGGATGAGACGGGCGAGCCGGTGGTCATCGCCCGGAACCGTCTCGTCATCGCCGTGGGCGAGGGCAACCCGCACAAGGTCGACGGGCTCGCCGACCTGGCCGACGCCAAGCTCAAGGTGGTGCTGGCCGCGCCCCAGGCGCCCGTAGGCAAGTACAGCCGGCAGGTCCTGGACGCTCAGCGGGTGACCGTCCGGCCCGTCTCGCTGGAGCCGAACGTGCGCGCCGTGCTCAGCAAGGTCGAACTGGGCGAGGCCGACGCGGGCATCGTCTACCGCACCGACGCGGCCGTCGCACGGGACGAGGTCGACGCCGTCGAGATCCCGGACGGGCAGAACGCCGTCGCCGAGTATCCGGCGGCCACCCTCAAGACCTCGGAGAACGCCCGGGAGGCGGCGGAGTTCGTGGCGTGGCTGCGCAGCCCGGAAGCGCTCAAGATCCTTCAGGGCGCGGGCTTCCAGAAGCCGTGAAGCGCCGTCCGCACGCCCCGAAGGACCGCCGGCTTCCCGGACCCGCCGTACTCCCAGGGCCGCCGACCCGCCCGGACCCCCGCCGCACGAGAAACCCGACACCCCCATGAGACGCACCCGCACCCGCACCCGCACCCCGATCACGCTCGCCGTGCCCGCGCTGCTCGCGATCGCGTTTCTGCTGCTGCCCCTCGTCGGGATCCTCGTGCGCACCTCCTGGGGCGAGCTGGGCACGCATCTGACCGCCCCCGGGGTCACCCAGGCGCTTCGGCTCTCACTCGTCGTCTCCTTCTGGTCCCTCGGCCTTTCCCTGCTGCTCGGGGTGCCGCTGGCCTGGCTGCTGGCCCGTGTGGACTTCCCCGGCAAGGCGGTCGTCCGCTCCCTCGTGCTGCTGCCCATGGTCCTGCCGCCCACCGTCGGCGGCGTGGCGCTGCTGCTCGGCTTCGGCAGGCGGGGGCTGCTGGGGCCCTGGCTGGAGGATGCCTTCGGCGTCACCCTGCCCTTCCACACCTCCGGAGCGGTGGTCGCGGCCACGTTCGTCGCGATGCCGTTCCTCGTCATCAGCCTGGAGGGTGCAATCGCGGGGCTGCGGCCGGGCTACGAGGAGACGGCCGCCTCGCTGGGGGCCTCGCCGGTACGGGTGTTCTGCACCGTCACCCTGCCCATGGTCGCCCCCGGCCTGGCCGCGGGCGCGGCCCTCACCTGGGCGCGGGCACTGGGCGAGTTCGGCGCGACGATCACCTTCGCCGGCAATCTGCCCGGCGTCACGCAGACGCTGCCGCTCCAGGTGTATCTGCTGCTCCAGGACCAGCCCGAGGCCGCCACGTCGCTGTCGTTGCTGCTGCTCGCCATCGCCATGGCGGTGCTCGTCGCCCTCCGTGGACGCTTCAGCGCCGGGGCGCGAGGGAGCGACGGAGCCCGGGGGGCGGCGCGGGACGCGGACGACGAGCCGGCGGCGCGGCCCGCCGGGCCGGCCGAGGGGTCCGCCGGGCCGGCCGAGGGGTCCGCCGGGCCGAAGGCCGCCGCCGATGCCGACGCCGCCGACGGCACTGACGGCGGCACCGTCGGCGGCGGGCGCTGGGCGCTGCACGCCGACGTCACCGGCTTCGACCGGCTCACCCTCGACGCGGAGCCGGGCGTCACCGTCGCGGTCGTGGGACCCAACGGCGCGGGCAAGACCACCCTCCTGCGCGCACTCCTCGGCCTGACCCCCCGTTCCCACGCCGTGCTGCGCCTCGGCGGCCTCGACGTCACCGAGCTGCCGCCGCACCGCCGGGGCGTCGCCTGGGTACCCCAGAGCGGGGCCCTCTTCCCGCATCTGAGCGCCCTGGGCAACACCGCCTACGGGCTGCGCGCCCAGGGCGTCCCCCGCGCGCAGGCGCGCCGTGCCGCGCAGGAGTGGCTCGACCGGCTGGGCGTCGGCCATCTCGCGGCCCGCAGGCCGGCGCAGCTCTCCGGCGGACAGGCGCAGCGCGTCGCGCTCGCCCGAGCGCTGGCCGCACGGCCCCGGCTGCTGCTTCTCGACGAGCCGCTCGCCGCGCTCGACCAGACCACCAAGGCGCACGTCAGGCATCTGCTGCGGCGCCATCTGGACGGCTTCGGCGGAGTCTGCCTGATCGTCACGCACGATCCGGTGGAGGCGCTCTCGCTCGCCGACCGGGTGCTGGTGCTCGACGACGGCCGGGCGCTGCAGGACGCCCCGCCGGCGGAGGTCACCCGGCATCCCCGCTCCGCATGGGTGGCCCGGATGCTCGGGCGCAACGCCTGGCCCGGAACGGCCGGCGCGGACGGGCTGGAGCTCGCGGGCGGCGGGCGGCTGGCCGTCGCGGGGCCGCTGGACGGCGAGCGGGAACGCCCCGCTGCGGGCGAGCGGGCGCTGGCGATCATCGCGCCGGAGGCCGTCTCCGTCCACCGCGACCGGCCCGGCGGCAGTCCCCGCAACGTCTGGCCCGGCGCCGTACGGGAGATCACTGCGGTCGGCAGCAGGCTGAGGGTGCTGGTGGCATCGGACCGGGTGCCGGATCTGGTCGCCGAGATCACCCCGGAGGCGGCCGCGGAACTCGCACTGGCCGACGGCGTGCCCGTATGGACGAGTGTCAAGGCCACGGAGATCTCTCTGGTGGCTCTCTGAGTCAAGGGGCGCTTCTCTTTTGACATTGAGTCAATTGCGACTCGATGTAGCACAGTTCCGCTCATTCGGGGTCGTGATTGGTCGTCGATCCGGAACTCTTGTTCCATGTACGTGTGTTGTGGAAGGGTGAGCCTCCGTACGCCCGAACATGGCGATTCTGTTCAGCAGTTCGACTTTGGCCGCTTATCAGGTCCATACCAATTGAGCGCGCCCTTTCAACCCTTCACCGCTGTGCCCTGAACGGAAAGACACCCATGCACCATCCGAGCACCCCCCACACCCCTTCCGCCGTGCCGGTCGCAGCTGCCGCCGAGGGCGGTGACGCCGCGCTGGCGGCCCTGCTGGGAGGCGAGGGCGAACCGTTCGCCGTCGCCGCGCTGCTGACCCGCCACTGGCAGGCCGTCAGCGACTACGCCGCCCTGTGCGCGCCCGGTTCTGCGGGCGCCGACACCGTGGGCGCCGACCCGGCGGGGAGCGCCGCCGGTACGCTCGCTGCGGCCGCTTTCCAGCAGACTCTCGGAGAACTGCGTGAGCAGGGCGGGCTCAAGGGCGCGCTCCGTCCCCGGCTTCTGGTGACCGTACGTGAAATCGCCGCGGTCTGGGCGGCGGACCCGCGTGTCGCCGCAATGCTGCCCGGACTGCAGAATCCGGACGTCCCCGGAGAAAGTCGCCGTCTCGTCTCGCGTGCATTTCAGATGATGCCCGAACCGGTTCAGGTGCTGCTCTGGCATACCGAGGCGGAGGCGGAAGGCGTATCGATTCCCGCCGCATTGCTGGGCGTCGACCCGCGCAGCGCATCGGCCCAACTGGAACAGGTGCGTGAACATTTCCGGGCCGGCTGTCTACGCGCGCATACCGAACTGGCCCCGAACGCGGAATGCCGCCACTACACCCGGCTGCTCGACGTGTCCCTGCGCCGCGGCGGCACACTCATCCCCGACGTCCGGCAGCACCTCGCCCAGTGCCCCTACTGCCGGTACGCCGCCGAGCAGCTCCGCCATTCCGACGGGCGACTGGCGCTGCTTCTCGCCGAAGGAGTGCTCGGCCACGCGGCCCGCGGCTATCTCGACGGACGGCCGGGCCGGCAGCGGCGGCGCGCGCAGCGCACCGCAGAAGCCCCGCCCGCCTTCGCCGCCGAGGACGCCGTCCCCGACGCGCCCGGAAGCGGCCGGCCCCGGGCG